>JBPPMN010000312.1:0-12277 GCA_051306055.1 Acidimicrobiales bacterium
GCGTCTCCTCGACCGGGGTGTCGGGCAACGGGGGACCGGGGGCCTGGCGCACCCCCTCGTGGCTGGCACCGGTCACCACGACCACGTCGGCGGCCAGCTCACCGTCGACCTGTTCGATCGTCACATCGCCGGCGAGGTACCGGGCCACGAGGGCGGCGGCCTGCCGCTGCCCGGCGACGTGGCGCACGACGGTGGCGTCGAGGTCGAAGCGCTCCGCCTCACCGGTGCCGGCCGAGGCGAAGCCACGCTCCCCGAGCGCGGTCGACACCTCGCCGGCCTGACCGGGCACCCCGGAGCCGTTGAGGACCCGAACCCGCACCTCTGCGGGGCGCACCTCACCATCGATCGTGCCGCGGAACTCGTCGAGCACCGGCTGCGCAGGCCCGTCGAGGAGCCGCAGCACGTCGGCGCCGCCGACGGTGTCGTCCTCCACCGGCAGCTGATCGAGGGCCAGGTCGCTCGGGTCGAACGAGCGCAGGCCGGAGGCCAGGGTGACGATGTCGTCGGCGGTGAGGAGATCGTCGACCACCACGGTGGCCAGGCCCACGTCGACCAGCCGGTCGAGGGTCACCGGGTTGCGGGCCCCCTTGTCGATGGCTCGGTGGAGGGCCCGCACGATGAAGTCCTGCTGGCGGGACTGCCGCCCGAGGTCAGCCGACGGGTCGGTGCGCCAGCGCCCGTCCTCGAAGGTCTGGAACCTGCGCGCCCGCACGTAGGCCAGCGCGTCGTCGGGACCGAGCGTGATGCACCCGGCCTCCTCGATGTCGAGGAACGACCGGACGTCGCGCACCGGGGTGTCGAAGGGCACGGGCACGCCGTCGACGGCCTCCACCAGCTCCTTGAAGCCGGCGAAGTCGACCTGGACGTAGTGGTTGACCGGGATGCCGAGGTACTGCTCGATGGTGTCGATGAGCTCACCCGGTCCACCGATCTCGAGGGCGGCGTTGAGGCGCTGGTCTCCCCCGCTGGCCAGCGGCACCCACAGGTCGCGCGGCAGGCTGAGGAGGGAGGCATCACCGCCGGCCGGCTCCACCCGCAGGATCATCATGGTGTCGGAGCGGAGGCCCGTCACGGCTCGACCGGCCACCGCTGGGTCGTCGGGGTCGAGGTCGCCCGCGCTGTCGACGCCCACGAGGAGGAAGTTCTGCGGGTCGCGGCTGCCCTCGCGCTCGGTGAGCACCGACCCGAGCTCCACGCGGGAGAGCTGGCTGTACTTCCCGTAGCCGTAGGCCAGCCCGCCCGCGACGGCCAGCAGCCCGACCACGAGGCACCCGTTGAGCCCGAGCACCGCCCGCTGGCCCCACGATCGGCGGCCGCGGGAGCGCACTCGCCGTGCTCGCCCGCCGATCACTCGACCGGCAGACCGAGCTGGCGACTGATCACGAGGCGCTGGATCTCGCTGGTCCCCTCGCCGATCTCGAGGATCTTGGCGTCGCGGTAGAACCGGGCGACGGGGGTCTCGTCGATGAACCCGTAGCCGCCGAAGACCTGCGTGGCGATGCGGGTGGCGCTCACGGCGGCCTCGGTGGTGTGGAGCTTGGCCATGGCCGCCGCCTGCTTCACCGGGCGGCCGGTGTCGTGCAGCCAGGCCGCCTGGTAGGTGAGCAGGCGGGCCGTCTCGGCCATCACGGCGAGGTCGGCCACCTGGAAGGCCACACCCTGGTTGGCCCCGATCGGTCGTCCGAAGGCCTGGCGGTCCTGGGCGTAGCGCGTGCAGTGGTCGAGGCAGGCCTGGATGCAGCCCACGGCCAGGGCCGAGATGGCGATGCGGCCCTCGTCGAGGATCTGCAGGAACTGGGCGAAGCCCCGGCCGCGCTCGCCCAGCAGGTTGGCCGCCGGCACCCGGGCATCGATGAAGGTGAGGCCGTGGGTGTCGGAGGCGTGCCAGCCCATCTTCCGGTAGGGCGGCTGCACCTCGAAGCCCGGGGTGCCCGACGGCACGATCACCGTGCTGATCTCACTCGGCCCGGTGCGAGCCGTCACCGTGACGAAGGCCGTGAGGTCGGTGCCGGAGTTGGTGATGAAGGCCTTCTCGCCGTTGACCACCCACTCCCCTGCAGCCTCGTCGAGCACCGCTGTCGTGCGGGTGCCGCCGGCGTCGCTGCCCGCCTCGGGCTCCGTCAGGCCGAAGCCCCCCAGCGTGCGCCCGGCGCAGAGGTCGGGCAGCCAGGCCTGCTTCTGGGCCTCGGTGCCGAAGCGCCAGATCGGGTTGGCCCCCAGGCCCACGCCGGCCTCGAGGGTGATGGCCATCGAGTGGTCGACCCGGGCCAGCTCCTCGATGGCGATGCACAGCATGGTGAGGTCGCCGCCCCCGCCGCCGTACTCCTCGGGGAACGGGATCCCGAACAGCCCGAGGTCGCCCATGGCGCGCACGGTGTCGGTGGGGAACGTGTGGTCGCGGTCCCACGCCTCGGCGTGCGGTGCGATCTCGGTCTCGGCGAAGTCGCGCACCACCTTGCGGAGTGCGTCGTGCTCCTCGGTGAACTCCACGTGCACGGCGGATGGGGCCTTCCGGGTGGGGAACGGTGACGGTGACCGGAGCCCCTGATCGTACGCTGCGCTCCGTGGCCCGCCCCATCACACCCGACATCCCTCTGGCGGTGGTGGGCGGGCGGCTGGCCACCGACCTCGTCGACGTCACCAGCGACCTCGCCGCCCTGGACTCCAGCGGCTTCTGGGCCGTGGTGCTGCCCTTCGACGGGCCGGCGGTGTGCGCCCGCTTCGCCCACGTGCGGCCGGCCCGGCCCTGGCCGGGTCCCCCGTGGCGGGGCCCGGCGCCCCACGACTGGTCCTCGTCGCTCGACCAGGCCGCCTTCGAGGCCGGGGTCGGCACCATCCGGGCGGCCATCGCGGCGGGCGACGTCTACCAGGTGAACCTCACGCGCCGGCTGTCCGCCCCGCTCCCCCGCCACGCCGACATCGCGGCCCTCGGCGCCGCCCTGGCCGAGGGGAACCCGGCCCCGTACAGCGCGGTGGTGCGGTTGCCCGCCCACGGGTGCCACGTGGCCTCGGCGTCGCCCGAGCGCTTCCTCTGGCGGGCGGGCGACCAGGTGAGCTCGTCGCCCATCAAGGGCACGGCGCCCGATCCGTCGGGGCTGACGGAGAAGGATCGGGCCGAGAACGTGATGATCGTGGACCTGGTCCGCAACGACCTCGGCCGGGTGTGCGAGTTCGGCTCGGTCGAGGTGCCATCGCTCCTCTCGCTCGAGCAGCACCCGGGGCTGGTCCACCTCGTGTCGACCGTGACGGGCCGGCTGCGGCCCGGGATGGGGTGGACCGACGCCATCGCCGCCACCTTCCCGCCGGGATCGGTCACCGGGGCACCGAAGCTGGCCGTACTGCAGCAGATCGGCGAGCTCGAGCCGACCCCGCGAGGGGTGTACTGCGGAGCGGTGGGGTGGGTCGACGCCGATCGGCGCGAGGGCGACCTCAACGTGGCCATCCGAACCTTCTTCGTGGAGGACGGCCTCCTGCACTTCGGCACCGGTGGTGGCATCACCTGGGACAGCGATCCCGCTGACGAGTGGGCCGAGACGGAGCTGAAGGCTCGCCACCTGCTGCGCGTCGCGTCAGGATCGTGGCATGGCTGACCTCGTGTGGATCGACGGCGCGCTGGTCGACGCCGCGTCGGCGACGGTGTCGATCTTCGACCACGGCCTCACGGTCGGCGACGGCGTGTTCGAGACGCTCAAGGCCAGCGACGGTCGGCCCTTCGCCACCCGCCGGCACCTCGAGCGGCTCCGACGCTCGGCCGAGGGCCTCGGGCTGCGCGTCCCCTACGACGACGATGCGCTGCGGGTCGCCATCGCGGAGGTGGCCTCGGCGGCGGCCCTCCCGCTGGCCCGGGTGCGCGTCACCGTCACCGGCGGCGCCGCGCCGCTGGGATCGGAGCGGGGCGAGGGCGCAGCAACCGTGGTGGTGGCGGCGGGTCCGATGGCGAGACGGCCCGACACCACGGCGGTGCGCGTGGTGCCGTGGCCCCGCAACGAGCGCGGCGCGCTGGCCGGCATCAAGACCACCTCCTACGCGGAGAACGTGAAGGCCCTGGCCCACGCCAAGGCCCTGGGCGCGTCGGAGGCCATCTTCGCCACCACCACCGGCCTCCTCAGCGAGGGCACCGGCTCGAACGTGTTCGTGGCGCTCGACGGCACCCTGGTGACGCCCCCGCTGTCGTCGGGCTGCCTGGCCGGCGTCACCCGGGCCCTGGTGCTCGAGGTCACCGGCGCGACCGAGGCCGACGTGTCCATGGATGCCTTCGCCGAGGCCGACGAGGTGTTCCTCACCAGCACCGGCCGCGACGTCCAGGCTGTCCACCGCGTCGACGAGCGCGACCTGACCGCCCCCGGCCCGCTCACCACCGCCGCCGCTGAGGCCCTCGCCGTCCTCGAGGCCACCACCGACGACCCCTGACCAGGGCGCCCTCGGTCAGCGGCGCTGGGAGTCGCCACCGGCGGCCCACTGCTGGCGGGCTCGGACCAAGGCGCGGCGCCGCCGCTCGGCGGCCGTCTGCACGGTTGCGCCGCGGTCGCCCACCGCCAGACGGGCCAGCTCGCAGCCGGCCAGCAAGAAGGCCCCGACGCCGAAGTCGGCCGTGGAGCTCGGTGTGACGGGCTGCGCCGAGCTGGGCGACAGGCCCACGCCCTGCACGTGGCCCAGCAGGCCGTCCGGGTGCACAGCGCTCGCCACCATGCCGTTCCAGGCCCGGGCCGCCACAGGGAGGTAGGTCCTGCGGTCGAGGACCCCGGTGCGGATCCCGTAGGCCAGCCCGAACGTGAACATGGCCGTGCCGCTGGTCTCGGGACCGCCGAAGTGGTCGGGGTCGGTCAGGTTGGCGTTCCAGAAGCCGTCGGGCCGCTGGCGGTCGGCCAGGGCCCGCGCCGAGGCCTTCAGATCGGTGGCGTACTCGGGCCAGGCCCCCCGCTCCGGGCCGAGGGCCTCGATGGCCTTGGCCTGGGCCGCCACGGCCCAGCCGTTGCCGCGCGACCACACCACAGGGCGGCCGCTGGGGGTTCGCGACGCGACGGCCGGCGGCACGAACCACGGGTCGCGGTACCAGAGGCCGAGCTCGGGCGCGAACAGCCTCCGCTCCAGCTTGGTGTGCCGGTAGCGGGCCTGGGCGCTGGCGAGGTAGGCGGGATCCCCCAGCCGGCGACCGGCCCGGATGAACACCGGCAGCGCCATGTGCAGGGCGTCGACCCACCACCAGTCGTCGGTGTCGGCGGCCGCTGGACCGTGCACCATCGCCCCCACCGAGGTCTCGATGGCCTGGAGCTTGGCCGGATCCGGTGCCACGTCGTAGAGGTCGTAGTACACCTGCCCGGCGCACTGGCTGTCGGCGTGGCGGGTGGTGGTCCCACCTGCGAGGCCGTAGTCGTTCTGCTCCGCCCATGACTCCGCGTAGCGGAGCACCCGGGGATCGTCCAGAAGGCGGTGGAGGGCCATGGCCCCCGTGAAGTACGTCGCCCGGGCCCAGTCGCGCCCACCAGGACTGGGGTGGCCGTGCATCCAGTGGTCGTTGACGAGGCGCAGGGTGCGCTCGATGTAGCGGCGGGCCGGCAGGAGTGGCGGCGACGCGCCTGCGGCTCGACCGGTCGCACCCAGCACGGGCAGCACCACCGAAGCCCCCGCCGCCCCCAGGAAGGACCGCCGGCTCCATCCCGATCTCGGTCCTGTCACGCGCCCCTCCGCCATCGATCGGAGTCGAAGGCTACTGCGACAGAGGACCGGGCTCGCCAGCGGGGCGGAGGTGGATGACGTCGCCCACTGCGAACGTCCGCCGCTCGCCCTCGAGGGTGTCGACCACGAGGTGGCCCTCGTCGGTGATGTCGACGGCCGTACCCACCACGTCGTCGGCACCCAGCTCGATGCGCACCCGCCGCCCCAGGGTGGCCGACCGGGATCGCCACGCGTCGAGGAGCGGGGTCCGGTCGCCGGCCACCAGCGAGTCGTAGCGCGGGCCCAGGTGCTCGAGCAGCGCGATGAGCAGGTCTTCCCGGTCGACGGGGCCTGCGACCACGTGGTTGCAGGCCACGGCCACCTCGGCCAGCTCGTCGGGCAGGTCGGCCGGCCAGGCCACGTTGATCCCGATGCCGACCACCACCACGACCCGCTCGGTCGGACCGGGCTGCTTCCACCCGGCCGAGATGGAGGCGGCGGCCGGCCAGTCGGCCTCGGCCAGGATCCCGGCCAGCTTGCGGTCGGCGAGCGAGCCGTCGCCCGGCCACACGAGGTCGTTGGGCCACTTCAGCCGCGGCGAGAAGCCGGCCACCTGCTCCACGGCCTCGGCGGCGGCGACGGCCACCGCCATCGTGGCCAGGTCCATCACGGCGGCCGGTGGACGCAGGAGCACGGTGAGCAGCAGCCCGGCTCCCGGTGGGGCCGTCCACGAGCGACCGGCCCGGCCTCGGCCGGCGGTCTGGTGGTCGGCCACCAGCACGATCCCCTCGGGCTCACCATCGCGGGCGAGCGCCATCGCGTCGGCGTTGGTGGAGCCCGTCTCGGCCACCCAGCGCACGTCGGAGAAGCGACCTCCGGGCCCGCCTCGCAGCGCAGAGGTGGCGCGTCGACCCGGCACACCGGTAACCATATGGCGTGCTCACCAAGATCCTCATCGCCAACCGGGGCGAGATCGCCGTCCGGGTCATCCGCGCCTGCAAGGAGATGGGCATCGCCACGGTGGCGGTGTACTCCGAGCTCGATCGGGAGGCGCTCCACGTCCGACTGGCCGACGAGGCCTACGCCCTGGGCGGCCAGACGGCCGCCGAGAGCTACCTCAACACCGAGCGGATCCTCGAGGTGATCGAGCAGTCGGGCGCCGACGGCGTGCACCCCGGCTACGGCTTCTTCTCCGAGAACACCGACTTCGCCCGGGCCATCACGGAGCGCGGCGTGGCCTTCATCGGTCCCCCGCCCGAGGCCATCGAGGTGATGGGCGACAAGGTGTCGAGCCGGATCGCGGCCCAGGAGGCTGGGGTGCAGGGCGTGCCCGGCACCACCGAGTTCCTCACCAGCGGTGACGAGGTGGTGGCCTTCGGCGAGGAGTTCGGCTGGCCGGTGGCCATCAAGGCCGCCTACGGCGGCGGCGGTCGCGGCATGCGGGTGGTCAAGAGCGCCGACGAGGCCCACGCCGCGCTCGAGTCGGCCCAGTCGGAGGCCCTCAACGGCTTCGGCCGCGCCGAGTGCTACGTCGAGCGGTACCTCACCTGGCCCCGCCACGTGGAGATGCAGGTGATCGGCGACACCCAGGGCGACGTGGTGTGGATCGGCGAGCGCGACTGCTCGGCCCAGCGCCGGCACCAGAAGCTGATCGAGGAGAGCCCGGCCCCCGACTTCCCGGCCGAGACCCGACAGGCCATGGGCGAGGCCGCCGTGAAGGTGGCCAAGGCCTGCGGCTACTACAACGCCGGCACCGTCGAGTTCCTCTACCAGGACGGCGAGTTCTGGTTCCTGGAGATGAACACCCGCCTGCAGGTGGAGCACCCCGTCACCGAGCTGGTGTCGGGCATCGACCTCGTGCGCGAGCAGATCCGCGTGGCGTCGGGCGAGCCGCTGTCGTTCACCCAGGACGACATCGACCTGCGGGGCTGGGCCGTGGAGGTGCGCGTCAACGCCGAGGACCCGGCTGAGGGCAAGTTCCTGCCGTCGCCGGGCACCATCAGCCGGCTGGTCCCGCCCCAGGGCTTCGGCGTGCGATGGGACGGCGGCTACGAGAGCGGCGACGAGGTGAGCCAGTACTACGACAACCTCGTGGGCAAGCTGGTCGTGTGGGGCGACACCCGCACCACCGCCATCGACCGCATGATCCGGGCCCTCGAGGAGATGGTGGTCGAGGGCATCGCCACCACCATCCCGGCCGACCTGGCCATCCTGCGCCACGACGACTTCCGAGCCGGCGTGCACTCCACGAAGTGGGTCGAGGACCGCCTCGACCTCACGGGAGTCACCTCGGCGGCGTCCCCGGCACCCGAGGGCGACGAGCCCAAGGTGCAGCGCGACGTCGACGTCGAGGTCAACGGCAAGCGCTTCGCGGTGAAGGTGTGGATGCCCGAGGTGCCGGTGGCCGTGGCCGCCGGCGGTGCTGCCGGTCCCCGTCCCCGGCGAGCGGCGGCGGGCGGCGGGGGCGCAGCGGCCGGGAGCGGCCAGGTCACCGTGCCCATGCAGGGCACGATCGTGAAGGTGCTGGTCGAGGTGGGTGACGCCGTGGAGGCCGGTCAGGCGGTGTGCGTGCTCGAGGCCATGAAGATGGAGAACAACATCGCCGCCGACAAGGCCGGCACCATCGCCGAGATCAAGGTCGCCCCGGGCCAGTCGGTGGGCTCGGGCGACGTCGTCGTCGTCATCGAGTAGGCCGGGAGCCGCTGGACGCGAGGCGGGGCCGGCCCGCCACGAGGGCACGCGGGAGCTCCACGAAGGTGGCCTGGAGCAGGAACAGCGCCAGCGCGGACAGGGCCACCACCACGAGGCCGCTGCCGGGGCCATCGACGATGGCGTCGAGCGGCGGCTCCGGTGAACGAGCGGCGACGGCCACGGCCACGGCGGCGAGGGCCAGGTTGAGCACGACGTGGCTGGGGTGGGGTGGGGTCTCCTCCCGCCCGAAGCACCCGCACGAGCCGATCATCGTGCCGCTCCGCAGCGCCGCCACCACGAAGGCGCCGAAGGCCACGTAGCTGAGGGCCACGAGCAGCCACAGGACCTGGCCGCCGACGGTGATGGCGGCCACCCCGAGGACCACCTCGGCCGCCGATCCCACGCGGACGAGCCAGGGGGACGACGGCAGCCGGAGCGCTCGCAGGGCGCCGACGGTCATGGTGGGATCGAGCAGCTTCTGCGCCCCGGCCAGGGCCAGCAGCGCGGCCACCACGAGCGCGGGCCCGGTGAGGGCGGGCATCACTCGGCGGCCTCAGCCAGCGCCTCGGACAGCGACGGGTGCACGAGCAGGCTGTCGACGATGTCGGTGACCCGGAGGCCGTTGGTGACGGCCACCGCCACCACCGAGATGAGCTCCGCGGCGTGCCGGCCGACGATCGAGCCGCCGAGCACCACTCCGGTGGCGGGGTCGCTGACGATCTTCACGAAGCCGCGGCTGTGGCTCTCGATCAGTGCCTTGGGCGACGCCGAGAAGGGCACCTTGGTGACGCGGACCTTGCGGCCCTCCGAGAAGGCGTCGGCCTCCGCCAGGCCGACGTCGGCGATCTCGGGCACGGTGAAGATGGCCGACGCCGCCTTGTCGTAGTCGACGTGGCGGCGCTGCCGGGACTGCACGCCCATGACGTGCTCTGCGATGCGTCGGCCCTGCATGGCGGCCACCGAGGACAGGGGCAGGCGCCCGGAGAGGTCGCCGGCGGCGTAGATGTGGTCGACGTTCGTGCGGCAGAGGTCGTCGACGGGGACGTAGCCCCCGGCATCCACCTCCACCCCAGCGGTGTGGGTGTCGAGGCCCTCGCTGTTGGGGATCGAGCCGATGGCCAGCAGGGCGTGGGTGCCCGGCGCGGCCCGGCCGTCGTCGCAGTGCACGACGATCCCGTCGTCGGTCCGGTCGATGCCGACGGCTCGAGCGCCCTTGAGCAGGCGGACCTGGCGGTTGTTCAGCTCTTCCTCCAGCGCCGCCGCCACCTCGGGGTCCTTCTGGGGGAGGACGTGCTGGCGCGAGACGATCAGGGTCACCTGGCTGCCCAGCGACGAGAACATGTGCACGAACTCCACACCGGTGACGCCGGAGCCGATCACCACGAGGTGCTCGGGCCAGGTGTCGGGCGGGTAGGCGTCGCGGGTGGAGAGCACCCGCTGGCCGTCGACCTCCGCCCAATCCGGCAGTCGCGGACGGCTCCCGGTGCTGAGCAGGATGGCGTCGGCCTCGAGCTCCACGGGGCCGCTCTCGGTGAGGGCCACCACCTCCCGGGGACCGGCCAGCCGCCCCCGACCCCGGATGATGCGCACGCCCTGGCTGTCGAGGAGCCGGCGGGTGCCGCCCTCCAGCTTCTGCTCGATGGCGGCGATCCGGGCCTTCAAGGCGTCGGGATCGACGGCGGCGGTGGCCGCCGTGAGCCCCATCTCCGGCGACCGGCGCACCGACGCCAGCGCCCCGCCGGTGGCGATCATCGCCTTCGAGGGGATGCAGTCCCACAGGTGGGCGGCACCACCGATGACGTCCTGTTCGATCACCGTGACCTCGGCACCGAGGCGAGCAGCGTGGGTGGCGGCCGTGTGCCCGGCCGGTCCCCCACCGATGATCACGAAGCGCAGCGCCATGGGCTGAGGCTATCGACCGACGACCTCCTCCCCGGCCGGCCGACGACGGACACCCGGCTGGTCCGAGCCGCTACCGTGAGGGTCTCGTGTCTCGCAGCATGCTCTCCAGAGCGACCGACGCCGTCGCCAACCGACTCGACCGCAGGAGCTTCCTCACGCGCTCGGCCCTCGTCGGCAGTGCGCTCGTCACGAAGCCCACCGACCTCCTCCTGCGGCCCACCAGCGCCTATCAGGCCATCTGCAGCTGCCAGGGCCAGGGCTGCGCCTGCGGTTCCCTCTGCTGCGACGGCTACACCGAGTTCTGCTGCGCCATCTACGGCACCAACGCCTGCCCGAGCGGTTCGATCACCGGTGGGTGGTGGAAGGCCGACGGCTCCAGCTTCTGCGGGGGCGCAGCCCGCTACTACATGGACTGCCACAAGCCCTGCGGAGGCTGCGGGTGCGGCGGCAACGGCATCTGCAGCGGCTCCTGCAACGGCACCCCCTGCGGTTGCGGTCGAGGCCGCTGCGACCACCGCAAGGCCGGCTGCACCGCCTTCCGCTACGGCAACTGCAGCAACCACATCGCCTGCATCGGCCCCATCCAGTGCCGGGTGGTCACCTGCACCCCGCCGTGGCAGATCGAACCCTCGTGCTCGAGCAGCGCCGTCCGCACCGACAACAACACCCGCAACCACAACCGTCCCTGCCTGCAGGACGCCCCACCCATCTACCCGGTGGCCGGCAACTGGGATGGTGAGGGCAAGTGGGGCATCGGGTTCTACGACAACCGCACGAGTCGCTGGTCGGTGCGGCAGTCGGCCAACCTCGGAGCGGTCCCGCCCTTCACCTACGGGATGCAGGCGGGCGACCTGCCCGTCACCGGCGACTGGAACGGCGACGGCTCCACAGGTGTGGGGATCTTCCGCGACGGAGCGTGGCACCTCTCGAACCGTCTCTCGCCCGCCGCAACCTTCCGGGTCAGCCCGCCGTACGGGCTGCAGTCCGACGACATCGCCGTGGCCGGCGACTGGAAGGGCGACGGAGTCAGCACCCTCGGCATCTTCCGCCGGGGCGAGTGGCACCTCAGCAACTCGATCGCGTGGCCCAAGACGGTGCACCGCTTCACCTACGGGATGCAGCCCGGCGATCGTCCGGTGGCCGGCGACTGGGACGGCGACGGCATCGACGGCGTCGGGATCTTCCGCGACGGCGAGTGGCACCTGAACAACGATCTGCGGGCGGGTGCCACAGCTCAGGTCATCAGCTTCGGCGAGCCCGGCGACCTCCCGGTCGTCGGCGACTGGCATGGCCTCGGAGCACCCAGCCTCGGCGTGTACCGCCCGTCCGAGGGACGGTGGTACCTGCGGCGCAGCCTCGACGACAGCAGCACCATCACGGTGCGCTGGGGCACCGTCTGGCACACAGGATGACCAGTCTGTGACCGCCGCCCTCCTCGTCGTCATGGCCCTGGTCGTCGGTCTCCTCGCCGCCCTGGTGGTCGGTCTGCTGCGCTCGCACGCGGAGATCCTGAAGGCGCTCCATGACCTCGGCGTGAACCTCGAGGACGAACAGGAGGCCGACCGCCCTCGGGCGGGCCGGCGCAACATCTCGACCTCCGCCCACCCGCCAGCCCGCACGGCCGACGGCGTCGCCCCTCCCCGTGGCGACGCCCCCTTCGCTCCGGCCACCGACCTCACCGGCTCCCTGCCCACCGGGGGTGCGGCGCGGGTGGCGGTGGCCGGCGTCGACCACCACACCGTGCTGGCCTTCCTCTCCACCGGCTGTGGCACCTGCGGGATCTTCTGGTCGGCCCTTCGCAAGCTGGGGCCCGACGACCTGCCCGGGGCCGGCACCCGCCTGGTGGTCGTCACCAACGGGCCCGACGCCGAGTCCCCTGCGGCCGTGGCCGACCTCGCCCCTCCGGGCGTGGTCACGCTGATGTCGAACGAGGCCTGGGATCTCTACGACGTGCCCGTGTCGCCGTACTTCGTGCTCGTCGACGGCCCCCGGTCGCGGGTGGTCGGCGAGGGAGCGGGCACCTCGTGGG
>JBPPMN010000030.1:0-17379 GCA_051306055.1 Acidimicrobiales bacterium
AAGGCGCGCGCCTCAATCGCTCAGGCTTCGGCGGGGGCAGCCGCTCCTCCACCGACGGAGGGTCGAGCTCGTCGGGGCGGTAGCTCAAGATGGCGCCGGTGCCTCGGGAGCCCAGGTCGTGCACCGCGAACTCGAGCAGGTGGGCCAGCACGTCGGGGTCGCCGGCGCCGGAGAAGGCGGTGAGGGAGTCGATCCAGCCGGCCAGAGGCGGCTCGAGGCGCCAGGTGAGCCCTTCCCACCGCAGCACCCCGAAGGGGCCGGCCACACGGACCGATCCGGTGGGGTGGCGCTGCACGATGGTGGCGTCGAGCACGGCGCTCAGCACCACGAGGTCGCGCTCGGAGCCGGCCGGGCGGTCGAACACCGCCCACTCGTCGGGCCCCTCGAGCCGCCGGATCAGCCAGCTGGAGAGGCCGTCGGCGAAGCGGCGAGCATCGATGAGCGGCTGTCCGAGCGTGCCGTGGCTGATGGTCAGCTCCGTGCCCGCCTCCCAGGTGGACGGATCCGCGCGGGGCTCGAGGATCGAGCCGAGGCTCGGCACCCGCCGCTCGTGCACCACCGGCCGCAGGGCGTAGTCGATCTCGGACAGGACGAGCTGGTGCCACTGGTCGTCGCCGTCGACCACGAACCCCACCTCGGCCAGCTCCTCGGCCAACCGTCGCAGCCGCTGCGGACTGGGCGGTCGGTAGGTGGTCATGGTCGGGCCGATTCTACGGGGTCTCGCCGCCGATCGATCGGGGAAGGGAGGGCTGCACGACCGACGATGCCAGGAGGCACGTAGATGGGTGAGAACCTCGACAAGGCCAAGGGCAAGACCAAGCAGGCCGCCGGTGACCTGACCGGCGACGACGAGCTGAAGCACGAGGGCAAGGTCGACGAGACCTCTGGCAAGGCCAAGGGCGCCATCGACTCCGCCAAGGACAAGGCTGGCGACGCGGTGGACGCCGTGAAGGACAAGTTCAACTAGCACCACCGCTCACCCGCACAGAAGACCGACGTCACCGCCCGCTCCCAAGAGCGGGCGGTGGCGCGCCCTGTGCGAAGATCCGATCGTGGGCCCCCAGGACGAGCGACGACGCCGACTCGAGCAGCGGCGGCGTCGAGCCACCGCGCAGGTGCGGCGCAGCGTGCTGGGCGACGACCCGCGCGCCGTGGGCGAGGAGCCCGACTACCGCTTCACCCTGGCCAACGAGCGCACCTTCCTGGCCTGGATCCGCACCGCCCTGGCCCTGACCGCCGGTGGCCTCGGCGCCATCAGCCTCCTCGATCAGCCGGGCTCCGACGCGCTGGGCGTGGGCCTGCTGGCCCTCGCCTTCGTGACCGCCGCCACCGCCTACCGCCGCTGGGCCGCCAACGAGCGCTCGATGCGCCTCGGTGAGCCGCTGCCCACGTCGCGCCTGCCGGTGCTGATGGCGGCGGGCACCGCGGTCATCGCGGTGGCCGCAGCCGTGCTCCTGGTGGCCGACGCCCTGTGAACGACGCGCCGAAGCCGCTGGTCGACCGCGGCCTGCAGGCCGAGCGCACCGCCCTGGCCTGGGAGCGCACGGCCATCTCGCTGGTGGTCGTGGCCGTGGTGCTCACCCGTGTGGCTGCGGTGGAGCGCTGGTGGGCCTTCGCCGTGGCCGGCGTGGGGCTCACGGCGGTGGGGGCCGCCGTGCTCGTGTGGGCCGGCTCCCACCACGACGACCTCCACGGCCCGCTCCGTCGCGGCGAGCAGGTGGTCCACCCCCTCGCCGCGCGGGTCACGGGCCTCGTGGCCGTGGTCGGCTGCGGGCTGAGCCTCGTGGTGGGCGTCGCCATCGCCCTCTCGAGCTGACGGCCCGACTCAGGCGGCCTGCGGCATCGCGACGGGGCCGAGGGCCACCTCGAGCACCTGGGCCACGTCGTCGACCAGGTGCACGGTCATGTCGGAGCGGACCTCGTCGGGGAGGTCGTCGAGGTCGGGCCCGTTGCGGGCCGGGAGGATCACCTCGCGCAGCCCGGCCCGGTGGGCGGCCAGCACCTTCTGCTTCACGCCGCCGATGGGGAGCACCCGACCTGAGAGCGTCACCTCGCCGGTCATGCCGACCTCGGGACGCACCGGCCGCCCGGTGAGGAGCGACACGAGGGCGGTCGTCATCGTGATGCCGGCCGAGGGGCCGTCCTTGGGCACCGCCCCGGCGGGGAAGTGCACGTGGAAGCGGCGGGCCAGGTCGTCGGCCCCGACCCCCACCTCGTGGCGGTGGCTGCGCACCCAGGACAGGGCGATGTGCGCCGACTCCTGCATCACGTCGCCGAGCTGCCCGGTCACCTGGAGGCCAGGCTCGCCGTCCATGGCGGTGGCCTCCACGAACAGGACGTCGCCGCCGGCCCCGGTGACGGCCAGGCCGGTGGCGACACCGGGCACCGACACGCGATCGGCGAGGTCCTCGGCGTGGAACCGGGCCCGGCCCAGGAGGTCGGTGAGGTCGCCCTCGTCGAGCGACACCGGGGTGGTGGCGCCGCCGGCCACCTGCACGGCCACCTTGCGCAGCGCCTTGCCGAGCTGCCGCTCGAGCTCGCGCACGCCGGCCTCCCGCGTGTAGCCGGCCACGATCGCCCGCAGGGCGGCGTCGGTGACCACCACCTCGGTGGCCTCGAGTCCGTTGCCGCGCACCTGGCGCTCGAGCAGGTGGTCGCGTGCGATGGCCACCTTCTCGTCCTCGGTGTAGCCGTCGACCCTGATCAGCTCGAGGCGGTCGAGCAGGGGACCGGGGATGGTCTCCAGCACGTTGGCGGTGGCGATGAAGAGCACGTCGCTGAGATCGAGGTCGACCTCCAGGTAGTGGTCGCGGAAGGTGTGGTTCTGGGCGGGGTCGAGCACCTCGAGCAGGGCGGCTGACGGGTCGCCGCGGAAGTCGCTGCCCAGCTTGTCGACCTCGTCGAGCAGCACCACCGGGTTCATCGTGCCGGCATCGGTGATGGCCTTCACGATGCGGCCCGACTGCGCGCCGACGTAGGTGCGGCGGTGGCCCCGGATCTCGGCCTCGTCGCGCACGCCGCCGAGCGCCACCCGCACGAACCGGCGACCGAGGGCGCGGGCCACCGACTCGCCGAGCGAGGTCTTCCCCACACCAGGGGGCCCCACCAGCGCCAGGATGGCACCCGGCTTCCGGCGAGCGGTGCCCACTTCGTCGATCCCGCGCTCCGTGCGCAGCTTGCGCACGGCCAGGAGCTCCACGATGCGCTCCTTCACCTCGTCGAGGCCGGTGTGGTCGGCGTCGAGGGTGGCGCGGGCCACCTGCACGTCGAGCTCGTCGTCGCTGCGCTCCGTCCAGGGGAGGCCCAGCACGGTGTCGAGCCAGCCCTGGATCCAGCCGCGCTCCATGTTCTGCTCGGGCATGCGCTCGAAGCGGCCCAGCTCCTTGCGCAGCGCTCGCACCACGTCGTCGGCCACGCCGGCCACCTCGAGGGCGTCGATGCGCGCGGTGTACGCCTCCACCGACTCGCCGTCGTCGTCGTCGCCCAGCTCCTTGCGGATGGCGTCCATCTGGCGGCGCAGGAGGTGCTCCCGCTGCTGCTGGTCGAGGCCGTCGCGCACGTCGCCAGCGATCTTCTCGGTGAGCTCCCGCTCGGCCAGGGCCTCCTTGGCCCAGCCCAGCACGAGGCGCACCCGGTCGGTCACGTCGACCGCCTCGAGGAGCTCGACCTTGCGCTCGCTGGACAGCTCCGGCCACCAGCCCACCAGGTCGGCCAGGGCACCGGGGTCGTCGGCGTCGACGCTGCGCAGGATGCCCCGCACCTGGCGGTCGCCGAGGTGCTCGAAGAGGGCGCGGAGGGTGGCCCGCAGCTCGGTGCCGAGGGTGAGCGCCTCCTCGCTGGGCGGCGGCTCGGTGACGGGCTCCGCCGTCACCCACAGGCCGGCGCCGGTGCCCACCACGCCAGCGCCGATGCGGGCTCGCCCGGTGGCCCGCACCACGAGCGCCTGGGTGCCACCGGGCAGCACCCCGCTCGACTCCACCCGCGCCAGGGCGCCGACGGTGGCGTAGCGGTCGCCGACCTTGGGCACGAGCAGGAGCTCGCCGCCGTTGCGCTCGGCCGCCTCGGCGGCCGCCTTGGCCTCGGCCGACTCGAGGGCGATGGTCACCACCATGGTGGGGAGGATCACGCCGTCGGGAAGAGGCAGGGCGGGCAGGGTGTTGGCATCGATCGAGCTGGACATGACGCCTCCGTCGGGTCACTTGTGAAGTGCAAGTGACAACCTACGGGCGGTCCCCGGGATTCCCACCGGTCGCAGACGGGCCGGTCAGGGCTCGATCGGGGTCAGCTGCATCACCAGGTGCTCGGCGTCCACGGCGTCGAGGGGGTGCGAGAACAGGAAGCCCTGGACCAGGTCGCAGTGCTCGCCGCGCAGGTGCTCGAGCTGCGCCGCGTCCTCCACCCCTTCGGCCACCGTCTCCAGCTCGAGGGTGTGGCCCAGGTCGAGCAGGCCGCGCACGATGGCCGGCACCTGCTCGCGGTCGTTGATGGTGGCGATGAAGGAGCGGTCGATCTTCAGGATGTCCACCGGGAACTGCCGCAGGTAGCTGAGCGACGAGTAGCCCACCCCGAAGTCGTCGATGGCCAGGCGCACGCCCACGGTCCGCAGCTCGGCCAGCCGGGCGGCGGCCACCGCGGCGTCCTGGATCAGGCTGCTCTCGGTCATCTCCAGCACGAGGCTCCTCGGCTCGATGCCGGTGGCGGCGAGGGTGGCCCGCACGTGGTCCACCAGGTGCGGGGAGGCGATCTGGCGGGCGGAGATGTTCACGCCCATCGCCAGCGACCGCTGCTGCGGGTAGTGGGCGTGCCATCTGGCGAGGGTGGCGCAGGCCTCGGTGATCACCCACTCGCCGAGCGAGACGATGATCGCGCTCTCCTCGGCGATCGGGATGAAGCGGTCCGGCGCCAACACGCCGAGCGTGGGGTGGTGCCAGCGCAGCAGCGCCTCGAAGCCCACAATGGCCTCGGTCTCGAGCTGCACCACGGGCTGGAACACGAGGTGCATCTGCCCGGCGGCGACCGCCCCTACGAGGTCGCTCTCGATCTGGAGGCGCTCGACCGCCGCCGTGCGCATGGCGGGCTCGTACACCACCCAACGGGCCCGGCCCGTGGCCTTCGCCCGGTACATGGCGATGTCGGCGTCGCGCAGCAGCGAGGTGGAGGTGGTGCTGCCGTCGGCCACCGCGATCCCGAGGCTGGCCGACACCGTGACGGACTGGCCCTCGAGCTCGATGGGCGCGTGCAGGGCGTGCAGCACGCGCTGGGCGATGGCCTCCGACTCCGCCACCGGGTCGGGGCTGCGCTCGAGGAGGATGGCGAACTCGTCGCCGCCCAGCCGGGCCACGGTGTCGTCGCTGCGCACGGAGAGCTGGAGGCGGTCGGCCACCTCTCGGAGCAGGAGGTCGCCGGCCCGGTGGCCCAGGCTGTCGTTCACCGTCTTGAAGCCGTCGAGGTCGAGGAAGATGGCCGCGCCGCACAGCCCGGTGGGGCCCTGCCGGAGCAGGGCCTGCTCCACCCGGTCGGTGAACAGCGCCCGGTTGGCCAGGCCCGTGAGGCCGTCGTGGAAGGCCTGGTGGGCCAGCTCAGCTTGGGCCTCGCGGCGCTCGGTGACGTCGTGGAGCGTCACCACCACGCCCCCCACGTCGGGGTCGTGGAGGAGGTTGACCGTGCGAGCGCTGATCCACAGCTGGTGGCCTCGGGCGTGGGTCACCCGAATCTCGCTGCTGAACGTCTGCCCGGGGCTGGCCAGGCTGCGCTCGAACACGGCGCGTGCATCGGTGAGGTCTTCGGGGTCCACCAGCATGAACACGTCGACGCCCTGGATGGACTGCCCGTGGTACCCCACGAGGGCTGCCATCTCGGGCGCCGGTCGCACGATGGTGGCGGTCTCGTCGAGCAGCGCCACCGCGTCGGAGGAGTTCATGGCCACGGCCTGGGCGTAGCGCTCCTGCGAGCGCACCGCGTCCCGGGCCTCCGCCTCGGCCCCGAGGATGCGGGCGGCTCGCGTGAAGGCCAGCGCCACCAGACCCACCGTCACCCCGTAGAGGATCACGGGGTTGGCCGGGTCGCCACGCACCTCGCCGAGCACGGCCACGGCACCGGGCACCAGGAGCGGCACCAGCGCGATGGCGATGCCGGCGGGACGGGTGCCGGCGGCACCGAGCGTCAGGGATCGGACGTCGGCGGGCGTGGGTGGCTGCCAGGCGGCGGCCGCCAGGAGCACGCTGCCGATCATCCATCCGGCGTTCATCCAGAGGCCGGCGCTGCCGTCGGGGTCGAGCACCACGTAGCCGAAGTCGGCCACCAGCCAGCAGCCCACACCGGCCGCCGCGAAGGCCGCCATGCCGCCCTTGAGGCGATGCCCCAGGAGCGCCCGCACCACCAGCGCCAGCAGCACGGCGTCGAAGGCCGGGTAGAGCGACCACACCAGCCGCACCCACCCCGACACCGTCGTGTCGGTCACGATCTCGTCGAAGGCCAGCTCCCACTGGATCACCAGGGCCACGAGCACGACCACACCGATGTCGACCAGGCCGTCGCGGTCGAGCCGGCCGCCGCCACGGGGCACCTTGAGCAGGGCGACCGCGAGGAAGCCGTAGGAGGCGAGCCACATCGGGTCGGCCAGCGACACCTCGGGCTCGATGCCGGTGGTCCACCACTCGATGTGCCACACGAGGTCGGCCAGGGCCGAGATGCCCACACCGAGCGCGATCAGGGGGCCCACCAGCCAGTTCGGGTTGCGGCGCGACCCCCACCAGGCGAACAGGCCGGTGCCGAGGAGGACGGACAGGTACGTCCAGTCCTGCACCGGCTGGCTGTCCACCGTGAGGTGCACGACGGTCAGCACCGCGGTCGCGGAGATGGCGACCCCGATCCAGGTGTTCGGGTGCACCCGGGCGTCCGGAACACCTCCGACCGGGAGGTCCCCCCGGCCCGGAGGCCTCAGCGTGTCCATGCCCAGCAGATCGGCGGGAAGGGGACGCCACCGAACTCCTGATGGAGCCTGTTGTGCACGAGTTGTGCCTGGTCCACGACCGCTCCGTCACGGGTAGGTTCGCCCCCGGACCAGAGGGGGACCATGGACTTCGACATCCCGGCCGACATCCAGGCCACGCTCGATGCGCTCGACGTCTTCATCGAGGCCGAGATCGTGCCGCTGCAGGCGGCCGAGGACAACGAGCGCTTCTTCGACCACCGCCGCGAGTACGCCCGCACCGACTTCGAGGCCGACGGCACCCCGCGTGCCGAGTGGGAGGCCCTGCTGGCCGAGATGCGGCGACGAGCCGACGCCGCCGGCTGGCTGCGCCTGGCGCTGCCGGAGGAGTACGGCGGTCGCGGGGCCAGCAACCTCGAGATGGCGATCATCCGCGAGCATCTGGCCCATCGGGGCCTGGGGCTCCACAACGACCTCCAGAACGAGAGCTCGATCGTGGGGAACTTCCCCACCGTGCTGATGATGCGCGACTTCGGCACCGACGAGCAGCGGGCGGAGTGGATGCCCGGCTTCCTCGACGGCACCCGGCGGCTGGCCTTCGGGCTCACGGAGCCCGAGCACGGCTCCGACGCCACCTACCTCGAGACCACGGCGGTGCGCGACGGCGACGAGTGGGTGATCAACGGCACCAAGCGCTTCAACTCCGGGCTGCACCACGCCACCCACGACATCATCTTCGCCCGCACCTCGGGCGAGACGGGCGAGCCGGGCGGCATCACCGCCTTCCTGGTGCCCACCGACGCGCCGGGCTTCAGCGTCGACTTCTACTGGTGGACCTTCAACATGCCCACCGACCACGCCGAGGTCACCCTCACCGACGTGCGCGTCGGTACCGACACCGTCTTCGGGCCCCTCGACCGCGGCCTGGAGCTGGCCCAGCACTTCGTGCACGAGAACCGCATCCGCCAGGCCGCCTCGTCGCTCGGTGCCGCCCAGCACTGCATCGACCAGGCGGTGGCCTACGCCAACGGGCGCACCACCTGGGGCAAGCGGCTGGCCACGAACCAGGCCATCCAGTTCCCCCTCGTGGAGCTGCACACCGAGGCCGCCATGCTGCGCCAGCTCATCCGGTCGACGGCCTGGCAGATGGATCGGCAGCACCACATGGAGGTGACGCACCTCGTGGCCATGTGCAACTACCGGGCCAACCGCTTGGCCTGTGAAGCAGCCGACCAGGCCATGCAGACCTGCGGCGGGGTGGGCTACAGCCGCCACATGCCCTTCGAGCACATCTACCGGCACCACCGCCGCTACCGCATCACCGAGGGGGCCGAGGAGATCCAGATGCGCAAGGTCGGCCAGCAGCTGTTCGGCTTCGGGCGCCGGGGCTGAGAGACTCCCGCCATGGCCAACTGGACCGAAGTCGACATCCCCGACCAGAGCGGCACCACCGTGCTCATCACCGGTGCCAACAGCGGGCTGGGCCTGCGCTCGGCTGAAGCGCTGGCCGCCAAGGGCGCCACCGTGCTCCTGGCCTGTCGCAACGCCACCAAGGCGGCCACCGCCCTCGAGGCGGTGCGGGCCAAGGCCACCGGCCCCGACCCCGAGGTGGTCTCGCTCGACCTCGCGTCGCTCTCCTCGGTGCGGGAGGCCAGCGCCGCGCTGGCCGAGCGGCTCGACCACCTCGACGTGCTGATGAACAACGCCGGCATCATGGCCGTGCCCCGGTCGCTCACCGTCGACGGCTTCGAGAGCCAGCTCGGCACCAACCACCTCGGCCACTTCGCCCTCACCGGCCTGCTGCTGCCCACGTTGCTGGCCGCCCCCGCGCCGCGGGTGGTCAACGTCTCGTCCAACGCCCACAAGTTCGGCCGCATGCGCTTCGACGACCTGTTCTTCGAGCGCGGCCGCTACTCCCGGTGGCGGGCCTACGGGCAGTCGAAGCTGGCCAACCTGCTCTTCAGCAGCGAGCTGCAGCGCCGAGCGGTCGTGGCCCGCACCGCCCTCACCTCGGTGGCCGCCCACCCGGGCTACGCCGCCACCAACCTCACCACCGGCCCGGCCATCGGTGCCGCGCTCCTCAAGCCGTTCCTGGCCGTCGGCGACAAGCTGGTGGGACAGCCCGACCACATGGGCGCCCTCCCGCAGCTCTACGCCGCCACCATGCCCGACGTGCTGGCCGACGACTACTGGGGCCCCGACGCCTTCCGCGAGCAGCGGGGCCACCCCACCCGGGTCGGCCGCACCTCCCACGCCCTCGACCAGGATGCTGCCGCCCGCCTGTGGGAGCGCAGCGAGGCCCTCACCGAGGTCACCTACCCCTGGCCGCCCACCGCCTGACTCGCCCCACCGCCACGAACTCGTCGCGATCTGGTCGTGGTCGTGCGACCGTTTCGCGACGGGTTCGGCCGCCTTCGCGAACTCGTCGCGATCTGGTCGTCGTCGTGCGACCGTTTCGCGACGGGTTCGTTGACTTCCCGGCGCAACTTCAGGCTGGGCTCGGCGCGAAGGTGTCGATGAGGCGGGCCAGCTCGAGGGGTTCGTCGCCCTGCACGCTGTGACCGGCCTCCTCCACGTGGGCCACCTCGGCGTGGGGCAGGCGGCGCAGCAGCTCGGCCTCGTCGGCGTCGTCGACGACCGACTGCGGACGCATGCCGCGCACCAGCAGCAGCGGCACGGTGATGCGCTCGACGGCCCCCCACAGGTCGGGCCCCGCCTCCTCGATGGGCCGGGCGCGGTCGGTGAAGCGGCGGTAGCGCCACACCCAGCTGCCGTCGGGCCGCTGCAGCGCGTTGTGCAGGATGCCGCGTCGCAGCGACGACTCCGATCGCGTCGGGTTGAACTCGATGGTGCGAGCGAGCAGCTCGTCGAAGTCGGCGAAGCTCTCGGGACCGTCGATGAACGCCACGATGGCGGCCGCCTTGGGGCCGTCGACTCCCGGCGTCACGTCGACCAGCACCACGGAGCGCACCAGGTCGGGGCGGTGGTCGGCCAGGGCGATGGTGGTCAGCCCGCCGAGCGACATGCCCACCACGGCTCGGGCCTGCGGGGCCAGCGCCTCCACCGCGGTGGCGATGTCGGCGGCGTTGGTGCGCACGTCGAGGCTGCCCTCGGCCGGGGCGTCGGAGTGGCCGTGGCCCGGGAGGTCGATGGCCACCAGCGGGCGGCCCAGCGCCAGGGCCACCGTGTCCCAGGTGTGGGCGTTCTGGGCGCCGCCATGCAGCAGCACCACTTCCGGGTCGGCCTCGCCCCACACCAGCGCGCTCAGGTGGCGGCCGGCAGCCACCTCCACCTGCTCGCGCCGCACGGTCGGCGGCCCGTCGTAGGGGAGTCCGAACTCCTCCGCGTTCTCGTGGAACAGGCCGAACTCGTCGTAGGGGACCATCGCCATCCCCTGACCTTGGCACGCGGGCCGGCCCAGAGGGCGCGGTAGGTTCTGCGACGACATGGGGGAGATCACGGCGGCCCGCCTCGAGGGCATGGTGCGGGTGCGCCGCGGGGGCCGGCTCGGCGTGGCCGAGTTCGGTCCACCCGACGGCCAGGCCGTCTTCTGGTTCCACGGCACCCCGGGGGCTCGTCGTCAGATCCCGGAGGAGGCGCGACGCCTGGCCGACGAGCGGGGGCTGCGCATCGTCGGCATCGACCGCCCGGGGGTGGGCCTGTCGACAGCCCACCTCTACGACGCCGTGTTCGACTTCGTGGCCGACCTCGAGCAGGTGGCCGACCAGCTCGGCATCGATCGCTTCTCCACCATCGGGCTGTCCGGCGGCGGCCCCTACGCACTGGCTGCGGCCGCCGGTCTCGGCGATCGGGTGGCGTCGGTCGGGGTGCTCGGCGGTGTGGTCCCCAGCGCCGGCCCCGACGCGGCGACCGGTGGGCTGGTCGGCCTGGCCGGACGCTTCGGCGGGCTGCTGCCGTTCGTGCGGGAGCCCGCCGGCATGGCCCTCACCACCTTCATGCGCCTGGCCCGCCCCATCGGGTCACCCGCGCTCGATCTCTACGCCCGCCTGTCGCCGCCCGGCGATCGCGAGGTGCTCCAGCGGCCCGACATCAAGGCCATGTTCCTCGACGACCTCACCAGCAACGGGCGGCGCGGGATGCGGGCCGTCGTGTCCGACGGCATCCTCTTCACCCGCCACTGGGGCTTCTCGCCGAGCGACCTCGCCGTGCCCGTCACCTGGTGGCACGGCGACAGCGACAACATCGTGCCCCTGGCCCACGCCGAGCACCTGGTGCCGCGGATCCCCGGCGCCGAGCTGCGCGTGCGGGAGGGCGAGAGCCACCTCGGGGGCCTCGGCATCGCCGACGAGGTCCTCTCCACCGTCATGGACTGGTGACAATCGGGACAGCGGGGGACGAGGCGGCCACCGGCGACTTGCGCGACTCCACCGGCGTCGTAGGTTGCCGGGTGACGGCGGGAGAGACGCATGGACTGGCAGATCGCAGCGACGGCCAACGGGGTCGTGTCGGTGGCCTACTTGCTCATCGCGTACGCCATCGCCGCGCCGCTGGTGCAGACGCAGCAGCTCCGCAGCAACAAGCTGGGGGCGGCCACCGCCGCCATCTTCTTCACCTGTGCGGTGCACCACGGCTCGCACAGCGTGCACATGTTCCTCCCGTCGCTCGGGCTCTACGGCGACCACGGCCTGGCCATGCGAGAGGTGTTCGACTGGCACTACGCCATCTGGGACGTCATCACCGCGATGGCCGGCGTGTACTACTGGTCGCTGCGCCGCCACTACGGCGAGCTGATGCGGGGCGCCGCCCTCTTCGCCGACCTCAAGGAGCGTGAGCGCCAGGCGCTGCAGATCCACGATGAGGTGGTGCAGGGCCTGGTGGTGGCCAAGATGGCGCTCGACCTCGACCAGACCGAGCAGTCGAAGGAGGTGCTGGCCGCCACCCTGGCCTCGGCCAGCGGCATCATCGACGACCTGATCGGGAAGAGCCGCTCCGAGCTGCAGTTGGGCGCCGGCGACCTGGTCCGGGAGCGCCCGGCCGAGATCCCGCCCGGATGAGCTCCGAAGCGCGAGCGACCGACGGCCTCATCCGGGTCCTGATCGCCGACGACACCAGCGACATCCGGCTCCTCCTGGGCATCGCCCTCGGGTTGGCCGGCGACTTCGAGATCGTGGGCGAGGCGGCCGACGGCGAGGTGGCCGTGCGCATGGCCACCGAGCTCCGGCCCGACGTGGTGCTGCTCGACCTGGCCATGCCGGTGATGGACGGCCTCCAGGCCCTCCCCCTCATCCGGGCCCAGAGCCCCGACTCACTGGTGGTGGTGCTCTCGGGGTTCGGCCCGTCGACCATGGGCAACGAGGCGATGACGAGGGGCGCCCACCAGTACGTGCAGAAGGGGATCAACCCCAGCGAGCTGGCCACACTGCTGCGCAGGATGGTCTCCGAGATGCGCCTCGGGGCGGACCAGCCGTGAGCGGGCCTGGCGGGCCGGCGGCGGCCGAGGGCCACGACGCGGCGCTGCTGGCCATCGTCGCCCATGGGCTGCTCAACAGCGGGTCGGTGGTGAGCACGGCGGCGGCCACCCTCGACGAGGCCTGGGCCGAGCTGAGCGACGGCATGCGCCGCCGCCTCATCCAGATGATCCTCGAGCACAACGCCCACATCACCAAGGTCCTCGACGGACTGGCTCGTGGCCTTCCCCTCGAAGCGCTCCTCACCGTCCCCGACGAGCCCTGACAAGCCACGAGAACGCGTTCTACTCTGGGGCCATGGACGAGCTCGGTCACCCGATCTGGGATGCGGACAACCACTACTACGAGGCGGTCGACGCCTTCACCCGGCACCTCGATCCCTCCCTCGGGCCCCGCACCGTGCAGTGGGCCACCATCGACGGCCGGCAGTACCACGTGCTCGGCGGCAAGGTGAGCCGAGCGGTGAGCAACGCCACCTTCGACCCCGTGTCGAAGCCGGGCTGCTTGAGCGAGTACTTCCGCGGCAACCCCAACCAGGTCAACCCGTTGGAGCTGCTGCGCGACCACGAGCCGGTCCGGCCCGAGTACCACGATCCCGCCGCTCGCCTGGCCGTGCTCGACGAGCAGGGCCTCGAGGGCTGCTTCCTCTTCCCCACCCTCGGGATGATCTACGAGGAGCCCCTCCGCGACGATCCCGAGGCCGTCTGCATCACCTTCCGCGCCTTCAACCGCTGGCTGGCCGAAGACTGGCCCTTCGACTACCAGGGCCGCATCCTCACCGCCCCCTACCTCACGCTGGCCGACGAGCGCTGGGCGGTGGAGGAGCTCGAGTGGGCCCTGGGCCAGGGCGCCCGCCTGATCGTGATGCGGGCCGCCGCGCCCACCACCGCCGCCGGTCGCGTGAGCCCCTTCGACAGTCGCTTCGACTCCTTCTGGGCCCGCGTCGACGAGGCCGGCATCACCGTGGTCGTCCACGCCGGCGACAGCGGCCAGTCGTCCAACGGCTACGCCTTCGACGGGTTCGCGGCGAGCTTCCGGCAGGGCGACTTCCGTCCGACCATCAAGAGCTTCGCCATCGAGGAGGCCGTCCACGACTACCTCCTGTCGATGGCGCTGGCCGGGCACTTCAAGAAGTTCCCCAACCTGCGGATCGCCTCGATCGAGAACGGCGCCGAGTTCCTCCCCGACCTCTTCCGCAAGCTGCGCTCTCAGGACAAGAAGGCGCCCGGCTACTTCGGTGAGGACCCCGTCGAGCAGTTCCGCCGCCACGTGTGGATCAACCCCTTCTGGGAGGACGACCTCCAGACGGTGGTGGAGCTGATGGGCGCCGACCGGGTGATCTTCGGGTCCGACTGGCCCCACATCGAGGCGCTCCCGCACCCGCTCGACTACGTGCCCGAGACCAAGCCGCTGAGCGCCGCCGATCGGCAGCTCGTGCTCCACGACAACGCGGTGGAGCTGGCCCGGCCCCGTCCCCGCTGAACGATCCAGGGTGCGCGATGCTGGCATCGGCGCCCTGAGGGCCTATCCTCTCCGCAGGGCCGTTGGCGCAGCACGTGCGCCGATCACTCTTGATGGCAGACCGCACCCGAGCTCTCGAAGCCGCGGCATGGGCTGCAGCAGAGGGCATCGCCACCGCCGACCAGCGGACGTTGCTCGAAGCTGATCCTGTCGCATGGCGCTTGACCCTCGAGCGGCTGATGGACGTCACCGAGGACAACCTCGACTCCGTCAGCGGCATCGAGGGACCCGAGCGCGCCCAGGTGGTGGCCGACATCGAGGCCGACCTCGATCGCCTCGAGGCCGCCTACGACCTCCTCCTTGGCTCCACCAGCCGGGGCGCCGAGGTGCTCATCCCCACTGCCGACCCCTCCGGGGAGGTGCGGCTCCAGGCCTCGTGGGCCAACGGCTCGATCGTGGTGTGGGCCGGCGGCCCCGACATCGTCGCCCACCGCAACGAGGAGCTGGCCGACCGGCTGGAGGCCCTGGGCGGGCCCAGGCTGGGCTGGGCCGTCCACCCCGACGTGGCCTTGCCCAGCGGTCTGCGAGCCGCCGCGCTGTCGATCCCCGTCGAGGAGGCGCTCGGTTGGCTGGTGGTGGCCGTCGGCGGCGGCAAGGGCGACGAAGACGGCGTGGGAGCCAGCGTGCGCTGGCTCGGCCGCGTCGCGGTGGCCGGCGTGCGCCTGGCCGCTCAGGGCCGGATCGTGCCCAGCCTGCGCACCCACCGCCACGCCGAGGGCAAGGTGATGGACCTCAACGTGCGCTGGTCGCCGGCCCGGGTCGACGACGCCGCGGTGGTGGCGCTGGCCGCCGCCATGCCCGGTCCCGTCTCTGCGCTGTCCCGCAAAGAGGCTCGCTCGGTCACCCTCGAGGTGCTCGGCGCGGTGGTCGACGCCATCGCCCTCGAAGCCGGCGAGAAGCTCGAGCGCCCGGCCACCCCGCCGGCCATCCGCACGGCCGCCGACGTGGGCGAGGCCTTCGTGGCCCGCCTCGACGGAGCGCCCTTCCGGGCCCCCATCCCCGCCGGCGCCGAGGTGTCGAAGCGGCTCGACCAGTGGGCCAACCAGGTGAGCGGCGTGGCCAAGACCACCCTCGTGGTCCAGCTCGATCCCCCGGATCGTGGCGACGCCTGGTTCCTCTCGGTGCTCGGCCGAGGGGCAGAAGGTGGGCTGCTGCCCATCGAGCAGGCGCTCACCGACTCCAAGCGCACCCAGCACCTCGCGGATGAGATCGTGCGGCTGGAGCGGGTCTACGAGAAGCTGCAGCGGGCCGGCGGCCTGCGCCGCGGCCAGGTCTACCTCAGCCAGGACGAGGCCTGGGAGCTCATGACCGTCACCGGCCCCGCCCTGGAGGCAGCCGGCTTCGACGTGCGGGTGCCGGCCCTGTCGCGGCGCAAGCCGTCGCCGGCCCTGCGCCTGTTCGTGGAGCCCACCGGTGAGCGGGTGGTCGGCGCCAACCAGCTGAGCGACGTGCGCTGGTCGGCCGTGTTCGACGACGTCGAGCTCACCGCCGCCGACGTGGCTCGCCTGGCCGCCGAGGCCCGTCCCCTCGTGCGCTCGCACGGCAAGTGGGTCGAGCTCGACCGCGTCGACCTCAAGGAGGCAGCCGCTGCGCTGGCCGAGCGGGCCGGCTCCAACCAGATGACCGGTGCCGAGATCCTCCGCCACGCGGTGGGCCTCGAGGGCACCGCGCTCGGTGCCGGGCTCACCGTGGACGGCAGTGGCTGGGTCACCGACCTCCTCGAGAAGGCCTCGATGGTCACCGCCGAGCCGGTCACCAAGCCCGAGGGCTTCGTGGGCGAGCTCCGGTCGTACCAGGCCGAGGCGCTCGGGTGGCTCGGCTTCCTCGATGCCGTCGACCTCGGAGGCTGCCTCGCCCTCGACATGGGCCTGGGCAAGACCCCCACCGTGCTGGCCCACCTGGCCCGCACCAAGGCCAGTGGCGCCGCCGAGGGGACCGCGCTGGTGGTGGCCCCCCCGGCCGTGGTGGGCAACTGGGCCGCGGAGGCCGCCCGCTTCACCCCCAGCCTGAAGGTGGTCGTCCACCACGGGCAGTCGCGGTCGTCGGCCGAGGAGCTCGAGCGCGAGATCGCCGATGCCGATGTCGTGATCACCACCTACGGCACCGCGGTGCGCGACATCGAGGCCCTCGAGAGCCACCAGTGGGACCGCCTCGTGCTCGACGAGGCCCAGGCCATCAAGAACCACACCAACGAGACCGCCCAGCAGCTGCGCCGCATCCACGCCCGCACCCGCCTCGCCCTCACCGGCACGCCCATCGAGAACGGGCTGGGCGATCTGTGGTCGATCCTCGACTTCACCAACCCTGGCCTCGTCGGCCCGCGCACCACCTTCATCGCCCAGCTCTCGGGCGAGGGCGAGATGGCGCTGCGGGCCCTCAACGGCATCCTCGTGTTCCGCCGCACCAAGCTCGAGCCGGCGGTGGCCGCCGAGCTTCCCGACCGCATCGACGAGCTCGACCACTGCAC
The DNA here is from genome assembly GCA_051306055.1 of Acidimicrobiales bacterium. GTDB lineage: Bacteria > Actinomycetota > Acidimicrobiia > Acidimicrobiales > VFJN01 > VFJN01. Next base: position 16,349 of record JBPPMN010000030.1, read on the forward strand.
GATGTCGGCGGAGCAGATCGGTCTCTACCAGGCGGTGCTCGACGGCCTCGTCGTGCAGGCGGACGGGGCCGAGCGCGACCAGAAGCAGGGCGCCATCCTCGCTGCCATCACCGCCCTCAAGCAGATCTGCAACCACCCCTGGAACTACCAGGAGGACGACAAGCCGCTGGCCGGTCGCTCAGGGAAGCTCAACCGCCTCGAGGAGGTGGTCGACCAGGTCTTCTCGGCCGGTGAGCGGATCCTGATCTTCACCCAGTTCGCCACCTGGGGCATCAGGCTGGCCGAGCACCTCACCGAGGTCACCGGCGTGCCCATCGACTGCTACCACGGCGGCCTGGCCCGCGGCGCCCGCGACACCATGATCAAGAAGTTCCAGGAGGGTGAGGGCCCCGGAGCCATCGTGCTGTCGCTGAAGGCGGGCGGCACCGGCCTCAACCTCACCGCCGCCAACCACGTGGTGCTCTACGACCGCTGGTGGAACCCGGCCGTCGAAGACCAGGCGCGCGACCGCGCCTGGCGCATCGGCCAGACCCGCACCGTCCTCTCGCACCGCCTCGTGTGCCCCGGCACCGTCGACGAGCGGGTCGAGGAGGTGGTGGGCGGCAAGCGCCGCATCGCCGACCTCGTCCTGCCGAAGTCGAGCTCCCTGGCCGACCTCGACGGCGACCAGCTCCGCCAGGCCCTGGGTCTGCGGCCCGACCAGCTCCTCGCCGCCGACGACCTGTGAGGTCCATCCGATGAGCCAGTCCCGCAAGCGTTCCGGCCGTCGCCGTGGAGGCCAGAAGGCCAAGCCGGTCGACCTGTGGCGTCCGGTGCCGCCGCTGCCCGAGGTCGATCCCATCGAGCCGGCCGCCGACCCCACCGCGCTGCTCCGCTCCATCGGCCCCCCGCCGCTGCGGGGGCGCAGCGACGTGGCCGGCGCCTACCTGGTCAACGTGGCCGAGCGGGCGGCGGGTCTGGCCACCGCGCTGGCGGCCGCCGCCGGGCTGCTGGCCGATCCCGACGCCGAACCCGACGACCAGCCGGGCTGA
>JBPPMN010000095.1:0-3767 GCA_051306055.1 Acidimicrobiales bacterium
GACCGGTCGAGCCGCCGGCCGCCGGCCGCGCCGAGTGCTCACCATGTGGGCACTGGTGGTGCTGCTGGCGGCGCCGCTGGCCATCACCCTCACCTCCGCCCTCTCTGGCGCCGGATGGGAGGCGCAGGGCTCCGTCACCCAGGAGGTGCGCGACGAGCTCCGTCGCGACTTCCCCCAGCTCGGCGCCGAGGCGGCCATCGTGGCCTTCCGGCAAGAGGCACCGATCGCGGACGACGCGGCCGGACTGCAGGCCGTCGTGGAGGGCCTCCAGGGGACGGAGGGCGCCGCCATGGTGATCGACCCGCTCTCGGCTCCGCCCGAGGCCGGGCTCATCGCCCCCGACGGCCGCACCGCGCTCGTGCCCGTGGGCCTCGAGGCCGCGACCGACGCCGACCTCCCCGAGGCGGCCGGCGCCGTGATGCGCACCATCGATGAGCTCGACCTGCCCGATGGCACCGAAGCGAACGCCACCGGCGAGTGGGCCGTGTGGCACGACTTCAACACCGAGAACGAGGAGGCCCTCCACCGGGCGGAGCTCCTCTCGGGCCTGCCCACCCTGCTCCTGCTGTTCGTGGCCTTCGGCTCCGCCATCGCGGCGGGCATCCCCCTCGTGCTGGCCATCGCCGGCATCGCGGTGGGGTTCGCCGCCCTCCACCTCGGCACCGAGGTCACCCCGCTGTCGGTGTGGTCGATGAACTTCTCCATGATGATCGGGCTGGCCGTCGGCATCGACTACAGCCTCTTCATCGTCTCCCGCTACCGGGAGGAGCGCGAGGACGGCAAGGACGCCCTCGATGGCATCGCCAGCACGCTGGCCACCGCCGGCAAGGCGGTCTTCCTGTCGGCGCTCACCGTCGTGCTCTCCCTCGCCGCCATCTTCGTGGTGCCGGTGATGGTCTTCCGCTCGATGGCCCTCGGCATGATCCTCTCGGTGGTGGCCACCGCCGCAGCGTCGCTCACCCTCCTGCCCGCCATCCTCGTGGCGATGGGTGATCGGGTGCTGGTGGCCCGGGGTCACGAAGACCCCGACCGTGCGGCCGAGGGCCGTTGGGCCCGCTGGACCGCCATGGCCATGCGCCGTCCCGGCATCACCCTCGCCACCGGCATCGGCATCCTGCTCCTCCTGGCCGCCCCCGCCCTCGGGATGCGGCTCGGCATGCCGGGAGCACGGGTGGTCGACGAGGGCAACCAGAGCCGCGACGGCTACGAGGCCGTCGTGGACGGCTTCGGACCAGGCGCCGCCGCCCCGCTGCTCATCACCGTGCCCGCCGACGACGCCGCCTCCGTGGTGGCCCTGGCCACCGCCGACCCCGGCGTGGTGGCGGCGCGGATCGCCAGCGAGCCGGCCGAGAGCGGCCGCACCGTGGTGCAGGTCGTCCCCGCCAGCGCGGTCGACGACCAGGCCACCTCCGACCTGGTGGGTCGCCTGCGCAGCGATCTCGACCAGAACGTGCCTGCGGCCGCCCTCGGCGGACCCGGCGCCCAGAACCACGACCTCACCGCCGCCCTCACCGGCAGCGCCCCCGTGGCTGTGGCCCTCATCATGGTGGTGGCCTTCGTGCTGCTGCTGGTGGTGTTCCGCAGCCTCTGGATCGCCGTGTCGTCGCTCGTGTTCAACCTGGTGGGCGTGGCGGCCAGCTTCGGCTTCGCCACCCTCGTGTTCCAGCACGGCCACGGCGCCTCCCTGCTCGGGATCGAGCACCAGGGCTTCGTCGACGCCTGGGCGCCACTGTTCTTCTTCGCCCTGCTGTTCGGGCTGTCGATGGACTACCAGCTCTTCCTGCTGGCGGCCATCAAGGAGCGCCACGACGCCACCGGCGACGCCCGCCGCGCCGTCACCGAGGGCGTCGCCCGCACCGGCCGGCCCATCACCAACGCCGCCCTCATCATGATCGTGGTGTTCATCGCCTTCGGCGTCACCGGGCCGATCCCCCCGACCGAGCTCGGCGTCACCCTGGCCCTGGCCGTCTTCCTCGACGCCACCGTGATCCGGATGATGCTCGTGCCCTCGCTGCTCGGGATGCTCGGCGAGCGGGCCTGGGTCATCCCGGCCTGGCTCGACAAGCGGCTCCCCCACATCTCGTTCAGCCACTGATGGCACACTCACCCCACCACCAAGGAGGGCCCACGATGCTCTTTCGCCAATACGACCTGGCCTGCCTCTCGCTGTTCAGCTACCTGATCGGCGATCCAACCACCGGACGCGCAGTGGTGGTCGACCCGCAGCGCGACATCAGCGAGTACCTCGCCGACGCCGAGGCCAACGGGCTGAAGATCGAGCGGGTCATCGAGACGCACTTCCACGCCGACTTCCTGTCGGGCCACCTCGAGCTGGCCAAGGCCACCGGCGCCGCCATCTCCTACGGCAGCGTGGCCGAGGCCGACTTCCCCATCGAGCCCCTCGAACACGGCCAGCGGCTGTCGCTGGGCGAGGTCACCCTCGAGATCCGCCACACGCCAGGCCACACCCCGGAGTCGATCTCCATCGTGGTGTACGAGCACCCCGACGCGGAGCCGTGGGCCGTCCTCACCGGCGACACGCTCTTCATCGGCGACGTCGGCCGACCCGACCTGCTCACGTCGGTGGGCCGCACCGCCGACAGCCTGGCGCGCGACCTCCACCGATCGCTTCAGGAGCAGATCCTCACCCTGCCCGACACCACCACGGTGTACCCCGCCCACGGCGCCGGCTCGGCGTGCGGGAAGAACCTCTCCACCGCCGTGTCCTCCACCATCGGCGAGCAGCGAGAGACCAACTACGCCCTGCGCCCGATGACCCCCGACGACTTCGTCGACGTGGTCACCGAGGGCCAGAGCGCGGCGCCCGCCTACTTCGCCTTCGCGGCCGACGCCAACCGGCGCGAGCACGACCTCCTCGACGACCAGCAACCACCCGAGCAGCTGTCCGTCGACGAGGCCCTCGCCCTCGGTGAGGCCGGAGCCGTCCTGCTCGACACCCGGCCGCCCGAGACGTTCGCGTCAGGCCACCTCCGGGGCTCGATCAACGTCGGCCTCGACGGCCGCTTCGCCGAGTACGCCGGCGACGTGGTGCCTCCGGGACAGCAGGTCGTGCTCCTGGGTGACGCCGGCCGAGGGGTCGAGGCGCGCGTGCGGCTGGCCCGCATCGGCTTCGACGACGTGGCGGGAGAGCTGGCCGACATCGAGGCCGTGCTGGCCCAGCGGCCCGACCTGGCCACCACCGCCCACCGTCTCCCGGCCGGCGACGTGATCAAGTGGCTGGCCGAGGAGCCACAGCTCCAGCTGGTCGACGTGCGCAACCCCGGCGAGGTGAAGCTGGGCGGCACCGTCCCCGGCGCCCACGTGGTGCCGCTCCCCCAGCTCCTGAGCCACCTCGACGACCTCGACCGCACCAAGCCCACCGTCGTCTACTGCGCCGGGGGCTACCGCTCCTCGGTGGCCGCCTCCGCCCTGCGGGCGCACGGCTTCATCACCGTGGCCGACATCCTCGGGGGCTTCGCCGCCTACCAGGCCGCCGCGGCGGCCTGAGCGGGCGCATGCGGGCTCTCCTCGCCTCGCCGCTCGGGTTCCTCATCGGCCTCTCGCTGGGCACCCTCGGCGGCGGTGGATCGATCCTTGCCGTGCCGGTGCTGGTCTACGCCGCCGGGCAGGACCCCAAGGCGGCCACCGCCACCAGCAGCGCCGCGAACCAGCGCAGCGACCGGGTGGCGTCGATGCGGTCGGCCACCCGTCCGCCGGCGATCACGCCCGCGATGGCGGCCACGGTGAAGGGCAGGGTCACCTCCCAG
>JBPPMN010000118.1:0-6482 GCA_051306055.1 Acidimicrobiales bacterium
CGTGCTGGGCGACGGGCGCTGGCGCTGCTCGTCGGCGGCGTGCTGCTGCTGGTGGTGGGGTGGCTGGCCGATCCTGCCGCCGCCCACGCCTCACTGGTGGCCATCGATCCACCCGACGGCGCTCGTCTCGACGAGAGCCCCGACGAGGTACGGCTCACGTTCACCGAGCCGGTCACCGCCGACCTTGGTGGCATCAGCGTGCTCGATGCCGACGGCACCCAGGTGCAGGAGGGCGCGGCACGGGTCGAGGGGGTCGACGTCGTGGTCGGCCTGGCCCCCGACCTGCCCGACGGCACCTACGTGATCACCTACCGAGTGATCTCGGCCGACGGCCACCCGGTGCGGGGCGGCTCGGTGTTCGGCGTCGGTGACGTGGAGGTCGACACGGGGGCGCTCGGACAGGTGGGCGGCGAGAGCGGCGACCGTCTCTGGGAGGTGGTGGGGGCGGTGGGTCGCGGCCTCGCCTACGCCGGCGGCCCCCTCGCGGCCGGCGGGGTGCTGTTCCTGGTGGTGGTCCATCGTGGTGGTGCCGAGCGCCGCTCGCTGGTGCGGGTGATCCGAGGCGCGGCGGCGGTGGGCGCGGCCGGTGCGCTGGTGGCGCTGCCGGTGCAGGCCGCCCTCGGCACCGGCCAGGGGCCCGGCTCGCTCCTCGACGACGGTGTCCTGTCGGCCGTGGCCCGCGACGGCGTGGGCCTCGGCGCGGCGATGGCGGTGCTGGGCCTGGTGGTGCTGGCCGCCACCGTCGACCGGTGGCCCGGCGTCGCCCTCGTGGGCGCCGCGGCCACCGCTACGTCCTTCGCCGCCAACGGCCACACCCGGGCCGGCGACGACGCCCTGGTGGCCAGCATCGCCGACGTGGTCCACCTCGTGGCGGTGGCGGCGTGGGGGGCTGGTCTCGTGCTGCTCTGGCTCACGCTGCGGTTGCGACGCCGTGCCGGCCAGGAGGCCAAGGAGAGCGCCCCGGTGGTCATCCGCTTCGCCAGCCTGGCCACGGGTGCGGTGGTGGCCGTCGGGCTCAGCGGCCTCGCTCTCACCTGGACCCAGGTGGGCTCGCTGGAGGGGCTCACCACCACCGGCTACGGGTGGCTCCTGCTGTCGAAGGTGTCGTTGGTGGTGGCCATCGGCGTGTTCGGGCTCTACAACCACCTCCGCCTCGTGCCCGCCATCGCCCAGGGCAAGGCCACCGCGGCGCTCGCCCAGCTGCGCACCACCCTGCGCTTCGAAGCGCTGGTGCTGGTGCCCGTGCTGGCGCTCACCGCCGTCCTGGTGGTGGTCACCCCGGCCCGCAGCGAGCTCGACTCCGGCCTGGTGGAGGAGATCGTGGTGCTCGACGGGATCGGCCAGGTGCAGGTCACCGTGGCCCCGGCCCGTGTCGGCTTCAACCAGATCCACCTCTACCTCTTCGATCCCGACGGACGACCCGCCGAGGTGGCCGAGTCGGTCACCCTCGAGCTGTCGCTGCCCTCCGCCCAGCTGGGGCCGATCAGCCGGGAGGCCACCCGGGCGGGCCCGGCCCACCTGCAGCTCGACACCGACGACCTCGCCGTGGCCGGCACCTGGGAGGTCCTCCTGCGCGTGCGGCTCGACCAGTTCACCGAGGCCACCTCCACGGTGACCATCCCGGTGGCACCATGACCGTCGCCGACGCTCCTGCCCACGGCGGACCGGCCGCGGCTGGCAAGATCGGTGTCGTGCGCTCGACCCTCGCGCTCGTCGTGGTCGTCGCCGCCCTGCTGGTGGGCGGCGCCGCTCCAGCGGCGGCCGACCCGGCCGGACCCAGCGACTACCGCTCCGTCGTGACGGGGATCGAGCCATCCGTCGAGGGCGTGTCGCCCTCGATCGTGGGGGGCGACTCCTTCCTCGAGCTCACCGTCGACGAGGGCCTCGAGCTGATCGTGCTGGGCTACACGGGAGAGCCCTACCTGCGCTTCCGCGCCGACGGCACCGTCGACCGCAACCGCCTCTCGCCGGCCACCTACCTCAACGAGGACCGCTCCGCCGCGGCCCCCATCCCGCCCGACGTCGTCGCCGCCAACGCCGGCGACGACGTGCCCGGGCCCGAGTGGGAGGAGGTGGCCACCGGCGGCTCCTACGCCTGGCACGACCATCGGGTGCACTGGATGAGCGAGTCCGCCCCACCGGTGGAGCGCGGCGAGCAGGTGGGCGGCGAGTACGACCCCTGGCGGGTGCCGCTCGTGATCGACGGCGAGACCGTGGAGGTGGTGGGCACCCTCACCTACGAGGAGGCCACCTCCCCGGTGCTCTGGGCCCTGGTGGGGGTGGCCGGTGCGGCGCTGGTGGTGCTGCTCGGTCGCCTCGACGCCGTGCGGGCGGCCGCGACTGCGCTCGCCGTGGTCGCCTCGGCCGCTGTGGTGGTGGGCCGCGCCGAGTGGGCCACCACGCCTGACGGCAGCGGCAACCCCCTGCTGTTCGCCCTGCCCGCGGTGGCCCTGCTCGCCGCGGTGGCGGCGCTGGTGCTGGCTCGCCGAGGCGCCGCCGTGGTGCTGGCCCTCGCCTCTGTGGCCACCCTGTCGGGGTGGGCGCTCCTGCGCCTGCAGGCCCTGACCAAGCCGGTGCTGCCCAGCGACCTGCCGGCAGGGTTCGACCGTGCCACCGTCGCCCTGGCCCTCGGTGCGAGCGTCGCTGCCGCCTACCTCGCCGTCACCAGCGGCGCCCTCGCCCTCCCCGACCTCGACGACGACGAGGAACCCGGCGGCTAGAGCCAGCCGATGCGCTTGAAGCGGCGGTGGAGGAAGAGGCAGAAGGCCAGCATGAGGACGAGGACCACGGCGTAGCCGTAGCGGGTGCCGAGCTCGGGCATGTGCTCGAAGTTCATGCCATAGATCGCGCCGACGACGGTGGGGAAGCCGCCGATGGCCACCCAGGCGGAGATGGTGCGCATGTCGTCGTTCTGGCGGACGGTGACCTGGGCCAGGTTGGCGTCGAGGGCATCGGAGAGGAGGTCGCGGTAGTGGGCGATGGTGCCCACCACGCGGGTGAGGTGGTCCTCGACGTCGCGGAAGTAGGTGTGCAGCTCCGGGTGGGCGCCGGGAAGCTGCCCCGCGGCCAGACGACCCAAGGGCTCGAGCAGCGGCTGCGTGTTGCGGTACAGCTCGAGCACCTCCCGCTTCAGCTTGAAGATGCGCTGGGTGGGGTCGAGGCCCCGCGGCCGGTCGGCCGCGAACACCTCTGCCTCGATCTCGGCCATGTCGTTGTCGAGGCCGTCGATCACCGGCATGTAGTCGTCGACCACGTGGTCGATCACCGCGTGGAGCACCGCCATCGGACCGCAGCGGATGCGCTCGAGGTCGCGCTCCACGGCAGCCCGCGCTCCGGCGAGGGAGCTGGCCTCCCCGTGGCGCACGCTCACCACATAGGACTCGCCGATGAACAGCAGCAGCTCGGCGAAGGCGACCGTCTCGGTGGCGTCGTCGTAGCGGGCGGTCTTCAGCACCACGAACAGGTCACCGTCGTAGACCTCGAGCTTCGGGCGCTGGTGGGCCTTGAGCGCGTCTTCCACGGCGAGCTCGTGGAGCTCGAACTCGGCGCGCACGGCGTCGAACTCCTCCGGCGACGGCTCGTGCAGCCCGATCCACACGAACGACCTCGGTTCGCTGGCTGCAGCCAGCGCCTCGTGCAGCTCCAGCGATCCCTCGCGCCGGACGCCCTCGGTGTACACGGCACAGTCGACGATCACTGTCCCATCATCGCCCAGGCGTGGCAGGCTCCGGGCGATGGAACCCTCCACCCTGATCACGCACCTGCGCGACGACAGCGCCGCCCTGCTCGCGGCTCACGCCGCCGACCCGAGCGCCCCGGTGCCCACCTGCGGCGACTGGGATCGCACGGCGCTCCTGCACCACGTCGCCACCTTCCACTCGTGGATGCGGACGCAGATCGAGGCTGGCCCCGACGAGCGGGTCCGCTTCCGGGACACCCCGGTGCCCGGCCCCGACGACGACCTGCGGGCGTGGTTCTCCGCCAACGTCGATGGCCTCGTCGCCGCCTTGGCCGAGGTCGACCTGGCGGGCACCTGGCCCACCTTCGCCGGCCCCCAGCCGGGCACGTTCTACCCCCGCCGCATGGCGCTGGAGACGGCCGTGCACCGGTGGGACGCCGACGGTCGGCCCGTCGACGCAGCCCTCGCGGTGGAGGGTGTCGACGAGATCCTCGAGCTGTTCGCCCCGATGCTCCCCGGTGAGCACTTCGGTGGTGCCGCCGGCACGGTGCACCTCCACGCCACCGACGTCGAGGGCGAGTGGCTCGTCACCTTCGGTCCCGACGGCATCCGCTCCGAGCGCGGCCACGCCAAGGGCGACGTGGCGCTGCGGGGCACCGCCAGCGACCTCTACCTGTGGACCTGGAACCGCGTGCCGGTCGACGACCGCTTCGAGGTGTTCGGCGACCCGGCCCTGCTGACCACCTGGGGCGCCACGGTGGTGTTCTGACCCGATCTGGTCAGGGGATGTCGGTGCCGGTGCAGGTGACGCCGGCCTCCGGCGCCTGGGAGCCGTCCTCGTACTGCACCACGAAGTCGCTGAGGCGGGGATCATCGACCGAGTCGAGGCGGAGCTGCCGGGCCCAGGCGGTGGCCACCACGGCCTCGCCGTCGGCCAGGTCGGGGTAGGGAGCGGCGACCACCTTGGCTCGGCCGGCCAGCTCCTCGATCACCGAGACGTCGGCCGCCGGGAGGTCGGGGGCATAGGCCAGCCAGACGGCACCGTGCTCGAGGCCGTGGACGAGGTGCTCCTGCCGGATGGGCTCGGCGTAGAACCCGCAGTTGGCCCACACCGGGTCGTGGGGACCGCCGGGGGGCGGCAGCACCGGGTAGGCGACGTCGCCGCCCACGTGGTCGCGCGAAGCGATCCGGAAGGACTCGACGCCGTCGATGCCCTCCTCCGCCGGCCCGGCCGCCGCGATGTCGTCGCTGGCGTCGACGCCGGCCGAGGCCGACCCGCCGTCGTCGCTGCCTCCGCCACCGTCGCCGCACGCGCCGAGCGCCAGAGCAGCGACCAGGGTCAGGGCGAGCAGCGGGCGGCGAGGCATCCAGCGAGGATACGGCCCGGTGGCCTCAGCCCTGGCGCGGACCGGGGGTCCACTCGGCGGGCAGGTGCTTGATCCCGTTGATGAAGTTCGACTGCAGCCGCACGGGCTCCCCCACCGCCCGGATGTCGGGCACTCGGCGGAACAGCTCGCGGAACATCACGGTGATCTCGCGCCGGGCCAGGTGAGCGCCGAGGCAGAAGTGCGGGCCGGGGCCGCCGAAGCCGAGGTGGTCGTTGGGGGTGCGGCCAACGTCGAACCGGTAGGGATCCTCGAACACGGCGGGGTCGCGGTTGGCCGAGGCGTACCACAGCACCACCTTGTCGCCGGCCACGAACTCCTGGTCGCCGATGCGGGCGCCGTCGGTGGTGACCGTGCGACGGAAGTGGATCACCGGGGTGGCCCAGCGCACGATCTCCTCCACCGCGGTGGGGGCCAGACCCTCGAAGTCGGCCAGCCAGCGGTCGCGCTCCTCAGGGTGCTCCGTGAGGGCGAGCAGGGCGTGGGAGATGGCGTTGCGCGTGGTCTCGTTGCCGGCCACCACCAGCAGGATGAAGAACGACGCCATCTCGGCGGCGGAGAGCTTGTCGCCGTCGACCTCGGCGGTGACCAGCGCCGTGGTGAGATCGTTCTGGGGGTTCTTCTGGCGGTCTTCGGCCAGCTCGGTGATGAGCAGGCTGAGGTCCTGAGCGGCCGTGAGCAGGGCCGCCATGATGCCGCCCTCGGTCTGGTCGGGCACGTACTCCTCGTCGCCCAGCCCGAGGATCACGTTGGTGCGGTCGAAGATGAACCGCTCCTGGCTGCGGGGGATGCCCATCATGTCGACGATGATCCGCAGCGGCAGCGCCGCCGCGATGTCGGTGACGAAGTCGCCCTCGCCCCGATCGATCACGTCGTCGAGCAGCTCGGCCGCCGACGCCTCCACGTCGCCCTTCATGAGGTCGAGCTGCCGGGGCGTGAACCCGCGAGAGACGATCTTGCGCATCCGGGCGTGCTTCGGGTCGTCCATGTTGATCATGGACCCCAGGAACTCGAGGAACTCCGTCGGCATGTCGGGGATGTTCGTGCCGCCGCTGGAGCAGAACAGGGCCGGCTGCTTCGACGCTTCGAGCACGTCGGCGTGCCGGGTGAGGCTGTAGTAGCCGCGCCCGGGCGGGAACATCTCGGAGACGATGGGCTCCTCGAAGAACCGGATCGGATCCTCTTCCCGCAGCGTGCGGAAGGCGCCCTCGCGCTCGGCCGGGGGCCGTCGCCAGAACTCCACGTCGGAGAGGTCGATCTCGTCGAGCGTCAGGGCAGCGGTGGGCTCCATCCGCGCAGACTAGACCGCGTGGTCAAGTTCGTCGCCACCCGCTCTGTGCTCAGGTGCCGCCGTCGAAGGCGGCGGCCTTGATGCCGATCCCGGCCAGCTCGTGGAGCAGCGGGAGGGGGTCGTGGAT
>JBPPMN010000136.1:0-20655 GCA_051306055.1 Acidimicrobiales bacterium
CCCTGGGACCGCCCGACCGCGCCCATGACCGCACCTGTCTCCACCGCCCTGCCCCCCGCCAAGGGGGCCAAGCCGCCGCTGTGGCGCGACGTGCGGGTGCTGCGCGTCGCCTTCCAGGTGGCCGTGGTGGCGATCATCGGGCTGGTGCTGCTCACGCTGGTGGCCAACGTGCGCACCAACAGCGAGCGGCTCGGCATCCCCACCGGGTTCGAGTACCTCGACAACCCGGCGCAGTTCCCGATCCCCGACAGCGACTTCCGCCAGACGCAACCGGTGCGCGATGCGATCGTGGAAGGTCTCGGCAACACCCTTCGGGTGGTGCTCCTCGGGATCGTGATGGCCACCGTCGTGGGCGTGCTCGTGGGCGTAGGCCGCCTGTCCGGCAACCTCCTCGTGCGCACCGCGGCCCGGATCTACGTGGAGATCTTGCGCAACGTGCCGCTGCTCCTGCTCATCTACTTCTCGTACTTCGCGCTGGCGCTCACGACGTTCCCGCGCGTGGCCGAGGCGTGGGAGCCGCTGGGCCTGGCGGTGCTCTCCAACCGTGGCGTCGTGGTGCCCTGGGTCGATGGCGGTGTCGCCCCCCTCGTCGTCGGTGCTCTGGTGGCGCTGGTGGTCGGCCTCGGCATCGCCCGCTGGCGCTCGTCGGTGGCCGACGCCACCGGCGCCCCGACCCGCACCGCCCGCTTCATGCTGCCCGCCGTCCTGCTCGTGTTGGCCCTGGCCTGGCTGCTCAGCGGGCTCGGGCTCAGCCTTCCCGAGCGAGACGCCAACCGTGTCGGCGGCGGGATCCGCATGAGCCCCGAGTACTTCGCCATCTTCTTCGCGCTCGTGATCTACACGGCCAGCCACATCGCCGAGATCGTGCGGGGCTCCATCCAGGCCGTCGACCGCGGCCAGGGCGAGGCCGCCTCGGCGCTGGCCCTCTCCTCCACCCAGCGCCTCCGCTACGTGGTGCTCCCGCAGGCCTTCCGGATCGCGGTGCCGCCCATCGGCAACCAGTACCTCAACCTCATGAAGAACAGCACCCTCGGCGCGGTGGTGGGCTACTTCGAGCTCGCACGGGTCACGGCCATCAGCGTGGGCAACGGCGCGCCGGCCATCCCGTCGTACCTGCTCCTGCTCGGCATCTTCCTGGTGCTGTCGTTGGTGCTGTCGGTCCTCGTGAACATCGTGAACCGGCGCCTGGCCCTGGTGGAGCGATGAGCGCGCCCTCCCCCACCGCCGTGTGGCTCCGTCGCAACCTCTTCCGCAGCCGTGTGGACGGCGTCGTCACCGTGGTGAGCGCGGTGGCGCTCGGGTGGCTGCTCTACCGGGCCGTGCGCTTCGTGCTCGTCACCGGCCGATGGGAGGTGATCGAGGCCAACCTCCGGCTCCTGATGGTCGGGCGCTTCCCCGACATCCACCTCCCTCGCGTGTCGATCAGCCTCGCGGCGGCCGCCCTGGTCGGCGGCCTCGTCGCCGGCGTGGTGCACCGTCGCCAGGTGGCGGCCGGCACGTCCGCCGTGGCCCACCTCAGCGTGCGGGCCCGCGTGGCCGACCTCGTCGAGCGGTTCTGGCCCGTGCTGCTCGGCGCAGGCCTGCTCCTCGCGCTCTCCACCACCACCGGCCCCTGGCTCACCGTGGCCGGAGCGGTGGTCGGCGGCGTCGCGGGGCGCCTGGTGGGGGCCCGGCTCCCGTCGGTGGCCCACCCGGTGGTGGTGATCGCCGCGGTGGCGACCCCCTTCGTGCTGGTGGCCTACCTGGCCGACGCGGTGGGCTGGGACGAGTGGGGCGGCCTGATGCTCAACGTGTTCCTGGCCATCGCGTCGATCATCCTGTGCTTCCCGCTCGGTGTGCTGGCCGCCCTCGGGCGCCGCTCCGTGCTTCCGGCGGTGCGGTGGATCAGCACGGGCTACATCGAGCTGCTCCGCGGTGCCCCGCTCTTCGTGCTGCTGCTCATGGCCAACTCCGCCTTGGGGTTCTTCGTGCCGAGCGGCTCCGCCCCCGGCCGGGTGGTGCGGGCCATCGTGGTGTTCACACTCTTCACCGGCGCCTACATGGCCGAGATCGTGCGTGGCGGCCTCCAGTCGCTGCCCAAGGGACAGGCGGAGGCGGCCCGGGCCCTGGGCCTCTCCCCCACCAAGGTCACCTTCTTCATCGTCCTGCCCCAGGCGCTCCGCAACGTGATCCCGGCCCAGGTGGGGCAGCTCATCAGCCTCTTCAAGGACACCACCCTGGCGGGGTTCGCCATGGGCCTCTTCGAGCTGGGGAACATCTCGGAGAGCATCACCAGCCAGGGCCCGTTCCGGGGCCAGCAGCTGCTCCCGGAGGTGGTGGCCTTCGTGGCCCTGCTGTTCTGGATCGGGTCGTACACCATGGCGCGCGAGAGCCAGCGCCTCGAACGCAAGCTCGGAGTGGGAGAGCGATGACCGCACACGACGACACCGGGGCGCCCCAGGGCGTTCTGGCCGATGCCACCCGACCGGTGAAGGGAGAGCCCATCATCCAGATGGAGGGCGTCACCAAGCGCTTCGGCAGCTTCGAGGCGCTCAAGGCCATCGACCTGGTGGTGGGCCAGCAGGAGGTGGTGGTGATCATCGGCCCGTCGGGCTCGGGCAAGTCCACCCTCATCCGGTGCATCAACCGCCTCGAGGAGCACGACGAGGGCCGCATCGTGGTCGACGGCACCGAGCTCTCCGACGACGTGCGCAACATCGCCGAGATCCGCCGGGAGACCGGCATGGTCTTCCAGCAGTTCAACCTGTTCCCGCACCTCAGCGTGCTCGACAACATCACCCTCGCCCCGCGCAAGGTGCGCCGCACCCGGCGGGCCGAGGCCGAGGCACAGGGCCGGGAGCTGCTGGAGCAGGTGCGCATCCCCGAACAGGCCGACAAGTACCCCGGACAGCTGTCGGGCGGACAGCAGCAGCGGGTGGCCATCGCCCGGGCGCTGGCCATGAAGCCGAAGGTGCTGCTCTTCGACGAGCCCACCTCAGCCCTCGACCCCGAGATGATCAACGAGGTGCTCGACACCATCAAGGACCTCGCCGGCGAGGGTCGCACGATGATCGTCGTCACCCACGAGATGGGCTTCGCCCGAGAGGTGGCCGACCGGGTGGTGTTCATGGCCGAGGGCCAGATCGTGGAGGTCGGCCCGCCCGAGCACTTCTTCACCAGCCCCCAGGAGGAGCGCACCAAGGAGTTCCTGGCCCAGATCCTCTGACGATCCGGCTCAGCGGTTGCGCGCGGCCTCGTAGCGCCGCAGGGACTCCTCCCGCTCCTCGCCGTGGTCGACCATCCGCTCCGGGTACCCGGCGGGCAGGCCAGCGGGGTCGTCCCAGGGGCGGTGCACGTAGCGGTCTGCCACCTCTGCCAGCTCCGGCACCCACCGCCGCACGTAGGTGCCGTCGGCGTCGAAGCGCTGGCCCTGGGTCACCGGGTTGAAGATCCGGAAGTAGGGGGCGGCATCCGTGCCCGTCCCCGCCACCCACTGCCAGCCGTGCTGGTTGGAGGCCACGTCGCCGTCGACCAGGTGCTCCATGAAGAAGCGGGCACCGCGCGTCCAGTCGAGGTGGAGGTCCTTCACCAGGAAGCTGGCCACCAGCATCCGCACGCGGTTGTGCACCCAGCCCTCGGCCACCAGCTGGCGCATCCCGGCATCCACGATCGGGTAGCCGGTGCGACCCTCGGTCCACGCCTCGAACCGAGGGGCGGTGCCCCGCCCGTCGACCTCCATGGCCGCCATCGCCGGGTTGAAGGCCTGGCGCACGGTGTCGGGCCGGTGGTGGAGCACGTCGGCGTAGAACTCCCGCCAGGCCAGCTCACTGCGGAACACCCGCTCCGCCTTGCTCGACCCCAGCTTGTGCAGCAGCTGCCGCGGATGGACGCACCCCCACTTCAGGTAGGGGGACAGGCGCGAGGTGGCGTCGAGGCCTGGATCGTTGCGCTGCTCGTCGTAGGCCTCGAGGTCGCCGTCGTAGAAGCGGCGGGCCGTTCGCTTGCCCGCCGCCTCGCCGGGCTCGGGGAGGTCGGCGTCGACAGGCGGTGCGTCGGGGATGCCGTCGGTCGCCACCTCGGTGGCCCACGGCACCTGCCGAGGCGCCTGGATCGGGCCGGGCCAGCCGTGGGCGGCCCAGGCCTTCGAGAAGGGGGTGAACACCTTGTAGGGATCGCCCGATCCGTTGCGCACCACACCGGGATCGACGGCGTAGGCCGAGCCCACCCGGCACAGCTCTCGGTCCGCCTCGGCCAGGGCCCGCTCCACGTCGTCGTCGCGCTCGGTGCCGTAGGGAGCGAAGTCGGCGGTCACGAACACCTTCGACGCGGCCACCTCGTCGGCCACCCGGGGCACGACCCGGGCCGGGTCGCCGTGGCGCACCACCAGGTGCCCGCCGATGGCCTCGTCGAGCGAGCGGAGGCAGCCCACCAGGAAGGCGCGCCGGTTGTCGCCGGCCGGGCCCCACAGCCGGTCGTCGAGCACGAAGAGCGGCACCACTGCGACGGCTCCCCGAGCCTCCTCCACCGCCTCCACGAGGGCCGGGTGATCAGACAGGCGCAGATCACGGCGGAACCAGATGATCGACGTAGGCACCGCTGCTTCCTACCCCAGCCACCTCCGCCGGTGACCGCGCCCGCCGAAGTCCGCAGCCCGTCGGCCGTAGGTTGGGTCGTGTGGATGCACTCGAGGAGGTGGTCGGCACCTCGCTGGGCAGCGCCGTCCGCACCGCCACGGTGGTGCGAGGCGGCGACGTGGCCCAGGCCTTCCGCTTCGAGCTGGCTGACGGTCGGCGGGTGTTCGCCAAGACCCACCCGTCGCCGCCGCCTGGGTTCTTCACCACGGAGGCGACCGGCCTCGGCTGGCTGCGGGAGCCCGGCGTGGTGGCGGTTCCCGAGGTGCTGGCCGTGTCCGACGGCGACAACGGCACGCCGCCCCACCTGGTGCTCGAGTGGATCGACGTCGGTCCAGCGGGCGCCGACACCGAGTCGGCGCTCGGTTCGGCCCTCGCAGCGCTGCACCGCGCCCACCCCGGCTGCTTCGGGCGAGACGACCGTCGCACCACCGGGAGCCGGGGCCTCCCCAACGAGCCGTGCTCCACCTGGGCCGAGTTCTACGCCACCCAGCGCCTCTCGCCCCTGGCGCGGCTGGCCGCCGAGAGCGCAGCCCTTCCGGCCCGATCGATCGCCCAGCTCGAGCGCCTCGACCCGACCCGCCTGGCGGAGGTCGGCGGGCCGTCGGAGCCGCCGGCCCGCCTCCACGGCGACCTGTGGGCCGGCAACCGCCTGGTCGACGATGGGGGCCGCAGCTGGCTGATCGACCCAGCCGCGCATGGCGGGCACCGCGAGTTCGACCTGGCCATGATGCGGCTCTTCGGCGGCTTCGGCACCGAGTGCTACTCGGCGTACCAGCAGACGCACCCGCTGGCCGACGGCTGGCAGGACCGGGTGGCTCTCCACCAGATCGCCCCGCTGGTCGTGCACGCCATCAAGTTCGGCGGGGGCTACGTCAGCAGCGCCGCCGACGCCATCGCCCGCTGCGCCTGAGACGCTCCGCTCAGGTCCGGGCCGCCAGCACCTGTTCCCGCAGGATGTCGGCGTGCCCTGCGTGCTGGGCCAGCTCCCGGAGGACCTGCAGGCGGAGGGCCCAGACCGGACGGTCGCGATCGAGTCGTCCTCGCTGAGGGTGAACGAGCCGTCGACGGTCCCGGCGATGCCGATGGTCGAGTAGGACCGTCCGGTGATGGGAACGGCGTGCCAGCGCCCACCTTCGTCAGCGGTCGGGGAGAGCGTCGGCCACCCGGCCACCGACGACCTCGACCCCTTCGGCACGGAGCCGACGCTGCTGCTCCTTGCTGCTGGGGGAGGCAAGCGTGCCGTCGGCCCGCACGACCCTCCACCAGGGCAGACCGCTGCCGTGCTCGGCCAGGAAGCCGCCCACCGACCGACCAGCGCCGGCCCGCCCGGCGCGCCGGGCCACCTCGCCGTAGGACACCACCTCGCCCTCCTCGAGGTCGGCCACCACGGCTCGGAAGCGCTCCTGCAACGGCGTCACCGCTCGAGCCTCGCGCGCAGCAGGGGTCGACCGGCATGACATCGGAGGTAATCGCCGCTCCGCACCTCCACCCGCACAGTGGTCACACCAGCCCACCACCAGGAGCACCGATGACCACCACCCATCCCGCCGCCGCCACCGCCGAGCGCTCGCACGAGCCCGCCGCCGTCAGCGACCTCCGCCGGTTCCTCGTGGCCGAGGCCGCCGTCACCGCCGCGCTCGGTGCCGGGATGCTGGTGGGCACCGACGCCCTGGCCGACCGCTCCGGGCTGGCCACCACCGGGCCGGTCCTCGCGGTGGGCGCCTTCTTCGTGGCCCTGCCCGTCGTGCTGGCCATCCTCAGCCGGGCACCGCAGCGGCTGCTCCTGCGCCTGGCCCCGCTCAACGCGGCTGGCGACCTGGCGTGGGCGGCCGCCTCCTTCGGCGTGGCCGCACTGGCCGATCTCAGCACCACCGGACGGGTGCTGGTGGCAGGACAGGGCATCCTGGTGGTCGGCATCGGCGAGGCCAAGCTGCTCCTCGCCCGGCGGGCCCGCCGATCGACCACGATGGCCCGATGACCGACGCCCCCGCCTCTGGCAGCCCGCTCGACGCGGCCGCCCTCGTGGCCACCATGCCCTTCGCCGTCCATGCCGGTGTTCAGATCACGGAGGCCGGAAAGGACGGCGTCACCGGTCACCTCGACTGGGCGCCCGAGCGCTGCACGATCGGTGGCCTCCTCCACGGCGGAGCGCTCATGACACTGGCCGACTCCCTCGGCGCAGTGGCCGCCTTCCTCCACCTGCCCGAAGGCGCCGGCACCGCCACGGTCAGCTCCAGCACCGCCCTGTTGCGGGGCGCCCGCGAGGGCCGGGTCACCGGCCGGGCCGAGGTGGTCAACGCCGGCCGGCGCGTGATCACGGTCCGCACGGAGCTCATCGACGAGGCGGGCAAGCCGATCGCCACCACCACCCAGGTGCAGGCCGTCCTCAGCTGAGCCGCCCCGCCGAGCCGGTCAGCCGCCGAGCACCGCCAGCGCCCGCACCGGAAAGGTGCCCATCCCGACCACGGCCGGCGGCGTCGCTGTGAAGCGGAAGGGCCGACCCAGCAGGTGGTCGAGGTGGCAGAGGTGCTCCACGATGGGAACCCCCGCACCCAGGAGGGTGGTGTGGATCGGCCGCTCGCCGCCGCGGGTGTCATCGATGTTGACGGAGTCGATGCCGACCACCGCCGCGCCTTCGCTCACCAGGCGCTCTGCAGTGGACGCATCGAGGAAGGGGTGGCTCGGATCGCCGTAGCGGTCAGTCGCCCAGTGCTGGTCCCACCCGGTGAGGAACAGCACCGCCCGGTCACGGATCTCGAGCCCATCGAGCAGCTCGATGCCGACCGCCTGCTGGGCCCGCGCGTCGACGACCACGCCGGCGACGTCGGTGACCCGGCTCAGGTCGAGGCCGCTGAGGTCGTGGCCGTCGGCGAAGCGGTGGAACGGGGTGTCGAGGTAGGTGCCGGTGTTGGCCACCATCTCGATGCGCCCGATGTGGAACTCATACCCCGCGGCGTAGCTGCCCCGGGACGCCTCCCGCGTGAGGTGATCGCTGATCACCGGTGCGGGCAGCCCGGGGTAGGTGACCAGGCCGTCGGCGATGACATGGCTGAGGTCGATGATCTCGGTCACCGGCCCTGTCTACCGACGCCCGCCGCCGGTGGACACCTGGATCCTGCCCGAGGTCGCACCGATCCGGCCGAGGCGGTCAGGGCGCTGGGAGGGTCCGCCACACAGGACGGGGAGCTCGAGCAGCGCGCCGCACCGATCCGCCGATCGGCCCGCTGCCGCGCCCCCCGCCCAGGTGGGTCAGCGGGAGTGCTCGCCCTCGAGCTGCCCGCGCACGGCGCCCGACGGGTACTCCTCGTTGTGCACGTTGACGTAGTAGTTGTCGGGGTTGGCCAGGATCTCCTGGGCGGTCTGACCATCCGCGAAGAGCGGGGCGTTCGTCGTCGGGTTCACCCGGTCCTCGCTGATGCAGTCGGCGGCCTCACCGCCGGTGGGGAAGGCCAGCGACACGACGACGGGGCCGTTCTCGCCGGGCTGCCCTTCGTGGATGTGGGCCATGAACGGGGCGCCGGGGTTGTTCTCGGTGCCGCTGATCTTGTCGACCTCGATGATGTAGCAGAGCGTGTCAGCGTTGTCCTCGATGACGAAGCCACCGGCGCCGTCGGGCACCTTGGCGTTGTCGATGCCGAACACGTAGGCCTCGCCCGTGCCGTTCGGGTCGCCGACGATCCGCATGCTCTTGCCCTCGGCGGCCACCTCGCTGCGGCCATCGAGGTCAGCCTCGAGGACTCGGTTGGTGTGGCCGGCCAGGGCGCCCTGGACGGGCCCGAGGATGAGGCCGGCGGCGAGTCCGGCGATGCCGACGGCGATGGTGCGGTTCTTGGACATGTGTGTGGGTCCTCCAGTTGGATCGGTGGTGCCCGGCCTCCCAGGGCGCGGACATGGAGTGCTACGAGGCGAAGGGCGGATCTGGGTGAGGATGTCGGGAAGTTCCCACCTCAGAGGGCCCAGATCGCGCGGAGCGTCGCGTGAACCCTCCGCTGCGTGGTGCCAGCGCGGCCGACTGGTGCCCACCCCGCTGGAGGTGGTCGGATGTCGGGATGCCCGCCATGTTCCAGGATCTGCTCGCTGCCAACGCCCGCTTCGCCGACGGCCGGGAGCCGGTCACCATCTCCGGCCAGGCCCAGAAGGGGCTCGCCGTGGTGACCTGCATCGACACCCGCATCGACCCGCTCGAGATGCTGGGGCTGGTCAACGGCGACGCCAAGATCCTCCGCAACGCAGGCGCCCGGGTGACCGACGACGTGCTCCGCTCGCTCGGCCTGGCCAGCCGCCTGCTCGGCGTCACCCGGGTGGCCCTCATCCAGCACACCGACTGCCGGATGGCCAGCGCCACCCAGCAGGATGTCGAAGCCGTCTTCACCGAGGCCGGGGTGGACCCAGCCGGCTGGGACTTCCTCACCATCGACGACCAGGTGGCCACCCTCACCAGCGACCTGGAGCGCATCCGCTCCTGCCCGCTGGTGGCCGACGGCGTGGTGATGGCCGGCTTCATCTACGACGTCGTCCACGGCCGCCTCACCGAGGTCGTCCCTCCCGCCTGACCGGGCGGCTGCGGGAAACGGCCGACCGTCGCGACGTTCCCGCCAAGCTCGACCTCCTCGGGGGGCCCTCGCGCCACACTGCCCGCAGGGCCCGGGCACTCGACCGGGTCACCCCGCCAGGAGGAGACCAGTGCCCCAGCTCACCCCCACGACCCCGGCCGTCGCAGCCGTCCCGCCCGCTGCCCCGGACGTGGCGCTGGCCCACTTCGAGGCGCTGCTGGCCGTCGAGACCGACTGCTGGGACGTCCACGAGGCGATGGCCTCCGGTCGCGCCGACTTCGTGCTGCTCGACGTGCGCAGCCCCGAGCTCTTCGCCGAGGGCCACGTCCCCGGGGCGGTGTCGCTCCCCCATGGTCGCATCGTCGACCGGAACCTGGCCGACCACCCCACCGACACCGTCTTCGTGGTCTACTGCGCCGGCCCCCACTGCAACGGCGCCGACAAGGCAGCCGTACGCCTCGCCCGGCTGGGCCGGCCGGTGAAGAAGATGATCGGTGGCATCGAGGGCTGGAAGGACGAGGGGTTCAGCCTCGACGTCGACGCCTCGTCACAGCAGGGGTCTGGAGGGTCCTCGGGCTGACCGGGCACCTGATCGACAGCCGCGTGCCGGACGCTGGACGGAGGGGCTGTTCAGCGGGACCGAGGTGCGCGACCATGCCTTGGTGGTTCGGTATGGTGGAGTTGCGTGTGCGGTGGTCCTCCTGGTGGCGAGCACCGGCTGCGGGGACGACGACGCACCGGCGGCGGCGACCACCACCACTGCCGAAGCAGCGTCGACGACCACGGAGGCCGACGAGCCGACGCTCGTGGACGAGCCCGTCGCTGGCTTCGAGGAGCGCGACGCGACCTTCGCGAACCTCACCTACACCGTGGTCGGGGCCCGAGTCTCGAACCAGGACCTGCGCTCCTACGCCGAGGGCACCGAACCCGAGGCCACCGACGCACGGCACCTCATCCTCGATGTCGAGGTCGCCAACCCGACCGGACGGCAGATCGGGAGCGACGCCGATGCCATCGCCCTGGAGGTCGACGACGAGACCGCTGGTGTCGCCGACGACTTCCTCACCGACGCGACCGGGTTCATCCCCGCCAACGAGTCGATCGACGGGTTCCTCGCCTTCGAGATCGACGACGACGCACCGGCTGCTGAGGCGGTCGTCGTGTTCGGCGTTGCGCCCGACCGTCCCGTCCGCCTGCCGCTCACGGGGGAGGTGCCCGAACCGGAGTTCCCGATCGAGCTCACGGTCAGCGGCACGGCCGAAGGCCCCGGCCCGACCAGCGGGGGCACGATCCGCTTCGAGCTGCTCGGGGCCACCCTGTTCGACGATCTCCCCCACGGCGACACGACGTCCCCCACCGGGGAGCGGGCCGACGAGGGTGAGGTCTTCCTCCAGCTTCACCTGCGGGCGACCAAGGTCGACGGCCGCGGCAACGAGCTCCTCCGCGACGACGCGTTCCGTCTGCTCGTCGATGGCGTGCCACGAGGACCGTTCGACGAGGCGGTCGCCCCCGAGGGGAGCACGTCCACCCCCACGGCCGAGCCGGGCGTGGCGGTCGACGCCTGGGTCCTGTTCGCCGTCGACGCGGGAGCAGCAACCTACGTGCTCGAGGTCGGCGACCTCGAGGACGCTCCCGGTTCGATCTCGCTCGAGGTGCCTGCCACCTGAGCAGCCAGGCACCCCGGCGGAAGGCGACGGAGGCTCCCTGGCTAGCGTCAGCGAACGTGGACCACCTGGGCCGGCTCCGCGCGGCAGACGCCGTCACCTTCGACGTGGTCGACCCGGCCGGCGAGCCGGCGCAGGTCGCGATGCGGGCCTACTTCGACGAGCTCGACCGCCGCTTTCCCACCGGGTTCGACGCGGCCGGCGCCGCAGCCAGAGACATCGAGGCGATGTCGCCTCCGGACGGGACGTTCCTCGTCGTGCGCACCGGGACGGAGACGATCGGCTGCGGCGGCGTCCAGGCCCTCGGCGACGGCGTGGGCGAGGTGAAGCGCATGTGGATCGGTCCGGAGTGGCGAGGGCTGGGGCTGGCCCGCCGACTGCTCGCCGAGCTCGAGGACGGCGCTCGACGGCTGGGGCACCACCGCATCGTCCTCGACACCAACAGCGAGCTCGCCGAGGCCGTGGCCCTCTACGAGTCGTCGGGCTACGAACCCGTCGAGCGCTACAACGACAACCCCTACGCGCAGCGCTGGTTCGCCAAGGCGCTCTGAGTGGGCCCGCGACCTCAGTCGTCGAGGCGGAGGGCGGAGATGAAGGCTTCCTGGGGCACCTCGACGCGGCCGATGTTCTTCATCCGCTTCTTGCCCTCCTTCTGCTTCTCCAGGAGCTTGCGCTTGCGGGTGATGTCGCCGCCGTAGCACTTGGCCAGCACGTCCTTGCGCTTGGCCTTCACCGTCTCGCGGCTGATGATGCGCCCGCCCACGGCGGCCTGGATGGGTACGTCGAACATCTGCCGCGGGATCAGCTCCTTGAGCTTCTCGGCGATGCGCCGGCCGTAGTCCTGCGCCTTGTCCTTGTGGAGGATGTTGGAGAACGCATCGGCCGGCTCGCCGTTGAGGAGCACGTCGACCTTCACCAGGTCGGCGCTCACGTAGCCGTTGTCGTCGTAGTCGAGCGAGGCATAGCCCTGTGTGCGACTCTTGAGCTGGTCGAAGAAGTCGCGCACCACCTCGGCCAGCGGCACCTCGTAGACGAGCTCCATGCGCTCCGGCGAGAGGTACTCGAGCTTCTTCATCTCGCCCCGGCGGGTCTGGCAGAGGTCCATGATCGTGCCGGCGTACTCCTTCGGGGTGAGGATCGTGCAGGTGAGCATCGGTTCCTCGATGCGCTCGATCTCCACCACCGGGGGCAGGTCGGCCGGGTTGTGCACCTCGATCACCGAGCCATCGGTCTTGTGCACGAGGTAGGCCACCGACGGCGCGGTGGCGATGAGGTCGAGGTTGAACTCACGCACCAGGCGCTCCCGGATGATCTCCATGTGGAGCAGGCCGAGGAAGCCGCACCGGAACCCGAACCCGAGGGCGCCGGAGGTCTCGGGCTCGTAGGTGTAGCTGGCGTCGTTGAGACCCAGCTTCTCGAGGGCGTCGCGGAGGTCGGAGAACTGGTCGCCGTCGATCGGGTAGAGGCCGCAGAACACCATCGGCTTCGGGTCGCGGTAGCCGTGGAGGGGCTCCTCGGCCTGCCGGTTGAACTCGGTGACGGTCTCACCGGAGCGGGCCTCGCGCACGTCCTTGATGCCGGCGATGAGGTAGCCGGTCTCACCCGGCCCGAGGGACGGCACGGGCGTGTGCTCAGGGCGGCGCACGCCGATCTCATCGGCCTCGTGGGTGGCGCCGGCCTGCATGAACCGGATCTTGCTGCCGGTCTTGAGCGCGCCGTTCATCACCCGGACCGACGACACCACGCCGCGGTAGCTGTCGTAGTAGGAGTCGAAGATGAGCGCCTGCAGCGGGGCGTCGGGGTCACCGGTGGGGGCGGGGATCTGCTCGATCACGGCGTCGAGCAGGTCGGGCACGCCGTCGCCCGTCTTGGCGCTGATGCGCAGGATGCCCTCGGCCGGGATGCCCAGCACGCTCTCGATCTCCGCCGCACAGCGGTCGGGGTCGGCGGCAGGCAGGTCGATCTTGTTCATGCAGGCCACGATCTCGAGGTCGTTCTCGAGGGCCAGGTAGCAGTTGGCCAGCGTCTGGGCCTCGATGCCCTGGGCGGCGTCGACCAGCAGGATCACGCCCTCGCAGGCAGCCAGGGAGCGCGACACCTCGTAGCCGAAGTCGACGTGCCCCGGCGTGTCGATGAGGTTGATCACGTGGTCGCGCCAGTCGAGGCGGACCGACTGCAGCTTGATCGTGATGCCCCGCTCCCGCTCCAGGTCCATGGAGTCGAGGTACTGCGCCCGCATGTCGCGGGGGTCGACGGCACCGCACAGCTCGAGGATGCGGTCGGCGAGCGTGCTCTTCCCGTGGTCGACGTGCGCCACGATCGACAGGTTGCGGAGGCGAGCGAGGTCCATAAGGGGGGACCCGCAGGCTACCGGTGCCCCCGGATGTGACGAGAATCGGGCCGGACGGGTAGGGTCTCCGGGTTCGAAACCGCACTAGAGGACGTCATGGCCAACATCAAGAGCCAGATCAAGCGCAACCGCCAGACCATCAAGCGCACGGAGCGCAACAAGGCGGTCCGCAGCGAGCTGAAGACCCGCACCAAGGCTGTCGCCCAGGGGGCTGAGGAGGGGGCCGAGAACCTCACCGAGCTCGCCCGCGCCGCCCAGAAGCGGATCGACAAGGCCGCCACCAAGGGCGTGATCCACCGCAACGCGGCGGCTCGCAAGCAGTCCCGGCTGGCCAAGAAGGTCAACAAGGCCACCGCCGAGTCCTGAAGCACAGCGCTCGAGAGATCTGATCACCGCCGGGCCCTGCGCCCGGCGGTGGCGCGCCCGGGCTCAGGTGGGCGCCGGTCAGCGCGAGATGGTGGTGAGGCGAGCCACCAGCACCTCGAGCACGAGGTGGTTGGGCCACGCCTTGCCGCCCCGCAGGTCGAGGTCGGCCTCCGCCAGCAGCGAGATGGCCTGCACGATGCGGTCGTGGCCCAGCTTGCGGGCCTGCCCCATGGCCTTCTTGGCGGGGAAGGTGGAGCCCTTCATCCCGAGGAGCTCGGCCGCCTGCTTCTCCCCCACCACGTCGGCACCGTCGAGCCGCAGCATGCGGGCGAAGTGGGTGTGGAGCGTGGCCAGCACCTGGAACGGGTGGCGCTCACCCTGACCGATCATGCGCTGGAGCAGCTCGAGGGCGGTGGTGCGGTCGCCGCGGTCGATGGCGTCGGTGAGGTCCCAGGGGGGCACCCCGCCGTCGTCGCCCAGGAAGGGCTCCACCTCGGCCGCACTGATCTTCACACCCGTGCCGAAGGTGGAGCGGAGGAGGTCGACGAGGCCCAGCAGGCGGCTCGGTTCCTCCCCCACCCAGCCGGCGAGGCGCTTGCGCCCCTCAGCATCGACCTTGAGGTCGGCCTCGGCCAGCTGCTCGTTAATCCACTCCCCCGCCTTGCGGCCCGGGCTGGTGTCGACCTGCTGACCCCCCGCCCGGGTGATGGCCTCTCCCAGCGCCTTGGGGATCTTGCCTCCCCGCCACTCCAGCACCAGGCGGGTGGAGGGCAGCGGATCGACGAGGTAGTCGACCAGCGGCTGCACCAGCTCGCCCCGCTCCCGCTTCTCGCTGAAGCGACCCAGCACCACACGGAAGTCGGTGAGGAAGGGCGGGGTCTGGGCCGCATCGACGAGGCCGATCAGCGGGTCGTGCCCGTCATCGGACTCCGGGCCGCCCACCTCCACCTCCTCCACCACGATCGACCGGTCCTCGGGGCCCACCAGCTCGTCGACGAGGTGGCGCACGGCATCGCGCAGGACGGACTCGTCGCTCCCCTTCAGCAGCGTGACCAGCGGAGCGGCGCTCATCTCGGCATCTCCTCTGCCCGCGCCTCGAGGACGGCCGCCATCACGTCGGCGGTGCGCCGGGCACCGCGCACGTCGTGGGCCCGCAGCACCCGGCTGCCCAGGGCGATCCCGAGGGCGTGAGCGGCGTGGGAGGCCTCCCGGCGGTCGGTCACCTCGGTGCCCAGCAGCGCGCCGAGGAACCGCTTGTTGGAGGCCGACAGGAACAGCGGCCAGCCCAGCGCGGCCAGGCGGTCGTGGGCGCGGAGCAGCTCCAACGACTGCGCTTCGGTCTTGCCGAGGTCGAGGCCGGCGTCGACCATCACCTGCTCTCTGGGGATCCCGGCCGCCTCGGCTCGGAGGCCGCGATCGCGGAGGAACCCGCTCACGGCATCGACGACCGGCTCGTCGTAGACGGGTTCCGGGTCGGGCACTCGGGGGCCGATGCGGATGTGCGTGGCCACCACCGAAGCGTCGGCCGCCGCCGCCACCGTGAGGTAGTCGGGATCCTCGAAGCCACTGATGTCGTTGGCCACCACCGCGCCCGCGGCCAGCGCCTCCTTCAGCACCGCCGAACGCCAGGTGTCGATCGACAAGGGCACGTCGAAGCGCTGGTGGAGGGCCTCGATGGCGGGCACGACCCGATCGAGCTCCTCCTCCGTGCTCACCTCGGGGCCGGGGCCGGCCTTCACGCCGCCCACGTCGAGGAGGTCGGCTCCCTCGCTCACCAGCTGGTCAGCCTTGGCCAGGAAGGTGTCGAAGTCGTAGTAGTCGCCTCGATCGAAGAAGGAGTCGGGCGTGCGGTTGAGGATCCCCATCACGACGGCCCGGTGGCGGATGTCGAAGCGGTGCGGTCCGAGGGCCAGCTCGCGGCACGGCACGGCCTCCACCACCTGACCCACCGAGCGCTCCATCGCGACCGAACCTACAGCGCCGGCTCACCGCACCGGGCGGGCGTCGACGACCAGTCGCTCCGGGGCCACCACGATCAGCACCCGGAGGCGCCCCAGCTGCAGCTCGGCACCCTCCGGCGGCACCAGCTCGGCCTCGGCTGGCAGCTGGTCGGCGGGCACCGAGCCGTGGGCGACCACACGGCCCACGGGGTGGGCGTCGAGCACTGCCTCCACCACCGGAGCCCCCACGGCCCGGTCGGCGACCACCAGCAGGTCGATGGCGCGGACGCCGTCGGTGCGCAGCGCCTCGAGGACGGTCGACGCCGACGGGGCGCGACGACCGCCGTCGCCGAGCACGACCACCTCAGCGCCTCCACCGTGCCAGCGCTGGATGCCCACGGCGGGCGCACTGCGCAGGGACGGGGGCGCGTGGGCCGCGACCACGGCCACCGTCAGCGCCAGGCCCGCCACGGCCATCCCCGCACGCGTCCAGCCTTGGGCCCAGCCTCGCCGTCGCCCCAGCACGGCCAGTCCGAGGCCGGCCGTGGCGGCGACGGTGTGCCCGAGGTGGAGTGTGCCCAGGGGGGCCGACGAGCTCCGCTCCGCCACCAGCAGGAGCCAGTCGACGGCCAGCGCGGTCGGCCGGTGCAGCACCATGGCCGACGACCCGCCCAGCACCCCGGCCAGCAGGCCGCCGGTGAGGCCCCACACCATCACCAGGCCGGCGACGGGGACGGCGAGCACGTTGGCCGGCAGCGTGGCCACCGGCATCGGCCCGAAGGTGGCGAGGAGCACGGGGGCCACGCCGATCTGCGCGGCGACCGTCACCCCCAGCGCCTCGCGCAGGGCGGCCGGACCAGGCAGGGCGGCGGCGATGGGCGCCGACCCCACCACGATGGCCAGCGCGGCCGCCACCGAGAGCTGGAAGCCGACCGCTCGGGCGAGGAGCGGGTCGATCACGAGCAGCCCGGTGACGGCCAGTGCCACCACGCGCACCCGCGCGGCCGGCCGCCCCACCGTCGTGAGCGTGGCCGCCAGCACCGCCATGGCCGAGGCCCGGGTGACCGAAGCGTCGAACCGGGTCATCACCCCGAACAGCCCGATCACCGCGAGGGTGGCCATCCAGCGAGGCCAGAGCCGCATCCGTCGCAGCGCGGGGCCGGCCAGGGCGAGGCAGAAGGCCACGTTCTGACCCGATACCGCCACGAGGTGGGTGAGCCCAGCCCCCAGGAAGGCGTCGGACACGGCCAGCGGTTGGTCGCGCACGTCGCCGTACACGAGGCCGGTGAACAACGAGCGCTGTGCCCCGGTGAGCGACCCCGCGCCGCCGTGGATGGTCCGCCGGAGGCCGTTGGCCACCCGGCTGCCGAGATCGCCCTTGTGCCAGCCCTCGATCACGTCGACGTGCAGGCTCGCCCCGATGTGGCGCGACACGAGCCAGTCTGACGCGGCGGGATGCAGGCGGCCCCGCACCGAGACGGCCTCGCCGGCCAGCCGTGGCGCCAGCTCGTCGGCCACGGCGCCGCTGGCCCGCAGCTCCACCCGCCGACCGCCGGCGCGGGCCTCGGCTCGCACATCGCCGAAGGACGGCTCCGGGTCGGTGATCAGCACCACCTGCGCCGTCACCACGGCCTCGTCCACGCCGTCGAGGCCGGCCAACGACCGCTCCGCGAGGGTGCCGACCAGCACGGCCACGGCCAGGCACAGCAGCGGCAGGAAGCGGCGGCGCACGGCCACGGCGACCAGGGCCAGAGCGGCCAGCAACGGCAGGGCCACCGGATGGTGCGCTCCCACCACCGCGGCGGCAGCCACGGCCAGCGCGGCCCGCTCGCTCACACCCTCACCTGGTCGCGCAGCGCCTCGAGCTTCGCCTCGCCGATGCCCCGCACGTCGAGCAGCTGGTCGACCGAGGTGAAGCGACCGATGCGGGCGCGGTGCTCGAGGATGGCGGCCGCGGTGGCCGGCCCCACCCCGTTCAGCGACTCCAGGGCGGCCGCATCAGCCGAGTTGAGGTCGACCGGTCCCGAGCCCTGGCCCTCGGGCGAGCTGCCACCCTCCGAGCCCACCGCCACGGGCGGCGGCACCTCCCCCACCACAGGGACGTAGATCCGCTCGCCGTCCGAGAGGGGCGCGGCCAGGTTGATGCGGGAGCCGTCCGCCCCGGCGACCAGCCCTCCTGCGGCATCGATGGCATCGACCACGCGAGCCTCGGAGGGCACTTCGTGGACCCCTGGCACGGCCACGGCGCCGGCCACGTGGACGAGCAGCGAGGTCGGTGGCTCGGTGGTGGTCGACGCCGCCGACGCGGCCTCGGTGGTGCTGGCGAAGGGCAGGGCGACCTCCACCGGCGGGTCTGGCGGTCGGAGGAGCCACACGCCGACGCCCAGGAGGGCGGCCACCGCACCAGCCCCCGCGAGCAGGCGCAGCGGGGTGGTGCCGGTGGCGTCAGCGAGATCTTCGACGCGCTCGCGCCACCCTTGCTGCGGGTGGGGACGCGCCAGCGGACCGTCGTCGGCGGCGGTGGTGGGATCGAGCACGGGTCCTCCCTGGGCGCGTCAGCACACGGCAGGGGGAAGACCGGCGCCCACAGTACCGATCGCCGGGCGCTGGCGAAACGGTCAACCGGCCCCCTTCAGCGAGGGGTGCGGGCCTCCCACTCGGCCTCGATCTCCATGGGGATGCGCCGGTAGGCGGCCCAGTGCGGGTAGCGCCGGAGCCGCCATCGGGCGTACTCGCGCAGGTAGCGGCGCAGGAACCCTCGGACACCATGGGTCTGCCACTGCCGCACGTGCACCAGCTCGTGGCGGATGAGGCGCTCGGAGCCGGCCGACCGCTCCCGCAGGAACACGAACCGACCCAGCGTGGTGGCCGCCGCACCTGGGGCCGCGAACCGGCTCACGACCAGGACCGCCCCGTCGCGCCGTTCGATCCGCATGACGGGTCCCGTCAGAAGAGGCGGGCCGTGAGCTGCTTGCGGTAGCCGGCCGTGCGGGGGTCGTCGGGCCCCATCACCTCGAGCAGGTCGAGGTAGCGCTGCCGGGCGGCCTCGTCGTCCTTCACGGAGTCGAGGAGGGTGTCGAGCTCGTCGGTGACGTCGTCGCGGGTGTCGGGATCGATCCGGGCGATCGCGGCGATGCGGCGCACCTCGGCCGACTCGGGGATGCGGGCCAGCACGGCCAGGGCCTCGTCGACATCGCCCTCGTCTCGTCGGGCCACCAGCAGCTCGGCCAGGGCCAGCACGGCACCCTCGTGGCCGGGCTCCAGCACCAGGGCCTCCCGCAACGACGCCTCGTCGCCCTTGGCCACGAGATCGGCCACGGCCGACTCCTCAGCGGACGGCAGCAGTCCCTCGACGAACTGGCGCACGGCTGCCTCGGGCTGGGCGCCCACGAAGCCGTCGACCACCTTGCCGTCCTTGAGGGCGTAGACCGCGGGGATGCTCTGCACCTGGAACGCACCGGCCACCTGGCGGTTGGTGTCGACGTCGACCTTGGCCAGCACGACCTTGCCCTGGGTGTCGTCGACCACCTTCTCGAGGATCGGCCCGAGGCTCTTGCAGGGGCCGCACCACTCGGCCCAGAGGTCGACCACCACCGGGACCTGCTTGGATCGTTCCACGACCTCAGTGGGGAAGGTGGCGTCTGTGACGTCGATCGACATGGGTGGCAATCTACCGGCGGCGGTACCCTCGCCCACCTGGGCGAGGCACGCCCTCGGGGAGGATGGGGTCTGGTGAGCGAGAGCATCAAGGGTGTCGACGTCGGAGCGGTCACGACGTGGTTCGAGACCAACATCCCCGGCGCTGAGGGCCCGCTCACCTTCGACCTGATCGCCGGCGGCCACTCCAACCTCACCTACGCCGTCACCGATGCCGGGGGCCGCCGCTTCGTGCTGCGCCGGCCCCCGCTGGGCCAGGTGCTGGCCACCGCCCACGACATGCGCCGTGAGCACAAGATCATCTCCGCCCTCGGCCCCACCGATGTGCCGGTGGCCCCCGCCCTCGGCCTCTGCACCGACGAATCCGTCAACAGCGCCCCGTTCTACGTCATGGACTTCGTCGACGGACGCGTGCTGCGCGACGGCCCTGCGGCCTTGGGCATCAGCGAGGCCGCCCGCACCAACGCCTCCCACTCCATCGCCGACACCCTCGCCCGCATCCACGCCGTCGACCCCGATGCCGTCGGCCTCGGCGACCTCGGCAAGAAGGAGGACTACATCGGCCGCCAGCTGAAGCGCTGGTACGGGCAGTGGGAGAAGTCGAAGACCCGCGAGCTGCCGCTCGTCGACCAGCTCCACGACGACCTCCTCGCCAAGGTGCCCCACCAGGGTCCGGCCGCCGTCGTCCACGGCGACTACCGCCTCGACAACTGCATGACCGACGACGACGGCAACGTGATCGCCGTGCTCGACTGGGAGATCTGCACCCTCGGCGACCCCCTCGCCGACGTCGGGCTCCTGATGGTCTATTGGACCGAGGCCAGCGACGCGTCCCCGATGCTGCTCACCGCGCCCACGGCCCAACCCGGGTTCCTGTCGCGCCAGGAGGTGCTCGACCGCTACGCCGAGGCCAGCGGCCGCGACCTCTCGCAGATCGACTACTACACCGCCTTCGGCTACTGGAAGCTGGCCTGCATCGTGGAGGGCGTCTACGCCCGCTACATCGGCGGCTCGATGGGCAGCAGCGATCCCGCCGCCTTCGAAGGGTTCAAGATCCAGGTGGAGCGCTGCGCCGAGGCGGCCGCCGAGGCCATGGGGCGGCTCGGATGAGGTCCACCCCCCGATGAGCTCCCTCTACTCCATGGTGGAGCAGCCCGACCTCGAGTCGCCGGTGATGGTGATGGTGCTGAAGGGGTGGATCGACGCCGGGCTCGGGGCCGACGGTGCGGCCGACCACCTGATCGAGCACCTCGAGCGCCACACGATCGCCCGCTTCGATGCCGACGCCCTGCTCGACTGGCGGGCCCGGCGCCCCACCATGCACCTCGTCGACGGCATCAACACCCACCTGTCGTGGGAGGAGACGGAGCTCTCCTGGGCCAAGGACGCCAGCGGCAACGACGTGCTCCTCCTGCTCGGCAACGAGCCCGACCACGCGTGGCTGGCCTTCTCCGAGCAGGTCACGGACCTCGCCCTCGACCTCGGCGCCCGCCTGGTGGTGGGCCTCGGCGC
>JBPPMN010000141.1:0-12180 GCA_051306055.1 Acidimicrobiales bacterium
CTGGGCCAGCTCGGTGGCGTAGACGGGCAGGCCCATCCCGATGGCCGTCTCGTTCAGGCCGATCTTGGCCGGCCCGTCACCGCCGATGCGGGTATCGCAGGCCAAGGTGAGCAGGGCTCCCGCCGCCAGCGCGTGCCCGGTCACCGCCACCACCACCGGCTGGGGGTGGCCGAAGATGCGCATCAGCAGCTTGCCGCCCGCTCCCACGAGGGCGCGGGTGCGCTCGATGCCGGCCGTCATCTCGGTGAGGTCGAAGCCGGCGGAGAGCTTGCCCTCCCGGCCGATGATGGCCACCGCCCGGGCCTCCTCGGTGGCCCGGTCGAGGCCGGCGTGCAGCAGCTCGATCACCCGGTGGCTCACCACGTTGACCTTGCCGTCGTCGAGGCGCAGCACGGCGACGCCGTCCTCGATCTTGCAGGTGACGGGATCGGTGCGCTCGGTGTCGGCCATGGGCCGGGAATGTACTTCGCGACGTCGCTGACGATCGGTGTCAGGGATGGCTCCGTAGGTTCAGGCCATGTCCACCACCAGTGCCGTCGCGGCGCCGATACCGTCCGAGCTCATGCCCCCCACCAGCGGCCAGGCCGCCATCAGCGCCCGCGGCCTGGAGCGCCGCTTCGGCGACCTCGCCGCCGTCGACGGCGTCGACCTCGACATCCAGCCCGGCGAGATCTACGGCTTCCTCGGCCCCAACGGCGCCGGGAAGTCGACGACGGTGCGCGTGCTGTGCACGCTGATCAGCCCCACGGGCGGCACGGCCACGGTGGCCGGCCACGACGTGGCCACCGAGCCGGAGCTCGTCCGCCTGCGCATCGGCGTGGCCCTCCAGGAGGCCGCTCTCGACCCGAAGCAGACGGGTGTGGAGCTGCTCCGCCTCCAGGGCCGGCTCTACGGCCTCACCAAGGCCGAGGTGGCCACCCGGCTCCACGACCTGCTCGACCTCGTCGACATCGGCGACGCCATCGACCGACCCATCGGCACCTACTCGGGCGGCATGAAGCGCCGGCTCGACCTGGCCGCGGCCCTCATCCACAACCCCGACATCCTCTTCCTCGACGAGCCCACCACCGGCCTCGACCCGGTGAGCCGGGCCCAGGTGTGGGAGGAGGTGCGCCGCCTCAACGACGAGCTGGGCACCACCATCTTCCTCACCACCCAGTACCTCGAGGAGGCCGACACGCTGGCCCACCGCGTGGGGATCCTGTCGGGCGGCAAGATCGTGGCCGAGGGCTCGCCGGCCGAGCTGAAGCGGTCGGTGGGCGACGACGTGATCATCGCCCGCATCGAGGGCGACCCTGCGGCCGCCCTCCGCTCGGTGGAGGGGATCGAGGGGATCTCGTCGGCCGACCTCCACGGCGACGAGCTCACCATCGCCGCCACCGACGGCGCCTCCGTGATCAGCCCGGTGGCGGTGGCCCTCAGCGGCGGCGGCATCCGGGTGCGCGACCTCACGCTGCGCACCACCACGCTCGACGACGTCTTCCTCGAGCTCACCGGCAACCGCATCGACATCGACGAGGGCACCCCCACCGAGGAGGACCACCAGTGACCGCCGTGACCGCCCCCACCGCCCCGCCGGCCGCCACCATCCGGGCCCGGGAGCCCGGCTTCGTGGCCGACCTGCTCAGCGTGGCCGGCCGTGCCGTGCGCAGCATCCCCCGGGAGCCGGCCGAGCTGATCCCGGCGCTGATGGTGCCGCTGTTCTTCTTCGTGGTGAACGTCGGTGCCCTGCAGGACTTCAGCGAGCAGGGCATCGCCAACTTCGACTACAAGGCGTTCCAGCTCCCGGTGGCCATCATCTTCGCCGTCACCGGCGTGTCCCGAGCGTCCACCCTGGTGACCGACATCCAGGACGGCTACTTCGACCGCTTGCTGCTCACCCCGGTGCGGCGCTCGGCGCTGCTGCTCGGGCTGATGGCGGCCGACTTCGCTCTGGTGTGCGCGCTGTGCGTGCCGGTGGTGGCCCTGGGCCTCCTGCTCGGCGTCACCTTCGAGACCGGCGTGATCGGGATCGTGGCCTTCATCGTGATGGCCGGGCTGTGGGGCCTGGTCTTCACCGGCTTCCCCTACGCCATCGCCCTCAAGACGGGCAGCCCGGGGGCGGTGGCCTCGAGCTTCATCCTCTTCTTCCCCTTCGCCTTCCTCACCACCTCGACCCTCCCGCGCGGCGCCCTCACCGGCTGGCTCAGCACGGTGGCCGGCTACAACCCCGTCACCTACCTGCTCGACGGCATGCGAGCGCTGGTGTCCGAGGGCTGGGAGTGGGCCCCCATCGGCAAGGGCCTGTTGGCCATCGCCCTCGTGGGCCTGGCCTCGCAGTCGATGTGCTTCGCTGCCCTCCGCGGCCGGGTGAAGCGAGGCTGACGGCGGCGGGAGGTCGGCGGTCGGCATCGGCGTGGGGCAAGATCGGGGATCGGCACACCCTCGACCCTGCGGCCAGACCCGATGCGACGGGACCGGTGACCCCGGAGGAGATCTACGTCGCTCTGGCCCCGCGCGTGGTGGGGTACCTGCGAGCACGGGGTGTCGCCGATCCGGAGGACATCGCCGGCGAGGTCTTCCTGCAGGTGGCGAGGGACCTGGGCCGGTTCCGCGCCGCCGACGATGACCTCGCCGTCCGGCGCTGGGTGTTCACCATCGCCCGGAACCGGGCCATCGACGCAGGACGTCGAGACCGCCGCCGGCCCCGCTCCGCGGGTGCCGAGGTGCCGGACCGGCCGTCGGTGCCGGCGACAGAGCCCCTCGACCGCGACCTGCTGCGAGCGCTGCTCCAGCTGACCGACGACCAACGGGAGGTGGTGGTGCTGCGGTTCGTGGCCGACCTCCCGCTCGAGGTGGTCGCCCGCATGACCCGGCGGACAGTGGGCGCCACCAAGGCCCTGCAGCACCGGGCCCTGGAGAACCTCCGTCGGTCCGTATCCCCGGAGCCGCCGCCAGCGCTGTAGGGGGCATGAGCACCGATGACCTCGAGGACCGGCTCGGCCGCCTCGGCCAGGCCCCCATCGCACCCGAGGTCGCGGCGACCCACCGCCACACCATGGCCCAGGTGGCGTCGGAGCCGCCGCGAGCCCGGTTCGGGTGGAGGGCCGTTGCCCTGGCCGCGGTCGTCGGGTTCTTCGCCGGCAGCACCGCGCTGGCGTCGGCCGGTTCGCTGCCGGGGCCCGCCCAGGACATCGCCCACAACACCCTCGGCGCCGTTGGCATCGACGTGCCCCGCAGCACCGAGGGGTGTCCTGACGGCAGCACCTACCGCAACCACGGGGAGTACGTCTCCGCCGTCGAGGCCGCCGGCGGCGACGTCAGCGCGGCGGCGAAGTCCGACTGCGGCAAGCCGGCCCACGCCGGCAAGGGCAAGCCGAACGGCAACGGCAAGGACAAGGGCGCAGGGGCGGCTCCGGGTGCGGGCCCCGATCGCGACGGTGACCCCTGCACGGGTCCGCCCCCCTGGGCGGGCACCAAGCTCGATGCCGAGGCCAAGGATGCCGCGCGCGCCGAGCGAGAGGCCACCTGCGGTCCCGACGACGATGCCGACGAGGTCGACGACGCCGAGGAGGACGACTCGTCCTCCAGGAGCGGCGCCTCCACGACCGTGCCCGTCGACACCACTCTCGCCCCTGAGACGACCACCACCGCGTCAGACACGACCACCACCACCGAACCCGAGGCCACCACCACGACCCAGCCCTGAACCTCCTCGGGTGGAGCGTGAGATCGAACGACAGGACCGTCCCTCATCGGGCAATAGGGGGCGTCTGCCGCGACACCAAACCGGCGGTTGAGGGCATGTCGCGCCAGCACGCGAGACGTTGATGCGGGGCGCCCGGTACGGGCCGTTCCCAAGTGGTCGTTGTCATCGGCGAACGGTGATTCTGTGTGGCGAAGTGTGCGGCTCCGGCGTCGCTGTTCAGCCTCTGCTGAGCTCATGGTCCGAGCGATGCTCGTTGGATAGACCGTGGTCCTGGGTGCACGAGTGACGAGTTGTTGCGTCAGTTTCGATGGCCACGCAGACCGACCGTCTCTTTCTGATCCTGCCGTCGGCGCCGAAGGAACGATCGCTCTGATTCATTGGTGCTGCACTCGATCGCGCGGTCCAGTGCGGCGGCTGCGTCGTCGAGCCGATCGAGTCGGGCCAAGACGTCAGCTCGGGCGGTATGGAAGTACACGTAGCCGTTGACGTCGCCGGTGAGGTCGTCCGCTTGGAGAATCGCATCGAGTGCGGCGAGCGCAGCGGCGGGTCCGTGTACGTGGTCGACGGCGATCGCCCGGTTCAGCGCGACCAGCGCGCTGGCCTGGCGCTGCAGGAGCACGTCGTAGAGGCGCAGGACTGCTGGCCAGTCGGTGGCCCCGAAGGTGGGCGCAGTGGCGTGCAAGGCGGCAATTGCCGCTTGGAACTGAAAGGGTCCACCGCGCTGGAACGAGTGTGCTCTCGCCAGCTCGGCGAGACCGCGAGCGATCATCGGTTGGTCCCACAGGGACCGATCCTGGTCGGCAAGCAGGATCGGGCTGCCATGGCTGTCGAGACGGCTGGATCTCCGGGCATCGGTCAGCAGCAGCAACGCATGGAGTCCGGCGACTTCCGGATCGGTCGGGACGAGCTTGCTCAGGAGCTCCGCGAGCCAAATCGCCTCCTCGCAGAGATCTCCTCGGATGAGCGCCGTGTCCGTCGCGCTGGCGTGGCCCTCGGTGAAGATCGACGAGATCACCTCGCACACGGCACCGACGCGCTCGGCGAGCGTGTCCAGATTCGGTGGATCGAAGGGAATTCGTGCGGCCCGGACCTTCGACTTGGCGCGGGTGAGTCGACGCGTCATCGTCTCCTCGGACACCAGGAAGGCACGGGCGATCTGTGGCGTCGAGAGCCCGGCCACGATCCGCAAGGTCAACGCGACCTGCGCCTCCGGGGCGAGCGCGGGGTGGCAGCATCCCACCAGGAGCGCGAGTTGATCATCGAGAGCCTGCGCACCGTCGAGGTCGACATGAGCCGACTCCGTGCTGTGAGAGTTGACGGTTGCGACATCGGCGGCCAACACCGGGAGACGATCCTCGAATCGCCGCATTCTGCGGATCTGATCGATGGCCTTGCGTCGGCCGGTCGTGATCAACCAGGCGCCCGGCCGCTCAGGGACCCCATCGGCGGGCCACCGTGTCGACGCCTCCATGAACGCGTCTTGAGCCGCGTCCTCCGCAATGGTGAGATCGCCGACGTCGCGCATGAGCGTGGCCACCAATCGTGGCCACTCCGCGCGAAAGACGTCGGCGACACCCATCAGATCCGTCAGCAGACCGAGCCGGTAGCGCTCGTCAGCCATCGAACTCCATGACCGGTCGAACCTCGATCGTGCCGAAGTGAGAGTTCGGAATCCTGGCGGCCCAATCGAGCGCCTCGTCGAGGTCGGCGACGTCTATCACGTAGTAGCCGCCGATCACTTCCTTCGACTCGATGAACGGCCCGTCGGTCACGATGCGCTTGCCATCGCGAACTTGGACGGTGCTTGCGGTGTCGGCTCCCTGCAGCGCTTCGCCGGCGACCATGGCGCCCGCCTCCGCGAGAGCCTGGCTGTAGGCAGCCCATTCGCCCATGTAGGGGCCAAACGCTGCGCTGTCCGGCGCTGGTTCGTCGGCGGGGTTGCTTGCGAGGAGGAGCATGTACTTCATGTCGTGACGTCCTTGTGTCGGTGATCATTGTTGATTGTCACAGACACGACGAACGCCGGAACGAGATCCGGACACATACGCCGAGAATCCGCACCGAGATCCGGGTCGCTCAGGGCACGCGTTCCATCCGGCCGACGCCAACAAACTGCTTTGCTGCTGACCGGGCTAAGTCGTTGGCTGGTGCGCGATCCGCCGCCACCGCCAACCGGCCCTCGGGGGTTCGGAGGCAAGTACCGCCCAGAGGACTTCGAAGAGTTCTCACGGAACTGGAGGCGCTACGTGGTGATTGGGGTCGCGTGCATCGGGGTCGGCGCCATCGTGTTCTTGCTGGGCTAGGCCCGCCCCGATCAAACGCCCACTCCTGCCGATGTGACGGGTTGATCGGGCAGAGTGGGATGCATGCGAGCAGTGCTCATTCTGGTGGTGCTGTTGCTTTGGGTCGCCTGTATCTGCGGCGCTCTCGGGCTCACGGTCTACCTCGTGACCCTGGCCACCCGAGGGCTCCTACACCTGCACGAAGATCGTGGACGTAGCCCGTCTCAACCAGGACCAGGCGTGGTGAAGGCGCTCGTGTTCTTCGCTGTCATCATGGCGGCCGCTGCCGTCGCTCTCGCCGGCGTGGTGATGTGGGGACGGACCCCCGGCCCGGCGAGCCGCGCGTTGGCCTGGGCGTCGCTACCGCTGTGGGCGGCGACCTCTGCGGCGATCACGGCCCTGGTGTTGTGGCGGCGTACGCGCCTCCCGGCGCACGAACGGCACAGCGCCTGAGCCCTCAGCGGTGTCCCTTTTCTGCCGCTAGGTCGTCGCGATCGGGCATCCCGGCGCGGCGGAGATCGAGCGCAGTGCGCTGGTGCGGGTTGTCGCTGAGGCCGGGCAACGACGTGCAGTGGGCCGCCGATCAGCGGGCGACGGAGATCGACGATGGGCGCAGGTCGCTCGCGGCCGTCACCCTCGACGCGCGCCGGGCCGGTCCCCAGGCGACGATGTTGACCGCGAGTAGGACGGCGCTCGCCAGCCCGACAATCGCGGTGGTGGGGATGGTGACTTCGGCGACGACGTCGAGCTGCCCGGCGAAGCGGCGCCACAACGATCCGCCGAGAGCGATCCCGACCGGTACGCCGAGGAGCAGCCCGACCGCTGCGGTCACCGTGGCATGCCAGGCCACGCTGGCTCGAAGTTGGCGCCGGGTGAACCCGAGGGCCTTGAACACTGCGAACTCATGCCGGCGGCGGCGAACCGACGCAGCGCTGGCGACACCGAGGGAAGCCAGCGCCCCAGCGGCGAGTGCCACGGCAAGAGAGAGCGGCGCAGCGCCCAGCGACCCCGCGTTGACGATCTCCGCTGGACGTTGAACCGTCAGTGTGTCTATGCCGGCGAACCCCGCGAAGGGCCGGAGCTCCTCGGTCAGCGTCGCAGCCGCAGCCGCCGGATCGGTATCCGGGGGAAGTCTCACGAACAGGACGTTCGGTCCCAGCACCCCGGTCACGGGTGTGCCGGTGATGTCCCGATCCAGACCAGGCAGCACGGATCGGGCGACGACCGCACCGACTCCGAGTGACGGGTGGGCTGCGTGTATGCGCCCGATCGTGGGCAAGGTGGCGATCCCCACGACGCGCAGCTCGACGAGACCGTCGGCTCCGAGCAGCTCGACCACGTCGCCAACTTCGCGGCCGAGCTCGTCGGCGGTCCGCGACCCGAGCACCACCTCGTCGTCGTCGGCGATTGACCGGCCATTGAGGAGCGGCGGGGGCAACGCCGCTCCCGGCTCCATCGCCAGGAGATCGACGTCCCGGTCATCGATCTGTGACGAGCCGAAGTACCCCCCGCTCCACGCTGCTACATCTGCGAGCGCCGCTGTCACACCGGCGTCGTCGAAATTGCCGTAGCCGAGCCCGGACAGCACTGCCAGATCGGCGTTCCAGCCGTAGAGCGACGGTTCCTCAACCAGGTTGTCAAGGCTCGACCCGAAGGTGATGGCGGCGACGACCGCGCCGACAGCAACGCACGCGCCGGCGAGCACGCTACGAGCGCTGCGATGGGCGCTGCCCCCGAGTGCCTCACGTACACCAGCGGCGATATCTGGGCGGATCTCGGCGGTCTCAAGGAACTGTTCAATGGTACCGAGGCGGCGCGACGCCGGTACCACCGTGGAGGAACGGGCGGCCCAGACCGCCGCAAGGGTGGTGACGAGCAACGCTGCTGCGCCACCCACGACGAGCACCGTCCAGTCGATGTCGACCCCGGCGTCGGGCTCGACGTTCCGCATCGGTCCGACCGGCATGGCCCGCGACGCCAGGACGGCAAGGAGGGCGGCCACGACGATGCCGACCGTGACAGCGCCGACGGGCCCCCCGGCGGCGGCGGCGACCACGACGGTGCGCGAGGTACCGATGGCTCGCAGAACGGCGCCCGTCGCGGCGTCGCTCCGAACGCTCCGGGCCACGGCCTGGGAAGCCAGCACCAGCCCGGCCAGGAACGCAATTGCAGCGAAGAGGGCGAGAGCAAGCGCGAGGGGCTGTAGGGCCTGCTCGGCATGGTAGGCGTCGGTACTGGTACGTCGGAGGGTCGGCAGTCCGCCGAGGTCCAGCTCGGCCAAGCCTCGCCGGAGGCCGGCGATGTCGGCGTCGCCCCGTCGGAGGGTCAGCCCCTGGATGCCGTAGGTGAGCGAGTCTGGGAAGTCATCGGCCAACGCCGGAGTGACGAACATTCGCGGGAGGACGCCGAAGTCGTCCTGCAGCACCTCCTCGGGCAGCACGGCAACACCGACGATGGTGACGGTGCGGCGGCGATCAACCGGAGCGGGTTCTTCGAGGACCGTCGGTGAGCTCACCAAGGCGATGGTGTAGAGACCCAGCTGGAGCTGCTGATCGACCCGGTAGCCCAGTCGTTCGGCTGCGCGCTGGTTGACCACGACCTCGTCGGGGCGGTCGGGGTCTGCTGCCCGACCCTCGAGGATCGTCATCCGGTCGTGGTCGACGTACCGCCCGTCGAAGCTGGTGGAGACGTCGAGCGCCTGCGCCGGAACTGGTACGTCGTCCACGAGGACGCGGGCCTCGACGCCGACCGTGGTGGTCGAGCGCACGACCTCCGGAAGCGCAGCGACGGCATCGTCCAGCGCAGAGTCGTAGGCACCGACGCTGCTGACGGTAATGGTCGACACGTTGACCGCACCGGCGAAGCGGCCGTAGGCCGACGAAGTCCGCCGAGCGCCGGCGGCCGTCATCAGGGCCACTCCAATGATCAACGCGACGAGCAGGGCCACTGCGAGATGGGTGCGCCATCGCTGCCGGACCACGGCCCGCACCACCAACTGCAACACATCCATCGCCGCCAGTACACCCGTCGACGACGCTGCTCGACAAGGGGGCTACCACCCCTGGTGGCAGGAGGGGTGGCAACCGGTCGTCGCGATTCGATCAACTCGTCAAAGGGTCGATCGTCTTTGGCGCCGTTGACCCCCGGGTCGAGAGCGTTCAGTTTCCTGACCTTGAAGGAGACCTCATGGCCTCTGTGATCAACGGGAGCGTCGTTGTCATGAGCCAGCCGAGGGCTCCGTTCTTGTGGACGGTCGCCTGCACTTCGATGACCCGACGGTCGAGTACCGAGGCTTCATCGCACAGCTCTACCGAAACGGCGAGTGACCCTCTTCTGCCTGGATGCAACGCGAGCGGCGGGCATCGTGGGCACTAGCGAACTCCCGTACGTGCTTCCTACCCGGCCTGCGGGGATGGTCGGGCGAACTCGTTCATCAGGCAGTTCCTGGCGCCCTCGACTCGCGTCCTCCGAGCGATGCCGCTTCCTCGGAGATGAGGTCGGCGAGCCGATCAGGCACGGAGAGAAAGGGAGAATGGCTGGCCTCCAGCTCCACGGTCTTCGTTGCCCGGGTCGCCATCCGTCGCTGGTTCGATGGCGGAATCGTCTCGTCAAGGGAGCACACGACATACGTGCTTGGAAGGGCCTGATACGACAGGACTCGCGGCACCTCGTTGAATGACTCAATCGATTGCTCATCGAGGCGTTCCGACGCCCACGCCGTCGTTGCGTCGTCACAGTCGTTGTAGAGGATGTCGCCTGCACGCTCCGCAACGAAGCGAAGCGCCGGAGTATCCGTCAGGGTGATGTAGCCCCCGGACCTTCGTGACTCGGTTTCGTCGTCTTCACCAGCGGGTCGGTTCGGACCCTCGTCCATCAGGCTCTTGCCCTCGGCGGGCATGAATGCACAGACGTACACGAGGCCACGCACGCTGTCGTGGGACCCTGCGTCTGAGATGACCATTCCGCCGTAGCTGTGTCCCACGAGAAGCGTTGGACCGCCGATCTCGTCAAGTCGACGCTTCACGGCGTCGGCGTCCCGATGAAGTCCTCCGATCGACTCGGTCGACTTGCCGTGACCTGGCAGGTCGATGGTGTGCGCTGACATGCCTCGCTCCTGGAGTGGCTGGATCATCCGATCCCAACACCAGGCCCCGTGCCACGCTCCATGCACGAGCAGAACGTCGGTCAGGCCCATGTACCGACGGTAGGAGCCACGGGGCAGCCCGGCAACGTGCCCGGCCCGCCGAAGCGCACCCCGTCGACGCGGTACCGGAGGCGAACGATCGACGCCCCCGCAGGTGCCCGGGCCTTTGGGGATCGTTCCCGAGGTGCCGTCGGGTAATGGCCCGTTCCTGGCGGGATGCAACGCAGGCGGCGGGCGAAGCGGGCAACCTGTGACGCACCAACGACGTGAAGGGGGCGTGGTACATGGAGTGGCGCTGGGTCGAAGGGCGCTACCTCAGCTCAGAGTTCCCACCTCGGACTGAGGAGTTCACGGTCGCTCCCGAAGTGACGGGCGCTGACCTCATCGAGGCCTACTGGCAGCAGGCGCAAAGGACGGAGACGATCGTCAGGGCTGCGAGAACGCTCGACGCCCCGTGCCTGGGAGACGAGGGCGGACGAGGCCCTGCACACCAGCTGCTGGGCTTCGACCGACCGGTCACCTTGCGCTGGCTCCTCCTGCACCTCGTCGAGGAGACGGCGCACCACGCCGGGCACGCCGACGCAACCCGAGAGATGCTCGACGGCATGAAGATGCGCCCGTAGGTGCCGCAGAGGGGCGTGAGGTCTCCAGCTGCCAGAGCCAGCGGCGTGGACCGATGGCGCAGGCTGCTCCGGGCAGACTCACCTGATGCATCGACTCGTCGTCGCAGTGGGTCTCGTCGGTGCAGGTGCGACCGGGTGCTGCAGCGGAGATGACGGGGTTGCTGCACCTCCGTTGGCGTGCAAGCGACACCAGACCGGCCTGTTGCTGAACCGTCAACGGCATCAGGGCCAGCTTCCCGCTGCCCGCCACTCGTCGTGCGGTCGAGCCGCGATGAAAGGGGTGCAGCAGCACCAGCAGGGCCCGGAGGGCTGTCACACCCCCTGCATAGGGTGATTGGTATGTTCCGGTCGGAGCTCGAGCAGGGGGTGGTGGAGGCCACGGAAGCGGTGGCGGCGCTCGTGCGCGGCCTGGATCCCGATGAGGTGCCGGCGTTCGAGGCGGTGCGGATCTACCGGGCCCTCGATGGGGCGGCGCGCACCCTCTCCGCGGCCAAGACGTTGCTGGCGCGGCGGGTGGAGGACTCCCGGGAGTGGCAGCGCCGAGGCTTCAAGTCCGCCGCAGAGTTCCTGGCCGCGGAGGCCGGGACGTCGCTGGGGGCCGCCCGCAAGGAGGTCGAGACCTCCGAAGCGCTCCGGCAGCTGCCGGCCACGAAGGAGGCGCTGTTGGACGGGTCGCTGTCTGCGGCCCAGGGTGAGGTGATCGCGGGTGCCGCCGCCGCGAACCCGGGGGCGGAGCGGCAGCTGATCGCCACCGCGGGCAAGGCGAACCTCAACGAGCTGCGCGACGCGGCGTTGAAGGCGAAGGCGGCGGCCGACCCGTCACCGGAGGCGACGCACCGCCGGATCCGCCAGCAGCGCCGTCTGCGCCGCTTCACCGACGCCGAAGGAGCCCGGCACTGGCACCTGGTCGGCCCCGTCGACGAGCTCGCAGCGTTGGAGGCCCAGGTCGACGAAGAGACCGACCGCATCTTCCGCCAGCGGTCCACCGCCGACCGCTTCGAGCAGGAACCCAGGGAGGCCTACGCCTTCGACGCCCTCGTCGCCATCGGCCGCACCGCCACCAACGCCGACCCCGACCCCGACACTGCGATCGACACCGGCGCCGCCAACGACACCACCTCGACCGAGGTCGACGGCGATGCCGATGCTGGCGACGCTGCTGGGGGCCGCGGGAAGCCGCGTCGCAAGCAGCAGCGCCGCCCGGAGCACCTGGCCCTGCTCCGGCTCGATGTCGAAGCGCTGTGGCGAGGGCACGTCGAGGGCGACGAGCTGTGCGAGGTCACCGGCCTCGGCCCCATCCCCGTGGAAGCGACCCGCCGGCTGCTGGGTGACGCGGTGCTGAAGCTGATCATCACCAAAGGCGACGCCGTGGCCCACGTCACCTCGTTGACCCGAGGCCCCACCCAGGCCATGCGCTACGCCCTGCTGTGGACCTCACCGGTC
>JBPPMN010000144.1:0-3900 GCA_051306055.1 Acidimicrobiales bacterium
AGAGACAGATCTTCGTGCAGCGTTGAAAGGTGGCGGTTGCAACGCCGCCGGATGTGGGGTCCTGGCCGTCGAGTCGACGTCGAATCGACCCCTACGGGGTCACGAGAGCGACGACGCCGCCGCCTCGAGGACCAGGCCGGTGCAGAGGAGGTCTTCACGGCTGTCGGCGGCGATGAGCTGCAGGCTGGCCGGGAGCGGGCCGCCGGTGGGCACGGGGAGGGCCAGGGCGGGGTGGCCGGCCAGGTTCACGGCCAGGGCCAGGCGGCGGGTGTTGGGGATGGGGTCGTCGAGGCGCGTGGGGAAGAACGACAGCGTGGGGGCCACCAGCACCGGCGCCCGGTCGAAGGCGCCGGCCAGCTCGGCCCGCCAGCCGTCCCGTGCGGCCCAGCCGGCGTTGCGGTCGGCCGACGACACCTCCCGGCCCTGCTCCAGGCGCTCCTGGAGGTCGGCGCCGAGGGCGCTGGGGTCCCGCTCGTAGAGGTGGCCGTCGACCCGCCACACCTCGTGGAACATCACCTTCCAGCCGGCGTCGGTCGCCGCTTCCCATCCCGGGAGCGACACCTGCACCACGTCGAGCTCGCAGGCGGCCAGC
Source organism: Acidimicrobiales bacterium (assembly GCA_051306055.1). Lineage (GTDB taxonomy): Bacteria > Actinomycetota > Acidimicrobiia > Acidimicrobiales > VFJN01 > VFJN01. The sequence continues at coordinate 593 of JBPPMN010000144.1, forward strand.
AGGCGGTCGATGGCGGCGTCGATCCGAGGGTCGACGTCGGGGAACCGCACCCGGCCCAGCACCGGTGCCGGTGCCGCGGCGGCCGTGAACCCGCGCTCGAGCAGCGCCATGCCCTGGGCCACCTCGGCGACGGTGCGGGCCATCGGGCCGACCGTGTCGAGCGACGGCGCCAGCGGCCACACGCCCTCGAGCGGCACGCGGCCGAACGTGGTCTTGAGGCCGACGACGCCGCAGCAGGCCGCCGGGGTGCGGACGGAGCCGGCGGTGTCGGTGCCCAGCGCCACGTCGGCCTCGCCGGTGGCCAGGGCCACGGCTGAGCCGCTGGAGCTGCCGCCGGGGATCAGGGCGGGGTCGAGCGGGTTCACGGGCGTGCCGAAGTGGGGGTTGATGCCGGTGCCGCCGCAGGCCAGCTCGTGGAGGTTGGCCTTGCCCACGATGGCGGCGTCGGCGGCCCGGAAGCCGGCCAGGCAGGCGGCATCCGCGGTGGCCGGGAGGGCGGAGTCGGCCACCAGACGGCACCCGGCGGTGGTGGGCGTGCCGGCCACGTCGAACAGGTCCTTCACGGCCACGCGGGGACCCGTGCCGGGCTGGTCGAGGCGCAGGATCCAGGTGGTCACCGAGCCAGGCTACGCGCCCGCCGATCATGGGCCTGACCAGGGGGTTCGCGCCTCGTGGGCCAGGGATCCGCGGGGCCTGTCACACCCCCTGCGCACACTGGGCACATGGTCCTCACCATCCTCCTCGCCACCCTCGCGGTGGCCGCCGTCCTCGCCCTCGCCTACGTCATCGGCTCCCGGGCCGCCCGGTCCTCCGCCGCGGCCGCCGATGAGCGCATGGCCACCGCCCTGGAGCAGCAGGCCGCCGCCCTGGCCCAGCAGGCCGCTCAGCTCGAGGCCCGGCTGGGCATGGAGCGCGAGCACACCGTCACCGCCGCGGCCGCCATGGCCGCCCAGATGGCCGGCGAGAAGCTGGGCGATGCCGTCTCCAGCGGCACCCGCCAGCTCGATCTGCGCTCCACCGCCTTCGAGAAGCGGGTGGAGGGCCTCACCGGGCACCTCGAGCGCCTGGGCGACGTGGTGCACAAGCTCCAGCAGGACAGCGCCCAGCAGCACGGCCAGCTGGTCACCGGCATCCAGCAGGTCACCTCCAGCACCCGCCTCCTGTCGGAGACCACCGGCCACCTCCGGGAGGCGCTGGCCAGCCCCAAGGCCCGGGGCCAGTGGGGTGAGCGCATGGCCGACGACGTCCTGCGCACCGCCGGCATGGTCGAGGGCATCACCTACTGCAAGCAGACCGGCATCGCCGGCGGCTCCATCCCCGACATCACCTTCTTCATGCCGGGGGGCCGCCAGCTCCACATGGACGTGAAGTTCCCGGTCGACAACTACCTCCGCCACCTCGAGGCCACCACCGACCACGAGCGCGACGCCTCCGCCAAGGCCTTCCTGCGCGACGTGAAGGCACGGGTGAAGGAGGTGTCGGGCCGGGCCTACATCCAGGCCGACGACACGCTCGATGAGATGCTGCTGTTCATCCCCAACGAGAGCGTCTGGGCCTTCATCCACGAGCACGACCCGCACCTCATCGACACCGCCCTGGCCCAGAAGGTCGTGCTGTGCTCGCCGGTGAGCCTCTTCGCGGTGCTGGCGGTGATCCGCCAGGCCGTCGACCAGACCCGCCTGGCCCGCACCTCCGATGAGATCCTGCAGTGCCTCAGCGCCTTCAAGCAGCAGTGGACCAAGTACGCCGAGGCGGTCGACCAGGTGGAGAAGCGGTTCTCCTCGGTGCAGAAGAGCTTCGACGACCTCACCGGCACCCGGCGGCGCATGCTCGAGCGCCAGCTCGACCGCATCGACGACCTCCGCTCCCAGCGGGGCCTGCCGGAGGCCGCGCCCGCCCTCGGCGACGGCGAGGGCGAGGTGCTGCGCCGCTCCACCGGCGACGTGCGCCCCTGGGGCGTCTCCGAAGCCGGCTGACCCGACGCCCCGCCTCGCGCATCGCACGGCCCGCCCGGGCCGCCTGGGCCGTCGGTAGGGTCGTCGCCGTGCGCTGGACCGACGACCACTGCCACCTCGACACCGACCCCGCCGTGGCCGACGCCCAGGTGGCGGCGGCCGCCGAGGCCGGCGTCACCCGCCTGATCACGGTGGGCTGCGACGTCGCCCAGTCGAGCGCCTACGTCGACGTCGCCCGCCGCCACCCCGGCACGGTGTTCGCCACCGCCGGCGTCCACCCCCACGACGCCAAGCACGGCGTCGAGGGCCTCGAAGAGCTGCTCGACCACCCAGAGGTGGTGGCGGTGGGGGAGTGCGGGCTCGACTTCCACTACGACCACTCGCCCCGCGACCAGCAGCGCGAGGTGTTCGCGGCCCAGATCGCCCTGGCCCACACCCACGACCTCACCCTCGTGATCCACACCCGCGAGGCCTGGCCGGAGACCTTCGACGTGCTCGAGGCCGAAGGCGTGCCGGAGCGCACCGTCTTCCACTGCTTCACCGGTGGTCCCGAGGAGGCCCGCCGCTGCCTCGACCTCGGCGCCGTGCTCTCCTTCAGCGGCATCGTCACCTTCCCTTCCGCCACCGACCTGCAGGAGGCGGCGCAGCTGTGCCCGCTCGACCGCCTCCTCGTCGAGACCGACAGCCCCTACCTGGCGCCGGTGCCCCACCGCGGGAAGCGCAACCGGCCCGAGTGGGTGGTGGCCGTGGGGGAGGCCATCGCCGCTCTGCAACGGATCGATGTCGCCGATGTTGCGGAGGCCACATGGGCCACGGCGTCCCGTACCTACCGCTTGCCCCCTGGTTGACCCATCTCGCCTGGGTGCCCGAAATCACAAGCCGGTAGTTTGCATTCGTGTTACGGGTCTGCGTAACGTGCCCTCCGATGTCCCCCCGGTCACCACGGCACCAGCCGCGTCACCTAGCCGGCGCCCCCCGACCGCCTCGCCCCTCGGCGCCGGCTCCGGTCGACGACCTCCACCTCGAGCCCGTCGACGGTGAGGTCACCCCCGTCGCCCGGGTGCAGCGCAGCCGCCTGGCCTTCGCCCTGAGCATCACGCTGGCCGCCGTGCCGCTGCTGGTGGTCGACAACCTGCCGGCCACCGCCGAGACCGACCGTAGCGAGCTGGCCGCCGTCGTCACCGAGGCCGTCGACGACGTGGTGTCGTCGCTGGAGACCACCAGCACCACCGAGGCCACCACCAGCACCACCGAGGCCACCACCACCTCGGAGGCGCCCACCACCACCGAGGCCCCGGCCCCCGTGTAGGAGCCGACCACCACCGAGGCGCCGGCGGTGCAGGCCCTCGCCGC
>JBPPMN010000086.1:0-17583 GCA_051306055.1 Acidimicrobiales bacterium
CGCCCCGCTGCCCCGATCTGCTCGACGCCGACCCGCCCACCCGGCTGGCCACCGCCACGATGGAGCTGGTCGGCGATCCGTCGGCCGGCTCGGCCCACGTGCAGGGCCGCCTGGCCTGACCGCCCGCAGGCCGTCAGCTCTCGGCGTCGAGCTCCTGCACGAGCTTCTTGGGGGCCGTGAGGCGGTAGGAGGCATCCAGCAGCTCGGCCACCTCGTCCCAGTCGGTGGCGTCGTCGAGGTCGAGGCCGATCCAGCCCGACGGGCCGAGGTAGGCCGGGACGAAGGTGCGCTCGTCCTCCAGCAGCGCCGGCTGGTCGCCCGGGTCGGGCAGGACCACGATGGCGTGCTCGTGCTGGACCCACTCGCCGTCGATCTTCAGCGAGCCGCCGTAGTAGGCGAACACCTTCTTCGTGAAGAAGGCCGGACGACCGTGCGAGACCTTCTCGGCGCTGCCGGGGAGCGCGGTCGCCCGCTCCCGCACCCGTGCCAGGAACGGGTCGTCGTCGTCGAACATCTGGGGATGCGCCACGGCGCCGAGCCTAGGTCCGGCGGCGGGGCGGATCAGGAGGCGGCGATGTAGGCAGCGAGGTGCTCGCCGGTGAGGGTGGAGCGGGCGGCGACGAGATCGGCGGGGGTGCCCTCGAACACCACCTGGCCGCCGTCGTGGCCGGCGCCGGGGCCGAGGTCGATGATCCAGTCGGCGTGGGCCATCACCGCCTGGTGGTGCTCGATCACGATCACCGACTTGCCGGAGTCGACCAGGCGGTCGAGCAGCCCGAGCAGCTGCTCCACGTCGGCCAGGTGGAGGCCCGTGGTGGGCTCGTCGAGCACGTAGACGCCGCTCTTGTCGCCCATGTGCGTGGCCAGCTTCAGGCGCTGGCGCTCGCCGCCCGAGAGCGTGGTGAGCGGCTGGCCGAGGGTGAGGTAGCCGAGCCCCACGTCGGCCAGCCGGGACAGGATCACCTGGGCCGCGGGCAGGTGCCCGTCGCCCGATCCGAAGAGCGCTTCGGCCTCGACCACCGACATGGCCAGCACCTCGCTGATGTCGTGGCCGCCGAAGCGGTACTCCAGCACCGAGGCGTCGTAGCGCCGGCCCTCGCACTGCTCGCAGGGGATGGCCACCCCGGCCATCATGGCCAGGTCGGTGAAGATCACGCCGGCGCCGTTGCAGGCGGGGCAGGCCCCCTCGGAGTTGGCGCTGAAGAGGGCGGGCTTCACGCCGTTGGCCTTGGCGAAGGCCTTGCGGATGGGCTCGAGCAGTCCCGTGTACGTGGCCGGGTTGCTGCGACGCGAGCCCTTGATGGCGCCCTGGTCGATCGACACCACCCCCTCGTCGGTGGGGAGCGAGCCGTGCACCAGCGAGCTCTTGCCGGAGCCGGCCACCCCGGTGATGACGCAGAGGACGCCGAGCGGGAGGTCGACGTCGACGTCTCGCAGGTTGTGCTTCGACGCGCTGCGGACCTCGATGGCGCCGGTGGCCGAGCGGACGGCGGGCTTGAGCGCCGCCCGGTCGTCGAGGTGGTGGCCGGTGACGGTGTCGCTGGACCGGAGGCCCGCCACGGTCCCCTCGAAGCAGATCGTGCCACCGGCGCTGCCCGCCCCGGGCCCGAGATCGACGACGTGGTCAGCGATGGCGATCGTCTCGGGCTTGTGCTCCACCACGAGCACGGTGTTGCCCTTGTCGCGCAGCTGCAGCAGGAGCTGGTTCATCCGCTGGATGTCGTGCGGGTGGAGGCCGATGGTCGGCTCGTCGAACACGTAGGTCACGTCGGTGAGCGAGGAGCCGAGGTGGCGGATCATCTTGGCGCGCTGGGCCTCACCGCCCGAGAGGGTGCCCGAGGGCCGGTCGAGCGAGAGGTAGCCCAGCCCGATCTGCACGAACGAGTCGAGGGTCTGCGACAGGGCCGCGAGCAGGGGAGCCACCGACGGCTCTTCGAGCCCGCCCACCCACTCGGCCAGCTCGTCGATCTGCATGGCGCAGGCATCGGCGATGCTCTTCCCGGCGATCTTGGAGGAGCGGGCCTCCTCGGTGAGGCGGGTGCCGTCGCAGCCGGGGCAGGTGGTGAAGGTGACGGCGCGGTCGACGAAGGCGCGGATGTGGGGCTGGAGGGACTCGGGGTCCTTCGACAGGAACGACTTCTCGATCTTGGGGATCAGGCCCTCGTAGGTGAGGTTCACCCCGTCGACCTTCACCTTCACGGGTTCCTTGTAGAGGAAGGCCTCGAGCTCCTTCTTGGTGTACTTGCGGATCGGCTTGTCAGGGTCGACGAAGCCCGATTCGGCGTACACCCGCACCGTCCAGAAGCTGTCGGACTTCCATCCGGGGATGGTGAAGGCGCCCTCGCTCAGCGACTTCGAGTCGTCGTAGAGCTGGGTGAGGTCGAGGTCGGACACCGAGCCGCGGCCCTCGCAGCGGGGGCACATCCCTCCGGTGATGTTGAAGGTGCGCTTCTCCTTCACCGTCTTCCCGCCCCGCTCCGTTGTGACGGCCCCGGCGCCGCTCATCGAGGCGACGTTGAAGGAGAAGGCCTGGGGTGAGCCGATGTGGGGCTGGCCCAGGCGGCTGTAGAGGATGCGCAGCATGGCGCTGGCGTCGGTGGCGGTGCCCACGGTGGAGCGCACGTCGCCGCCCATCCGCCGCTGGTCGACCAGGATCGCCGTGGTCAGCCCGTCGAGCACGTCGACCTCGGGCCGGGCCATGGTGGGCATGAAGCCCTGCACGAAGGTGCTGTAGGTCTCGTTGATCAGCCGCTGCGACTCTGCCGCGATGGTGCCGAACACCAGCGAGCTCTTGCCCGATCCCGACACGCCGGTGAAGACGGTGAGCCGTCGCTTGGGCAGCTCGACGCTCACGTCCTTGAGGTTGTTCACCCGCGCCCCGTGCACGCGGATCAGGTCGTGCTGGTCCGCCGGGTGCGGGGTGGTGGGCGTGCTCATCGTGCTCAGTGCTCCGTCGGTCTCGGGGGCGGGCGAGCATAGGACGGAGCTGGAGCGGCTGGATCAGCGGCAGACGAGCCCGGCGGGATCCTGACCGCGAAGCGCCAGCACACGGCCCACCGCTTCGTCGAGGCGCCGCTCGTCGAGCCGGCCCTCGAGCACCGCCGCCTCCAGCCCAGCGTGCAGCCGCAGCACCACCTGACCCTGGTTCACCAGGACGGCGTCGGCCCCGGCGGCCACCGCCAGCGCGGGGGCCTCGTCGAAGCTCGACCGGTTCTGGATGGCGCCCATGCCGAGCGCGTCGGTGACGGCGACGCCCTCGAAGCCGCGCTGGCGCAGCAGCTCGTAGGTGCCGGGGGCCAGGCTGGCCGGAAGGTCGCCCCAGATCCGCGGGTAGATGACGTGACCCACCATCACCGTGTCGGCGCCCTGCTGGATGAGCCGGTCGAAGGGCACCAGGTCGGCGGCCTCGAGGTCGGCCAGGGTGCTGTCGTCGATGGTGTCGCCGAAGTGCGGGTCGCCCTCGCCGCCGTGGCCGGGGAAGTGCTTGGCGGTGACCGCCAACCCCGCCTCCTGGAGCCCAGAGGCGAACGCGGCCGCCGCCACCGACGCCTCCATCGGATCGCCGCTGAAGGAGCGATCGCCGATCACGTCATCGAAGGGACCGTCGTCGAGGTCGGCCACGGGAGCGAGCACCCAGTCGATGCCGATCGATGCCGCCAACGTGCCCAGGTCGAAGCCGAACTCCTCCGCCGCCTCGGGTCCGGCCACGCCCAGGCGACGAGCCGACCGCAGCGACTGGTCGAGCCCGCCCATCGAGCTGACCCGCCCTCCTTCGTCGTCGACGGCCACCAGGAGGTGCCGGCCGAGACGGGCGCGCAGCCCAGCGACCAGCTCCTTCGCCTGGACGGGGTCGACGATGTTCTCCCGCCGGAGCATCACGCCGCCCACCCCGACCTCGGCCAGGTCGTCGACCAGCGGGTGGTCGGCGTCGATCACACCGGGCAGCCCCACCACCAGCACCAACCCCACCCGCTCGGTGAGCGGAGCCCGTTCGCACAGATCGATGTCGGCGGGCCCGTCGACGGCCGACGCCGCTTCGGGGCCGCCGTCGCTCGAACGGTCGGGGAGCACCTGGGTGGCGGCGGCCGTGACCACGAGGGCGGCCAGCAGCGCACCGGCCACGGCGGTCCAGCGCCGGGCCCGCGGTCGCGCCGCCGAGGGTGGCCGCCCCCCGGGAGCGGGGGTGGCGAGGTGGCGCGGCCGGTATGGCTCCGGTGTCCCCCCATCGGTCACCCCATGAGGATCCCACGCCTCACGGCCCAGGTGGCGCCTCCTCGGCGGCGAGCGCTCGTCGATCGACCTTCTGCATGGGGGTGAGGGGCAGCGCGTCGACCACCCGGACGGCCTCCGGCGCCTTGTAGCGGGCCAGTCGACCGTCGAGGAAGGCGCGGAGGTCGTCGAGCGCCGGCGGGCGCTCTGGGTCGACGGCCACCACCACCGCCACGCCGACCTCGCCCATCACGGGGTCGGGGCGAGGCACGACGGCCACCTCGGCCACGGCAGGGTGGTCGGCCAGCACGGCCTCCACCTCGGCGGGGTACACGTTGTAGCCGCCACGGATGAACATCTCCTTGGAGCGGCCGGCCAGGCGCAGCAGACCGGTGCGGTCGACCCGGCCGAGGTCTCCGGTGCGCAACCAGCCGTCGACGAGGGCGCCGGCGGTGGCCTCGGGATCGTGCCAGTACTCCGCCATGGTGGTGGGGGAGCGCAGCCAGACCTCACCGACCTCGCCTTCGGGGACAGGTGACCCGTCGTCTCCGTGGATGGCCACCTCGATGCCGCCTCGTGGTCGCCCCACGGAGAACAGCGCCTCGTCGTCGTCGGCGTCGACGGCGGTGCCGGTGCCGCACCCGCCGCTCTCCGTGGACGAGTAGCGGATGGAGTAGCCGGCCTCGAAGCGCTCCCGGGCCTCCCGCACCAGCGCTGGGGGCGAGGCGGCGCCGCCCACGATCAGGCTCTGCACGCAGCGCAGGTCGAGCGCCTCGAGGTCTTCCCGCAGCAGCAGCGCGATCTGCGGTGCCACGCCCCCGATCGAGGGGATGCGGTGCTCGACGACGCAGGCCAGCGCGTCGGCCGCCCGCCAGCGCCCGAGCACGTGGGTGGTGGTGCCGAGGCGCAGGTACCAGGGCAGCTTGGTCATGAACCCCACGTGGGCGAACTGGGTGCCGGCCAGCATCGGGGTGGGCGCGGCGGCGGGGTCGCCCCAGGCGTCGGCCACGTCGACCCGGGTGATGGCGGCCAGCTGCTCCTCGCGGAACAGCGCTCCCTTGGGCTGGCCGGTGGTCCCGGAGGTGAAGACGAGCGCCACGGGACGGGCAGGGTCGTCGGGCCTCGGCTCCACCGTCCCCGCACGGGCGAGGTCATCGAGCTGGGCGGGGTCGTGGAGCGTGAGCGCGCCGCCGGCCACCGCCGCCACGGCGTCCTGCTCTGGCGGAGCGAGGCGCGGGTTGACCCCGGCGGTGACGGCGCCCAGCTTGGCGGCGGCGGCGTAGGCCACCACGTAGCCGGAGTCGCTGGGCAGGCGCAGCAGCACCACGTCGCCCGGACCCACGCCTTCGGCGCGCAGGCCGGCCGCGACGGCGTCGGAGCGACGGTGGAGGTCGGCGTAGGTGAGGACGGAGCCGTCGGGGTCGACCATGGCCGGTCGATCGCCGAACCGCTCGGCGACCATCCGCACGGTGGCGGCAAGCGTCACCGGATCGTGGGCTCGACGCGCTGACCGGAGGTGAAGGTGGCCTGCCCCTCGGCCAGGGCTTCTGCGCTCATGGCCAGGTTGAGGAAGGTGCTGCCCATCTCCAGCATCTGGCTGCGGCTCACCTCGAGGGCCGCCCACAGCGCCCGGAGGCTGGCCTGCACCGCAGTGGGCGGCTGGCTGGCGATGGCGGTGGCGATCCGGAGGGCGGCGGCCGCCAGGTCGGCCCCCGGCACCACCTCGGTGGCCAGGCCGATCTCGAGGGCCCTCGCCGCGCTGATGCGCTCGTGGTTGCCCATGAGCGTCATGCGCAGCACCTCGCCGAAGGGCATGCGGTGCAGCATCAGCGTGGGCTCGAACACGGCGGGCATGCCGTAGGTGACGTGGGGGTCGAAGAAGGTGGCGTGGTCGGCGGCCACGATGATGTCGACCTCACCGAGCAGGTAGAAGGCGCCACCGCAGGCCATGCCGTTCACGGCGGCCACCACCGGCTTCCAGCACTCGTTGGCGCGCGGGCCGAGCCGTCGGCCGGGATCGACGTAGGTGAGCGGGTCGAAGCTGTACTCCCCCTCGCCGGCCGGCACCTCGTCACGGTCGATGCCGGTGCAGAAGGCCTTGTCGCCGCTCGCCGTCAGCACCACGGCGCGCACGTCGCCGTCGTCGCGCACGTGGGCCCAGGTGGCGGCCATCTCCTCGCACATCACCGAGGTGAAGGCGTTGTGGCGGTCGGGTCGGTCGAGCGTGATCGTGGCCACGCCGTCGGCCGCCTCGTAGCGGATGGTGGTGAGCTCGCTCGGGTCCATCGCCGGCGACGCTACCGCCCGCCTGACGCACCGTCAGGTCCAGAGTCGGCGCGGAAACTCTCTGGGTGCCCCCCGTGGGTGCTGGCAGGATCCCCGCCGTGCCTGCGCTCCGATGGTCACCACCCACGCGCGACGACGACCCGGCCTGGGTCGCGCTGCTGGCTGCCATCGAGGCCGTCGACCAGCGGGGCGAGGTGTTCGCGCTGGAGGACCTCGACGACGAGTGGGCCTCGGTCAACGCCCGGCCGTCGACCGATGCCACCTTCGTGTGGGACGGCGACGACCTGGTGGCCTTCGGCTGGTTGCGCTCGATGCCGGGAGCGCGAGAGCACCACCGCGTCTGGTGCTGGGGTGGCGTGCACCCCGACCGCCGCGGTGAGGGCATCGGCCGCCAGGTGCTGGCCTGGCAGCTGGCGCAGGGGAGTGCGGTGGCGGGTCGCCTGGACCCCTCGCTCCCCACCGATGTGCAGGTGGAGGCCGTCGACACCATGGACGACCTGGCTCGCCTGGCCCGGCGCCTCGGGTTCGAGCCGGTCCGCCGCTTCCTCGAGGTGGCCCGCCCCACCGAGCAGCCAGTCGAGGTGGCGTCGCCGCCCAGCGAGGTGGCCGTGGGGCCATGGGACGCCGACGTCGACGAGGCGGTGCGGGTGGCCCACGGTGCCGCCTTCGCCGACCACTGGGGGAGCGAGCCGCCCAGCGCCGAGGAGTGGGCGCAGTGGCACACCGGCCACCGCGCCTTCCGGCCCGACCTCTCCTTCGTCGCTCGCGAGGCCGCGACCGGCGCGGTGGCGAGCTACGTGCTGTGCTCGGCCTACCCGCAGGACTGGGAGGCCGTCGGCCACCGCGAGGTGTGGGTGCAGAGCATCGGCACCGACCGCGCCTGGCGCGGGCGCGGCGTGGGCCGGGCCGTGCTCACCACCGCACTGTCGGCAGCGGCCGAGGCGGCCGACGGCTTCGAGCGGGTCATCCTCGGCGTCGACGCCGACAACCCCACCGGCGCCCTCGCCCTCTACCGCAGCCTCGCCTTCGACGACGTCCGCGCCACCACCACCTTCAGCCGCCAGCCGACCTAGCGGCTCGGGTCAATCGAGGCCGAGCATGCGGCGGGCGTTGCCGCGCATGATCTTCTCCACCACGTCGAGGGGGAGGCCGCGCATCAGCTCGGTGGCCACGGCCTTGGTGTTGGGCCAGGTGGAGTCGGTGTGGGGGTAGTCGGTCTCGAAGGTGATGTTGTCGACGCCCACCTTGTCGAGGCTGTCGATGCCGTGCTGGTCGCGGAAGAAGCAGCCGTAGATCTGGCGGTAGTAGTAGGTGCTGGGCGGCTCGGGCACGAGGTCGGCCACGCCACCCCAGGCCCGGTGCTCGCTCCACACGTCGTCGGCCCGCTCGAGGATGTAGGGGATCCAGCCGATCTGGCCCTCGCTGTAGGCCAGCTTCACGTCGGGGAACTGCACCAGCTTCCCGGAGAAGAGCCAGTCGCTCATGGAGGCCATGGCGTTGCCGAAGCTCAGCGTGGCCGCCACGGCCACCGGCGCATCGCCGGAGGTGGCCGGCATGCGTGACGACGAGCCGATGTGCATGCAGATGACGGTCTGGGTGTCCTGGCAGGCGGCGATGAAGGGGTCCCACTCGCCGGAGTGGATCGACGGCAGGCCGAGGTGCGGCGGGATCTCGGAGAAGCACACGGCGCGGGCGCCGCGCTCGGCGTTGCGCACGACCTCCTTGGCGGCCAGCTCGGCATCCCACAGCGGGATGATGGGCAGCGGCAGCAGCTGGCCGTCGGAGTCGCCGCACCACTCCTCGACCATCCAGTCGTTGTAGGCGTAGACGCAGGCCTCGCCCAGCTCGCGGTCCTTGGCCTCGGTGAAGGTCTGGCCGCAGAAGCGGGGGAACGACGGGAAGCACAGCGAGGCCTCCACGTGGTTCATCACCATGTCCTCGACCCGAGCCTTCGGGTCGTAGCAGCCGGGGCGCATCTCGTCGTAGGTGATGGGCGACATGGTCATGTCGTCGCGGTCGAAGCCCACCGCGGCCACGTGGCGCTTGTGGATGTAGACGAGGTCTTCGTAGACCCAGCAGTCGGCCTCGGGGCCATCGGGGTCGAAGGTCTGCTCGTACTGGCCGCCGCCGATGTGCTTCATGTGGCCGATGCCGCGGCGCTCCACCTTCGGGCCACGGTCGCGGTACTTGGCCGGCAGCCAGGTCTCCCACACGTGCGGCGGCTCCACCACGTGGTCGTCGACGCTCACGATGGTGGGCAGCTCCCACTCGGGGCTGCTGGCGGCGGGGGCCGGGTCGGTGATCGTCATGCGGGGGCGCTCCATCCAGGATCTGACGGTGTGTCAGATACTAGGGGTCACAGGGCCACACCACCACGTCGGACCGGGTTGACGGCGATCATTGAACCATGTTCAACTATTGAACATGGTTCAAGAACAGGCTGCAGCTGTGGCACCGCTGGGGCGACGGGAGCGCAACCGGCTGGCCCGGCACCACGACTACCTGCAGACCGCGCTCCAGGTGGCGACCGCCGAGGGCCTCGGCGCCCTCACGATGCAGCGGCTGGCCGACGAGGTCGACGCCGCCGTGGGCACCGTCTACACGTACTTCCCCTCGAAGGGCGCGCTGGTGGCGGAGGTGCAGCGCGAGGCGGTGGAGCGCATCGCGGCCAGCTACCTGCTGCTCGTGCCGACGATCGAGGACCGGGTGGCCGACCTCGATCCCGCAGTGGCCGCGCTGGCCCACCTGGTTGGCTTCGCCCGCTTCTCCATCGAGAGCCTCGACACCCTCCCTCAGGAGCAGCGCCTTCTCCAGCTGCTGCTACAGGCTGACGACGCCGTGCCCACCGAGGAGGGAGCTCGGGTGCTGCCGGCGGTGTTCCGGCTCCTCGACCTGGCCCGCGAGCGCTTCGACGCCGCCGCGGCGACGGGTGCGCTCACCCCGGCCGACGCCATGGACCGCACCATCGTGCTGGCCGCCGCCCTCAACGGCGTGCTCCAGGTGGGCCGGCTGGCCCGCTGGGACGCTGAGCTGCTCGACGGCGTCCGGCTGGCCCACACCCTCGTCGACGACCTGCTCGTGGGCTTCGGGGCCGATCGCGCCGCGCTGGCCGACGCCCACACCGTGATCGACCGCATCGCCCGCCGCCAGCCCCTCGCCCGTCCCGCCTCCCACGGAGCCCAGCCATGACCACGCCCCTGCTCGTCCTCGCCGCCCTGGCCCTGTTCGGCATCGGCCTCGCCTTCTGGAGCCTGGGGGAGTACGTGCTCCACCGCTTCGCCATGCACGAGCTCCGCGGCCGCGGCCTGGCCTCGCGTGAGCACCTCCGACACCACGCCGAGCGCGACTCCGTCCTCGAGTCGTGGTACCTGGCCTGGACCGGTGTGGTCATCGTCGGCGCCGGGTGGGGAGCGCTGGCCACCCTCGTGGCCGGGGCGGTCGGCCCGGCCCTCGGCCTCGGCTGGGTGGCCGGCTACGGCTTCTACGACTGGATCCACTGGCGGGCCCACCGCCGCCCGGTGGCCCACCCCTACGAGCGGTGGGTGCGTCGCCACCACTTCCACCACCACTTCGGGCACCCGATGGCCAACCACGGCGTGACCTCGCCCGTGTGGGACCTGGTGTTCGGCACCTACGAGCGGGTCGATGGGCCGGTGCGCGTGCCCCGCCGCCTGGCCATGGTGTGGCTCCTCGACGACGACGGTGCGGTGCGCCGCGAGCACGCGGGCGACTACGAGCTGGCCGGTCGCCAGGCGTGGAGCGACGAGCAGGCGGCCGAGGACCACCAGCGGGCCTTCGCCAACCTGGCCCCGGTCGCCCACTGACCTGACGGCCCGTCAGATCAGCGCGGTAGGGTCCGGGCATGCCGCTCGACCTGGCCGCCCTCCTCGCCCCGGCGCACACGGCCATCGTCACCTCCGAGGTGCAGAACGGCGTGGTGGGCGAGCGCTCGGCCCTGCCCGCCCTGGCCGAGGCGGCGGCCGGCGCGATGCTGCCCAACCTGACCCGGCTGCTCCCTGCGGCACGCGGGGCCGGCGTGCAGGTGGTGCACTGCACGGCCTACCGGCGGGGCGACGGCAAGGGCGCCAACCACAACGCCCGCCTCTTCATGGGCGTGCGCAAGTCGCCCGTCGCCCTGCTCCCCGGCACGCCCGAGGTTGCCGTCGTGCCCGAGCTCGGTCCGGAGCCGGCCGACCTGGTGCTCACCCGCACCCACGGCCTCAGCCCCATGGCCGGCACCGACCTCGACCCAGTCCTGCGCAACCTGGGCGTGCGCACGATCGTGGTGACGGGCGTGTCGGTCAACGTCGCCATCACCAACCTGGTCATGGACGCCGTGAACCTCGGCTACGCCGTGGTGCTGCCCCGCGACGCGGTGTGCGGCATCCCGGCCGACTACGCCGACGCCGTGATCGACAACACCCTGGCGCTCCTGGCCGCCGTGGTGACCACCGACGACCTGCTCGCCGTCTGGAGGAGGTGACCGTGGCCGACATGGACACTGGCATCCGGGGCGACCTCGAGTGGGGGACCACCGCGGCGCTGGTGCGCTCGGCGGCGGATCGCTTCGCCGAGGCCGAGGCCGTCGTCGACGGCGAGGTGCGCCTCACCCACGCCGACCTCGGTGCCGCCGTGGCTGACGCCGGTCGGGCCTTCCTGGCCGCCGGCGTGGAACCCGGCGACCGGGTGGCCATCTGGTCGCCCAACGTGTGGGAGTGGATCGTGGCGCTGCTCGGCCTCCAGTCGGCCGGCGGCGTGGTGGTGCCCATCAACACCCGCTACAAGGGAGCCGAGGCGGCCTACATCCTGCAGGCCAGCCGGGCCCGGATCCTGGTGACGGTCGACGGCTTCCTCGGCAACGACTACGTCGCCATGCTCGACGGGCACGAGCTGCCGCACCTCGAGCGCACGGTGATCCTGCGCGGCGACGCCCCGCCGGGCACCCTGCCCTGGGCCGACTTCGTGGCCGGCGGCGGGGCCGTGCCGGTCGGCGACCTCGACGCCCGGGTGGCCGCCCTCGGCCCCGAGGACCCCAGCGACATCCTCTTCACCTCCGGCACCACCGGGAACCCCAAGGGCGTGGTGGCCACCCACGGGCAGACCCTGCGCGGGTTCGCCGACTGGGCCGCCATCGTGGGCCTGCGGGCCGACGATCGCTACCTCGTGGTGAACCCGTTCTTCCACGCCTTCGGCTACAAGGCCGGCATCATCGCCTGCCTCACCGTCGGCGCCACGCTGGTGCCCCAAGCGGTGTTCGACATCCCGATGGCCATGGCCAACGTGGCCGAGCACGGCATCACGGCGCTGCCCGGACCGCCCGCCATCTACCAGACCTTCCTCAACCACCCGGAGCTCGACCGGGAGCAGATGCAGAGCCTGCGCCTCGCCGTCACCGGGGCCGCGCCCGTGCCGGTGGAGCTGATCGAGCGGATGGAGCGGGAGCTGGGGTTCGAGACCGTCGTGACCGCCTACGGCCTCACCGAGTGCTGCGGCATCGTCACGGTGTGCCGCCCCGACGACCCGCCCGAGCTCATCTCCGGCAGCTCGGGACGGGCCATCCCCGGCGTGGAGGTGCGCATCGTCGACGACGACGGTGCCGAGGTGCCTCACGGTGATCCGGGCGAGATCGTGGTGCGGGGCTACAACGTGATGCAGGGCTACTTCGAGGCGCCGGAGCAGACGGCCGAGGTGATCGACGCCGACGGCTGGCTGCACACGGGCGACATCGGCACCATGGACGCCGACGGGTACGTGGCCATCACCGACCGCAAGAAGGACATGTTCATCTCCGGCGGCTTCAACGCCTACCCGGCCGAGATCGAGCGCCTGCTCCTGCGCCACCCCGACCTGGCGCAGGTGGCGGTGATCGGCGTGCCCGACGAGCGCATGGGCGAGGTGGGCCTGGCCTTCGTCGTACCGGCCACCGGGGCCGATCCAGAGCCCGAGGCGGTCATCGCCTGGGCCCGCGAGCACCTGGCCAACTTCAAGGTGCCCCGCCACGTGCGGGTGGTCGACGCGCTCCCCATGAACGCCAGCAACAAGGTGCTGAAGGGTGAGCTGCGGGCGCAGGCGGCCGACGTCACCTGACGCCGCGTCAGGGGACCGGTAGCCTCGCTCCATGCCTGAGGTGACCCCTTTGCACCCGGTCGACGGCGCGCCGGCCGACGACGACGACCTGCGGGCGGCCGACGGGCGCGTGCCGGGGCGCCGGGGCCGGGCCACCCGTCAGCGGTTGCTGGAGTGCACCCGCGAGATGCTCAACACCACCAGCTACCGCGACGTGAAGGTGATCGACATCGCCCGCGAGGCCGGCACCTCGCCGGCCACCTTCTACCAGTACTTCGCCGACGTGGAGGCGGCCATCCTGGTGCTGGCCGAGGAGATGGCCCAGCAGGGCGCTCACCTCACCGCCATGATCACCGACGGCTCCTGGAGCGGCGACGACGCCTACGCCACCGCGCTCGACCTGGTCGACGGCCTGCTGGCCTTCTGGGACGAGCACCGGCCGGTGCTGCGGGTGATGGACCTGGCCACCGACGAGGGCGACGGTCGGTTCCAGAAGATCCGTGTGCGCCTCCTCAACGACATCACCACCGCGCTGGCCCAGGTCACCCGCGACGCGCAGGCCGCCGGCGACCTCCCCAAGGCGCTCGACCCCATGGCGGTGGCGGGCACGCTGGTGTCGATGCTGGCCCACACCGCCGCCCACCAGTACGGCTTCGAGTTCTGGGGCATCCGCACCGCCAAGCTGCGCGAGTCGATGGCCCGACAGGTCTCGTGGGGCGTCACCGGCGCCACGCCACCCGGCTGAGCGCAGCGCCGCGTCGAGCGAGGTAGAACCTCCGGCGTGCCCACCACCACCAGCGCCGACGGGACCGAGATCGCCTACGACGTGCGCGGGAGCGGGCCGCCGCTCGTGCTCGTCCATGGGATCACGGAGTCGCGCCACAGCTGGGATCCGCTGGTCGACGACCTCGCCGCCGACCACACCGTCGTCGCCGTCGACCTGCGCGGCCACGGTGCGTCGGGCCTGGCCGCTGAGTACGGCGCCGAGGTCATGGCCAGCGACGTGGCGGCGGTGGTGGCGGCCGAGGGACTGGCCGATCCGCTGGTGGTGGGGCACTCGCTCGGAGGCATCGTGGCCACCGCCCTGGCCGGCGCCCACCCGTGCCGGGCCGTCGTCAACATCGACCAGTCGATCGCGCTCGGCGACTTCCAGGAGCTGGTGCGCGGCGCCGAGCCGATGCTTCGCTCCGACGCCTTCGCTGAGGTGATCGGTGCCCTCTTCGACTCGATGGTGGGTGCGCTCCCGCCCGACGAGGTGGCGCGGGTGGCGGCGCTGCGCCAGCCCCGCCAGGAGGTGGTGCTCGGCGTGTGGTCGCCCCTGCTCGAGCTGGCCCCCGACGTCCTCGACGCCTACGTCGCCGGCCTGGCCGGCGCGGTGGCGGTGCCGTACCTCGCCCTGCACGGCATCGACCCCGGCGAGGCCTACGCACCCTGGCTGGCCTCGGTCATCCCCTCCGCCAGCGTGGAGGTGTGGGACGGCGACGGGCACTACCCGCACCTGGTGCACCGAGAGCGGTTCCTCGAGCGCCTGCGCCGGTTCGAGACGACGCTGGCGTGAGCATCGCGCTCGGGCTCCTGCCGCCCTACCGCCTCGGGGTGGCCAGCGACCCCGACTGGATGCGCGGCTTCGCCCAGCACGCCGACGCGGCCGGCTTCGAGTCGCTCCTCACGGTGGAGCACGTGGCCGTGCCCGTGGGCTACGCCAGCCGCTACCCCTACAGCGACACCGGGCGCATGCCGCTGCCGGACGACTGCGAGCTCCCCGACCCGCTCGACCTCCTCGCCTGGCTGGCCGGTCAGACCGAGCGCATCCGGCTGGGCACGGGGATCCTCGTGCTCCCCGAGCACCACCCGCTGCAGCTGGCCAAGCGCTGCGCCACCATCGACCGGCTCTCGGGCGGCCGGCTGTTCCTCGGGGTGGGGGTGGGCTGGATGCGCGAGGAGGTGGCGGCGCTGGGCATCGATCCCGACGAGCGGGGCAGCCGCACCGACGAGGCCATCGACGCCCTGCGGGTGATCTGGCAGCACGACGAGCCCAGCTTCCACGGCACCCACTTCCGCTTCGACCCGGTGCGCAGCCAGCCCAAGCCGGTGCAGCCCAGCATCCCGATCCTGGTCGGCGGCCACGCCCGGGCGGCGGCCCGCCGCGCCGGCGAGCGCGGCGACGGCTTCTTCCCGCTCGGCCTGAGCGGCGAGGCCCTCGACGAGCGCTGGGCCCAGGTGCAGGCGGCGGCGGTGGCGGCCGGTCGGGATCCGGGTGCCATCGAGCTCACGCTGGGCGGCGTCCTCGGCGACGACACGGCGATCAGCGCGGCGGCCGAGCGGGGAGCGGCGCGGGTGGTCCTGTCGGCGCGCAGCGACGACCTCGACCAGCTCCGAGCCGACATGGACCACGCCGTCGAGGTGGCGCAGACCGCCTAGAGGGCCATGGCGATGGCAGCGGGGATGGCCAGGGCCATGCCCACCTGCTGCAGGCGGGCGAACCGCTCCTTCAGGACCAGCCGGGCCAGCACCACGGTGCTCACCGGGTAGAGGGCGGTGAGCACCGACACCACGCTCAGCAGGCCCTCGCGGATGGCCAGCAGGAAGAACAGGTTGGCCAGCGCGTCGAGTGCCCCAGCCGAGGCCGCCAGCGGACGGCCCGGGCCGGCGGGGATGCGGTGGCTGGTGCGGCCGGCCAGCACCAGGACCGTGAGCAGCGTCACCGACGTGAGGCGAGCCGTCACCAACGGCCAGAGCCCTGAGTCGTCGCCCGTGTACGACAGGGCCACGAAGAACAGGCCGAACCCGAGTCCCGCCCCCAGGGCGAACGTGACCCCACGCAGATCCTTCGGGCGCAGGCTGCCCCCGCCCTCGGCCGACACCATCACGATGGCGGCCAGGGCCAAGGCCATCCCGCCCAGTGCCAGCGCAGCGGGACGCTCGCCCTGGGCGAACCCGGCCAGCACGGGTACGGCGGCGGCCAGCAGGGCGGTGATGGGCGCCACCACGCTCATCGGCCCGATGGCCAGCGCCTGGTAGAGCAGCCCCACCCCGGCCGCGCCGGCCAGGCCACCCAACGAGCCGAGGGCGAGGTCGCGTCCGGTGGGCTCGCTGCTCACCACGACCGCCCCCAGCCCGAGCAGCCCGAACCCCAGCAGGTGCGACCACAGGAGGACGGCGGCCGCCGTGGCGCGCCGCGTGGCCAGACCGCCGCAGAAGTCACCGATGCCGTAGGTGACCGCTGAGCCGAGGGCGAGGAGGATGGCCACCGGCGAGACGGTCTACACGACCAGCGTGCTAGAACACGTTCTAGTTCCGACGTCGGCGCGAGGGAGAGCAGTGGAGCAGGTCGCCTTCGGCATGCAGCTGCCGGTCCAGTCGCAGAGCACCATCTACGTCCAGGCGTGGGAGCCTGCCGCCGGCGTCGACGAGATCGCCGCGGTGGCGCTGGCCTGCGAGGCGGCCGGCTTCGACTACGTGGCCGTGTGCGACCACGTGGCCATCCCCACGGCCGCGGCCGAGGCCATGAGCGCCGACTGGTGGGACACCATCGCCACCCTCGCCTACGTGGCCGGGGTGACCGATCGCATCCGCCTCCTCAGCCACGTGTACGTCCTGCCCTACCGTCACCCGCTGGTGGTGGCCAAGGCCTGGGCCACGCTCGACGCGCTGTCGAAGGGCCGCGCCATCCTCGGGGTCGGGGCCGGCCACCTGCAGGGCGAGTTCGACGCCCTCGATGTGCCCTTCACCGACCGCGGTCGACTGCTCGACGAGGCCATCGACGCCGTGCGGGCCGCCCTCGACCACGAGACGCCCGGCCATCGGGGCGAGCGCTGGCAGTTCGACGGGCTGGCCCAGCGGCCCCGCCCGGTGCAGGCCCAGCTCCCCATCTGGGTGGGCGGGTCGTCGAAGCCGGCGCTGCGCCGGGCCGCCGAGCGGGGCGACGGCTGGCTGCCCCAAGGCAAGCCCGAGGGGGGCATGGCGGCCGGGATCGACTTCATCCGCTCCCATCGGGCCGCCACCCGCGGCGACGATCCCATCGTGATCGGCGCCCTGTCGGGACCGCTCCACGTCGGTCGCCCCACCTGGGAGACCCCGCGCTGCTTCTCGGGCTCGCCTGACGAGATCGCCGCCTACCTCCGTTCCTACCGCGAGCTCGGCGTCGACCAGATCCAGGTGGGGTTCGTCAGCCGCAGCGCGGCGGAGCTGTGCGACCAGGTCGCCGCCTTCGCCGCCGAGGTGGCCCCGCTCGTCAACCACTGATCACACCGCTCGCTACCGCACAGGAGAGAACATGCTGCTCGAGGGCAAGGTCGCCATCGTCTCTGGGATGGGCCCCGGGATGGGCCGGGAGATCGCCGTGCTGCTGGCCGGCCACGGAGCCGATCTGGTGCTCGGGGCGCGGCGCACCGACACCTCCGAGGCTGTGGCCGAGGAGGTGCGCGCCCTCGGCCGGAGCGCCGAGGTGGTGCAGCTCGACATCACCGACGCCGACCTCTGCGCGGCGGCGGTCGCCGTCGGCCAGGAGCGCCTGGGCGGGGTCGACATCCTCGTGAACAACGCCTTCCAGGACGGCAACCACAAGACCTTCGAGGACTCCACCCTCGAGGAGTGGCGGGCCACCATGGACATCAACCTCTGGGGCACCCTCACCATGACCAAGGCTGCCGTGCCCGCCATGGTCGAGCGGGGCGGCGGCCACATCGTGATGGTCAACACCATGTCGACGCACCGCATCCTGCCCACCTTCGGTGCCTACGCCGCCTCCAAGGGGGCGCTGGAGACGGCCACCAAGACGCTGGCCACCGAGCTCGGCCCCCACGGGATCCGGGTGAACGGCATCCACCCTGGCTACATCTGGAGCGACAAGGTCGAGTGGTACTTCAACCACCTCGGCAAGCAGCGGGGGATCAGTGGCGAGGAGGTCTACCGGGAGGTGGCCGACGAGACCTGCCTCAAGTACCTCCCTGCGGCCGACGAGATCGCCGGTTCGGTGCTCTTCTTCGCCTCCAGCCTCTCGAGCTGCGTCACCGGCCAGAG
>JBPPMN010000259.1:0-16293 GCA_051306055.1 Acidimicrobiales bacterium
TGGGAGGGGCTCACCGACGACACGCCCGAGCACCTCGTCGACTGGAAGGGTCGCGACTGGGCACCGGGCTCGACCGAGGAGCCGGCCGCCCACCCCAACGCCCGCTTCACCGCACCGGCGTCGCAGTGCCCGTCGATCGCCCCCGAGTGGGAAGACCCGAAGGGCGTGCCCATCTCGGCCATCCTCTTCGGCGGCCGCCGGGCCACCAACGTGCCGCTGGTCACCGAGAGCTTCGACTGGGAGCACGGCGTGTTCCTGGGGTCGATCATGGGCTCCGAGACCACCGCCGCCCAGCAGGGCGCGGTGGGCGACCTGCGCTTCGACCCCTTCGCCATGCTGCCGTTCTGCGGCTACGACATGGGGCAGTACTTCCAGCACTGGCTGGAGATCGGGCAGCGCGACGGCGCCCAGCTCCCCAAGCTCTTCTGGGTCAACTGGTTCCGCAAGGGCGACGACGGCAAGTTCCTGTGGCCGGGCTTCGGCGACAACAGCCGGGTGCTCAAGTGGATCGTGGAGCGGGTGGCCGGCACCGCCGACGCCCACGACACGCCCATCGGCCGGGTCCCCTCGCCGGCGGCCATCGACACCACCGGCCTCGACATCGATCCCGACGTGATGGCCGAGCTCCTCGCCGTCGACGCCGAGTCGTGGCGCGCCGAGGTCCCCCAGCTCGAGCAGCACTACGAGCGATTGGGCGCCACGGTCCCCGACGCCCTCAAGGATCAGCTCCAAGAGCTCGAGAAGCGCCTCACCCAGTAGCCCCACCCGTTCTGTGGACGGATTCGTCCGCATGGCGGACGTGAGCGTCCACAGAACCGGGAAGGGTCACCTCGCGTAGATCTGGCGGACGATCTGCTCGATGTCGGGCTCCTCGACCGTGAGGTCGCGCACCTCGGCCTGTGCGGTGACGCGGGTGAGCAGCGCCGACGCGGTCACCTCGTCGCGCCGGAACCGCAACCACTGGCGGGGGCCGTCCACCCGGGTGACCGTGGCGCCGTCGACCTCGAGGGGCGGGCCGGGCTCCACGAGGTCGACCACGAGGGTGCGCTCGGTGCCGTAGCGCGCGGTGATGGAGCCCACGGTGCCGTCCTCGATCACCCGGCCGTGGTCGATGATCAGGAGCCGGTGGCACAGCCGCTCCACATCGGTGAGGTCGTGGGTGGTGAGCAGCACGGTGGTGCCCTGCTCCTCGTTGAGGGCCACCAGGAACTCCCGCACCGCCTCCTTCGACACCACGTCGAGGCCGATGGTGGGCTCGTCGAGGAGCAGGATCGAGGGGTCGTGCAGCAGGGCGGCGGTCAGCTCGCCGCGCATGCGCTGGCCGAGCGACAGCTGGCGCACCGGCACGTCGAGCAGCGGACCGAGGTCGAGGCCGTCGGAGAAGCGGCGGAGGTTGGCGGCGTGGCGGTCGGCCGGCACCGAGTACACGTGGCGGAGCAGATCGAAGCTGTCGCGCAGCGGCAGGTCCCACCAGAGCTGCGACCGCTGGCCGAACACCACCCCGATCCGGCGGGCCAGCTCGGTGCGCTGGCGGCTCGGCTCGAGGCCGTCGACGCGCACCACCCCGGCGGACGGGACCAGGATGCCCGTGAGCATCTTGATGGTGGTGGACTTCCCGGCGCCGTTGGGACCGATGTAGCCCACCATGGCACCGCGCTCGATGGCCAGGTCGATGCCGACCACGGCCGCCACCTCCTCCCGGCGTCGACGGACGCGACCCGCCTTGCGGTACACGGTGAAGGTCTTCGACAGCCCCTCGACGTGGATGATGGGCTCGGTGGTGCTCACGGCGCTCAGCTCCCGGTGCTGCGGTGGTGGCGGACGGCGAAGGCCCACACGCTGCGGGCCAGCAGCGCCATGGCCAGCGCCACCGCCGGCGTGGCCCAGGCGATGACGTTCGGCAGCCCGATGGGGTCGGGACGCTCGAGGATCCGAGCGGCGGGCAGGTAGGCCACGAAGGCCAGCGGGATGGCGAAGGTGGCGAGGCGGCGCAGCCAGGGGGCCAGCACGTCGAGCGGGTACTGCACCACCACGCCGCCGCCGTAGGTGAAGGCGTTGGCCACCTCCTGGCTCTCGACGGTCCAGAACGAGATCGACGAGGTGATGACCCAGATGGCGCCGAAGATCACCGCTCCGGAGGCCATCGTGACGATGAGCAGGGCGACCACCTCCGGCCGCCAGCGGATCGGCGCCGCCACCAGCGCCACCAGCAGCACCGCCAGCGGCTGCAGGATGCGACCGAGTCGCCGCAGGGCGAACTCGGAGGCGGAGATGTGCAGGAGCGTGGGAAGCGGTCGCAGCAGGAAGAGGTCGAACGTGCCCGCCTTGATGTGCCGGGAGCAGGACTCCACCTGGCTCACCAGCAGGTCGGCGGCGCCGAAGGCGACCCCGCCGAGGCCGAACAGCAGCGCCACCTCCATCCCCGACCAGCCGTCGAGGGTCTCGACCTGGGTGAAGAGGGAAGCGATCACGGCCAGGTCGAGGAACCCGATGAGGCTCTGGCTGGCCAGGAACAGGAAGAACGAGGTGCGGTACTGCCAGTCGGCCCGGATCCGCGCGCCGACGAGGCGGCGCCACACCGTGAGAGCGGCGCGGAGGTCAGCCACCCTGGACCACCACCCTGCGCATCGCCTGGGCGAGCACCCAGCGCCCAGCGAGCAGGAGGCCGGCCAACCAGGCGACCTGGAGGGCGTACACCGCCAGCAGCCCCCAACCGGTGTGCTTGCCCAGCCAGATCTCCACCGGCAGCTGCACCATCGATGCGAAGGGCAGCGCCCGGGCCAGCAGCTCGAGGGCATCGGGGAAGAAGACGATGGGCAGGAACATGCCGGAGAGGAACTGCGCCGCGAACCAGCCCAGCTGGTTGGCGCCCCGCACGTCGAGCAACCAGAACGCCGTGAGCCCCAGCAGGTACCGCCAGCCGAAGGCCACGCCGACCGCCAGCGCCACGCTGACCGCGAAGGCCAGCGCCTGCACCGGGGAGGGCAGCCGCAGGTCGAACACGACGGCGCCGGCGAGGAAGGGCGGCACGCCACGGAAGACGGCGTAGTAGGCCGCCTTCCCGTAGCTCACGCCGGCCCACCAGCCCTGGTGGTCGTACGGTCGCTGGAGGTCGACGATCACGTCGCCGGTGGTGATGCGATCGGCCATCTCGGTGTCGCCGAAGATGCCCAGCACCATGGCCATGCCCTGGGCCACGAACGTGAAGGTCACCGCGTCGACGGCATCGAACCCGCCCACGGTCGGCCGCTGCTCGTACACCGCGAGGAGGACGTAGGCGAACACGAACCCGAACACCGTGTTGGTGAAGATCCCGGCCAAGGTGGCGCCGCGGTAGGTGCTGATGCGCGCGTAGGTGCGCCGGGCCACCTCGATGTAGAGCCGCATGGAGCCGAGCACCTCCCCCGGACGCGCGTAGCCGCCCGCGCCGAGGCGCGGGTGGGGGGTGGACCCTAGCGCCGGGGCTCGGCGGCGTCAGGCGTCGCGGGTGGTCAGCGGCAGGAGGCCGACGCCCCGGCAGCGGTCGGCCAGGTCGGCCAGCTCCTCGATGTACGCGCCTCGAGCGATGTCGCCGTCGAGGTGGCGCTGTCGGAGCTCGAGGAACATCTGCTCCACCAGGAGGTCGACGAGCTGCTCGAACAGGCGGGTCTCGAGCACCTCGTCGCCCTGGACGAGCTGCAGCGTGCCGAGGATGTCGTCTTGCTCCTGGCTGACGCGGTGCATGAGGCGGTCGTGGGCGTCCACGCCTCTCACTTCACCGTGGCCGCCCGGAAGTCCTGCCGACCGAGGGCGCTACCATCGGCCCGGTCCACCCACTCCAGGAGGCCCGATGGCTGTCAGCGCGTACATCCTGATCCAGACCGAGGTCGGCAAGGCCGCCCAGGTCGCCGCCGAGGTGGACGGCATCGACGGCGTGGTGTCAGCAGAGGACGTCACCGGCCCCTACGACGTGATCGCTCGCGCCGAGGCCACCACCGTCGACGAGCTGGGCAAGATGGTGGTGAGCCGCGTGCAGATGATCGACGGCATCACCCGCACGCTCACCTGCCCGGTGGTGCACCTGTAGCGACGGGGCCGACGCCGAAGTCGGCCAGCCCTCGCTGGCGCACGATCGCCAGCCCCGTCAGACCCACCGCCAGTGCGCCGACGATCTCCATCGTGGAGGCGGCGTACGAGAGCCACCGAAGGTCTCCCACCTCCCACACGGGGTCGCTGAGCGCGCTCCACTGCGGCACCCAGTGGGCGGCGGCGAACCCGACCGCCAGTGGCAGGCCCGCTGCCGAGGCGGCGAGCGGCGCCAGCCGGTGGCCGGCCGCCACCAACGTGACCACGACCACCTGCAGCACGAGGGCGAGCGTGCCCGTGACGTGGAGCTCGTCGGTGACGCTCCCCTGGCCCCGCCGCAGGTGGTCGGCGATGTGCACGGCGGAGCCCAGCGCGAACACCCAGGTGGCGGCGTGCAGTCGGCGGTGCAGTCGATCGGGCATGGGGACGACCCTCCTACTAGAGCGTTCGCTCTACTGCGAGACTCTAGAGCGATCGCTCTACACTGCACCACCTGATGGCCACCACCCGCGAGCGCCTCATCACCGCCACCGCTGAGCTCTTCCGGCGGCAGGGCTACAACGGCACCTCCCTCAAGCAGGTCACGGTGGCGGCCGGCGCCCCGATGGGTTCGCTGTACCACCACTTCCCCGGCGGCAAGGCGGAGCTGACGGCCGAGGTGATCACCATCACCGGCGTCACCTACCGGCAGCTCTTCGAGGCCATCTACGACGCCGCCGCCGATCCGGTCACCGCGGTGACCGACTTCTTCGACGGCGCCGCGGAGGCCCTGGCCGAGACCGCCTACCTCGACCTCTGCCCGATCGGCACCGTCGCCCGGGAGGTGGCCAGCACCGACGATCGCCTCAGGCAGGCGTCCGACGACGTGTTCCGCACGTGGATCAGCGCGGCGTCGAGCCGCTTCGAGGCGGCTGGCCTCCAACCAGCTGCGGCGGCCGACCTCGCCATCGCCCTGGTGGCCAGCATCGAGGGCGGCTTCCTGCTCAGCCGGGCGGCGCAGAGCCCGGAACCCCTTCGGTCCATCGGTCGGGTCCTGCGCAACCAGGTGGCGGCGGCGCTGGCCGAAGCGCCCGTCAGTGGCGGGTGATGACGGCCAGCTGGTAGGTGGAGAGGCCGAAGATCGTGACGCCCACGGGGATGTGCCAGGAGGCAGCGGCCAGCGTCTCCCGG
This sequence comes from Acidimicrobiales bacterium, assembly GCA_051306055.1. Lineage (GTDB taxonomy): Bacteria > Actinomycetota > Acidimicrobiia > Acidimicrobiales > VFJN01 > VFJN01. Next base: position 5,236 of record JBPPMN010000259.1, read on the forward strand.
CCGACGTAGCCCAGCCCCACCTGCGCGAAGCTCAGCGCCACCAGGGCCACGGCCAGCGCGAACACGAGTCCGGGCTGGCGGCGCACCACGGCCAGCACCACGCCGAGCACGGTCAGGGCGAAGGTGATGTTGCCGAGGATGCCGTGCAGGGTGATGCTCTGCCCGTCGAAGAGGTGCTGGCCGGCGAGGGAGGCCTGCACGAGCACCAGCACGGGGATGGCCCACACCACGACCCGGTGGACCAGTGCCAGGCCGGCCCGCTCGAGGGCGTTGTGGGACGGGCGGTCGTCATCGGCCACGGCGGGCTCCTTCAGGGGGTGGGGAACGGGGAGAGGCTGATCGATCGCAGCGCCAGCCCCATGAGGAAGAGGCCACCGAAGCCATAGAGCAGGTAGCGGTGGGGGGCGAGCTGCTGGCGGTAGCTGTAGAGGATGCCCACTGCCGCCAGGGCGATGAAGCCGTAGAAGGCGTGGAACTGGTCGACCTCGCGGTCCTGCCCGGCGATCATGGCCACGCCGAAGGCGACCTCCACGAAGATCGTCAGCTGGGCCACCACCGTGGCCCGCCACAGCCACGAGGTGCGCAGGCGCTCCTCGTGGTGGGCGCCGAGCGCCCACAGCCCGACGGCGGCGTTGGCGACCACCACCACCCACGCGAACCACGCATGGGTGTCGCGCAGGGTCACAGGAGGCGGCTCAGCCCTTGGAGCCGGTGCCGCCGGCGATGGTGTAGCTCCACAGCTCGGAGCTCACGCCGACCGGCCGCTTCGGGGCCTCGCCGCCTTCGGCCGGTGCACCGCCGCCGTGGGGGTGGCCGCCCTCGGCCTTGCCCTCGCTCTGGTGGCCGGCGCCGAAGGCGGGGCTGCTCACCCAGGCGTCGAAGGCGGCGTCGTCGCGCCAACGGGTGATCACCAGCCAGGTGGTGCGGTCGTCGGTGGGCTGCAGGAGCTCGAAGCCCTCGAAGCCGTCCTGGCCGTCGACGGCTCCGGCCCGAGCGGCGAAGCGCTTGGCCAGCTCGTCTCCGGAGTCGGCTGCGACGGTGATGGCGTTGATCTTGATGACGGTCACGCCCCTGATGGTGCCCGACCCCGACGTCTCCGGTCGATTCCGGTCCGATGGCGAGCGTTTTCGACCGGAGCCGTCGGGGATCTGGTGGACTGGGGGCATGGCTGACCTGGTGATCCGCAACGCCGACCTCGTCGACGGGTCGGGGGCGCCCCGGCGGCCGGCCGACATCGTGGTCGACGAGGGCCGCATCACCGAGGTGGTCGAGCCCGGCTCCGCCCCCACCGCCGGGGCGAGGGTGGTCGACGCCGGCGGGCGCCTCGTCACCCCGGGATGGGTCGACGTGCACACCCACTACGACGCTCAGGTGTCGTGGGACCCATGGGTGACCCCCAGCTCCTGGCACGGCGTCACCACCGTGGTGATGGGCAACTGCGGGGTGGGCTTCGCCCCGGCCGCCCCCGACCGCCACGAGTGGCTCATCGAGCTCATGGAGGGCGTCGAGGACATCCCGGGCTCGGCCATGACCGAGGGCATCACCTGGGAGTGGACCAGCTTCCCCGAGTACCTCGACGCCGTGGAGCGCCAGCCCAGGGTGCTCGACGTGGGCGCCCAGATCGCCCACGGCCCCCTGCGGGCCTTCGTGATGGGTGAGCGGGGCGCCGCCAACGAACCGGCCACCGAGGCCGACCGCCAGGCGATGGCCGAGCTCGTGCGGGAGGCGCTCACCGCCGGGGCGCTGGGCTTCTCCACCAGTCGCACGCCGCTGCACCGCTCCCTCGGCGGGGAGCTGGTGCCGGGCACCAACGCCGACGCCGACGAGCTCCTCGCCATCGGCGACGCCCTGCGGGCGGCCGGCCACGGCGTGTTCCAGTTCGCGCCCGACCACGCCCGGGTCCCGGTCGACGAGTGGCCGTGGATGGAGGCCCTGGCCCGCCGCAGCGGTCGCACGGTGAGCGTGAACCTCAACCAGCCCGACCAGGACCCCGAGGTGTGGCGGGAGGTGCTCCGCCTCCTCGACCAGGCCGACGCCGGGGGCGTGCCGGTGGTGGCCCAGATCGCCGGCCGCTCGATCGGCATCCTCTACTGCCTCCACGGCAGCGTGCACCCGCTCCTGTTCCACCCGGCCTACGCCGAGGTGGCCCACCTCGCGATGCCCGAGCGCCTGGCCGCCCTGGCCGAGCCCGAGCGGCGGCGCCGGATCGTGGAAGACGTGCCCACCGACGACGGCGGGCTCTTCCAGCGAGCGGTGCTCGACAAGCTCCACCGCATGTGGCCGGTCGAGGGGGCCGACATCGACTACGAGCCCACCGCCGACACCTCCGTGGCCGCCCGGGCCGCCACCTCGGGCCAGCCCGCGATGGCGCTGGTGCTCGATCAGCTCACGTCGGGCGACGGCAACGGGATGCTCTACGCGCCGTTCTTCAACTACGCCTACGGCGACCTCTCGATGACCTACGAGGCCACCCAGCACCCCCACACCCGCATGGGCCTCTCCGATGCGGGCGCCCACTGCGGGGCCATCTGCGACGGCGGCACCCCCACGTTCATGCTCACCCACTGGACGCGCGACCGGCGTCGCGGGCCGACCCTCCCGCTGGAGCTGGTGGTCCACCGCCAGACCCGCCAGACGGCCGAGCTCTACGGCCTGCACGACCGAGGACTCGTGGCACCGGGGCAGCGGGCCGACCTCAACGTGATCGACTACGACGGTCTCGGCTTCGAGGTGCCCCGCATGGCCTTCGACCTGCCGGCTGGCGGCCGCCGTCTCGTGCAGCGGGCCTCCGGCTACGCGGCGACCTTCGTGGCGGGCGTGCAGACCGTGGCCGACGACGAGTTCACCGGCGAGCTCCCCGGCCGCCTGATCCGCGGCCCCCAGCCGGCCTGAGGGCCTGCCGCGCTCACTCACCGCACGGGGCGCCGGCTTCGAGGTTGGTGATCACGTCGCCGTCGAGGAAGGCCGTGATGGCACCACCCTCGGCCTCGACGACGAGGAAGCCCGGGAACCGCCGAGATGGCCGCCACGGCGGCGTCGGGCGACGCACCCAGCGCCACCGTGGTGCTGGACGAGGCATCGTCGGCGTCGTCGCCCGAGCAGCCGGTGGCCGCCAGGGCCGCCACGACCGCCAGCCAGAGGAGAGGGCGGCGGGAGCGCATCCGGCGAAGGTATTGGCCTCAGAAGGCGGCCCGGAGGATCCCCAGGGCGTCGGCCTCGCTGACGGGGCGGGGGTTGCGGGCCACGTTGCCGTTCGACTGCGACAGCCGGGCGATGGCGTCGAGCTCGTCCTCGTCGACGCCGGCCTCGGCGAGCGTGGCAGGAAGGGCGAGGGCGGCGCGCAGACGATCGACGGCGCCGGCCGCGTCGTCGGGCGCGCCGAGGGCGGCGCCGATCCGGCCCACCTCTTCAGGCACGGCCTCCGCGTTGAAGCGGATGCAGTGGGTCAGCAGCACGGCGTTGGCCAGGCCGTGCGGGATGCCGGTGCGCCCCCCCACCAGCTGCGCCAGGCCGTGGTGCACGCCCATGCCGGCGTTGAGCAGGCTGCGGCCGGCCAGGGCAGCGCCGACCAGCATGTCGGTGCGGGCGGCCAGGTCGGACGGGTCGGCCATCACCGCCGGCAGGGCGCGGTGGATGGTGGCGGCGCCGGCCAGCGCGATGGCCTCCGCCTCCGGGGTGCGCTCGGGCGACCAAGCCGCCTCCACGCAGTGGGCCAGGGCGTTCATCCCCGTCTCGGCGCTCACCCGAGCCGGGGTGCTGAGCGTGAGCTGCGGGTCGTAGACGGCCGCCAGCGGCGCGCTGGTGGGCCCTCCGGCACCCTGCTTCTGCCGGGTGGCGGGATCGGTCATGCCGAAGAACGGGGTGAGCTCGGCCCCTGAGTAGGTCGTGGGCACGCTGATGTGGGGCACGAGCGGCCGGTCGAGGTAGCTGGCCCCCGGCACGCCGGCCTCCTGCTCCATGAAGTAGCAGACGGCCTTGCCGAGGTCGGCGCACGATCCCCCGCCGAACGAGACGACCACGTCGATGGCATCGCGCCGGGCCTGGTGCACCGCCTGCTGCACCAGCGGCACCGGCACGTGCGACTCCACCTCGGCGAAGGTCGACGCCAGGCTGCGACCCAGCGCCTTCACCACCGCCTCACCCTCCGGGGAGGCCAGGCGGCCGGCCGTGGTGACCAGCAGCGCCTTGCGCGCCCCGAGGTCCTTGAGGAGCACGGGCAGCTGGCGGACGGCGCCCGACCCGAACAGCAGCTGCTGGGCCAGCGCGGTGTGGGTCCAGGAGGCGGTCACCGCTCCACGACACCGTGGAAGACGTCGTCGTCGCGGTGGCCCTCCGGCGCGCCGTGGCGGATGTACCACTCCTGGCCGAAGCCGGCCTCGAAGGCCGCCTCCGGCATGGCCAGGAAGAACGACGAGTCGGAGATCTGGCTGGCGTGGGCGATCATCGACGCCCGCTTCACCGGCAGGTACTGGCGGACGTCGACGGTCGTGGTGATCACGTCTTCCGGACGGCCGAACGTGTCGAAGCTGGTCACGTCGGGCACGTCGTCGCCCGGCATCTCACCGGCCTCGACCGCCGCGAGCATCATCCGCCGCAGGTGGTCGCGGTTCATGGTGGCCTCCAGCACGTGCGGGGTCCCGGCCAGCTCGGCCGCCCGCAGCCCGACCCGGTGCACCTGGATGTGGTCGGGGTGCCCGTAGCCGCCGTCGCTGTCGTAGATGGTGAGCACGTCGGCCATCTCCTCCCGCAGGATGGTGGCCAGGCCCTCGGCCGCCTCCTCGAGGTCGGCCGTCCAGAACGAGCCGGGCAGGTCGTTCTCCGGCGTGCCCATCATCCCGGAGTCGGTGTAGCCCAGGAACTCCACGCGGGCCACGCCCAGGATCTCGGCTGAGCGCTCGGTCTCGAGCCGGCGACGCTGGGCCAGCGTCTCGTCGTCGTCGAGGAAGCCATCGGCCACCTCGCCGTGCTCGCCCCCGGTGCCGAACACCAGGATCGTGCGGTGCCCGTCGGCGGCCGCCTTGGCCAGCGTGCCCCCCGACTGGATCGACTCGTCGTCGGGGTGTGCTTGGAACGAGACCCATGTCGCCATGGCCGTGGAGGCTATCCAGACGGCCTCCCCGACCGACGGGGTCAGGCGATGGCGCCGGCCTCGCGCAGCTTGGCGATCCGATCGCCGTCGAGGCCCCAGTCGGCCAGCACCTCGTCGGTGTGCTGGCCGGCGTGGGCCGGAGGACGGGCCACCGACGTGGGCGTGCCGGAGAAGCGGGGCGCCGGAGCGGGCTGCACGACGCCGTCGAGCTCGAGGAAGGTCTGGCGGTGCACGTTGTGGGGGTGCTGCGGCGCCTCGGCCATCGACAGCACCGGAGCGAAGCACACGTCGGTGCCCTCCATCAGCGCACACCACTCATCGCGGGTCTTCTCCTTGAAGATGGCAGCCAGCCGCTCCTTCAGCGCCGGCCACTGGGCCTTGTCGTGCTGCCAGGGCAGCTCCTCGCCCTCGAGGCCGGTGAGGCGCAGGAGCTCTGTGTAGAACTGCGGCTCGATGGAGCCGATCGACACGTACTTGCCGTCGGAGGTCTCGTAGACGTCGTAGAAGTGGGCGCCGGTGTCGAGCAGGTTGGTGCCCCGCTCGTCGTCCCAGATCCCCATGGCCCGAAAGGCGTGGAACATCATCATCAGCACGGCGGCGCCGTCGACCATGGCGGCATCGACGACCTGGCCCTCGCCGGTGCGGTGGGCGTTGAGGATCCCGCACACGAGCCCGTAGGCCAGGAGCATGCCCCCGCCGCCGAAGTCGCCCACCAGGTTCAGCGGCGGCACCGGCGCCTCGCCCCGACGGCCCAGCGGCTCGAGGGCTCCGGCCAGCGCGATGTAGTTGATGTCGTGCCCCGCGGTGGGCGCGTAGGGCCCGTCCTGTCCCCACCCGGTCATGCGGCCGTAGACCAGCTTCGGGTTGCGGGCCAGCGCCTCGTCGGGGCCGAGGCCCAGGCGCTCCATCACGCCCGGCCGGAAGCCCTCGATGAGGCCGTCGGCCTGCTCCATGAGGGCCAGCACGGTCTCGACGCCGTCGGGGTGCTTCAGGTCGACGCCAATCGAGCGACGGCCCCGCATGAGGACGTCGGCCGGCGGATTGGCCGGATCGCCGCCCATCACGCTCTGCGCGCGGTCGACGCGGATCACCTCCGCGCCCATGTCGGCCAGCATCATGGCGCAGAACGGACCGGGGCCGATGCCCGCGATCTCGATGATCTTCGTGCCTGCGAGGGGTCCGGGCATCGGGAGGTCCTTCCGGGAGAGGGTCAGGTGGTGGCGCGGGCGGCGAGGGAGGTGATGGCCTCCACGATCGGGCCGAGGTAGGCCGGGGGCAGGTCGTGGCCCATGCCCTCGAGCACCAGCAGCTCCGCTCCTGGGACCAGCGCGGCCGTGCGGTGCCCACCGGAGGGGGTCACCAGCGGATCGACGTCGCCGTGCACCACGAGGGTGGGCACGTCGAGCGACTGCAGGCCCTCGGTGCGGCTCCCCGACGCCACGATGGCCAGCAGGTGGCGGGCGGTGCCGGCCGGGTTCCAGCACCGGTCATAGGCCTCGGCGACCCCCCGGCGAGCCTCGACCTCGTCGAAGTGCTCGGGGCTGCCGATCACCTTGCGGGCGGCCACACCCGACTCGATGGCCTCGTCGCGGGTGGTCGCCGCCGGCCGCAGCAGCACCGCCATGGCCTCGGCGCTGGGCATGCCGACCTCGGCCTCGCCGGTGGTCGACATGATCGACGTGAGCGTGCGCACGCGCTCCGGGTGCTCGATGGCCATCGTCTGCGCGATCATCCCGCCCATCGACGCTCCCACGATGTGGGCGGAGGCGAGGCCGAGGTGGTCGAGCAGGCCCATGCCGTCGGCGGCCAGATCGCTGAGGCGGTAGGCCACCTCCACCGGCTCGCCCTGGGAGGCGGCCATGAAGGTGGACAGGAAGTCGCCACCGACGTCGTCGAACTTGGTGGACAGACCGGTGTCGCGGTTGTCGTAGCGGACCACGAAGAAGCCACGGTCGACCAGCGCCTCGCACAGCTCGACCGGCCAGAGGGTCATCTGGGCACCGAGCCCCATCACCATCAGGAGCGGCTCGTCGGACGGGTCACCGAAGGTCTCGTAGCAGAGCTCGATCGCGTTGGCCGATGCGATGGCGGTGGGCATCGAGCCATCCTGGCGGCCCCTTGACCAAGCGGTCAAGAAGGGCCCCAGCCCCTCCCGGTAGGTTGCCGCCCATGAGCGTCGTCGTGTCGCTGACCCCGTCGCCGGCCCCCGGCGCAGTCGGCCTGTGGTGATCCGCGCCCACGCACCGGGCCGGGTGAACCTGATCGGCGACCACACCGATCACACCGGCGGCCTCGTGCTGCCGATGGCCATCGACCTCGGGACGACCGTGGAGGGCGAGCCCGAGGGTGAGGTCGTGGAGCTCCGGTCGGACTGGACCGACGCGGTCGCGCGGGTGCCGCTCGACGTCGCGGATCCGACCGCCGTGGACCCGGAGTGGGCCCGGTACGTGGCTGGCGTGGTGGCCGAGCTCCGACCGGCGATCGGCTTCCGAGGGACCGTCTCCACGACCCTCCCGGTGGGCGCCGGCCTGTCGTCGTCGGCCGCCCTCGAGATCGCGTTGGCCCTGGCCCTGGGCGCCGACGGCCCCCCGCTGGCCCTGGCCCAGCTCGGGCAGCGGGCCGAGCAGACGGCCTCCAGCGTGCCGTGCGGGATCATGGACCAGCTGGCCAGCACCGCCGGGGTGGCCGGCCACGCCCTTCGCATCGACTGCACGTCGTTCGAGGTGACCCCGGTGCCGCTGCCCGAGCACCTGGAGGTGGTGGTGGTGGACTCCGGCCAGCGCCGTTCGCTGGCGGGCTCCGCCTATGCCGAGCGGGCCGACGCCTGTCGGGTTGCCCAGGATGAGATCGGCCCCCTCCGGTCAGCCACCCTCACCGACGTGCGCTCCATCACCGACGAGGTCGTGCGGCGACGGGCGCGTCACGTGGTGACGGAGAACGCTCGTGTCGACGCCTTCGCCGCGGCCCTGGGTGCGGGCGACCTCCAGACGGCCGGCGAGGCCATGGCCGAGAGCCATGCCAGCCTCCGCGACGACTTCGAGGTGTCGACCCCGGTGCTCGACGCGCTGGTGGCTCGCCTGGCCCGCACCCCGGGCGTGCTCGGTGCCCGGCTCACCGGCGCTGGCTTCGGCGGCTGCGCCGTCGCCCTCGTGGATCGTGGCGCCGCCCTCCCCCACGACCTCGCGTGCTGGCGCGTGCAGCCCAGCGGAGGCGCCCGCCTCCTCTGACCGAGGCACCGGAACAGTGGCCCCTGTCGGCGCCAGCCCTCCGCTCGCGGTGGGCCGTGCCAGGTTGCTCACGGCCGGGAGCGGCTCAGCGGACGAAGACGGTCACGCGACCGCGGGCCCGGATGGCGTTCACCAGGTGCTCGTTGCGGTGGACCTTGGCACCGGCCCAGACCACGCATCGCTCGATGGTGCCCTCCACGACGGCGCCGTCCTCCACCACGCTCTCGCCGCCGCTGGCGGTCAGGTTGGCCTCGAGGTACTGCTGCGGCGTGCCGCAGTCGACGAAGCGCCCGTCGTGGCGCACCACCTCCACCCGACCCGCCTCCGCCGCCGCTCGCCACGACACCTCGTAGAGGCCGGAGGGCTCGGCGAGCAGCCCGGCGACATCGGTCCAGGGCATGAGCGCGCCTGCGATCTGGCTCGTGGGGTGCAGCGCATCGTCGTCGTGGAGCAGCAGGCGGATGCGCTCGCCGTCCCACCCGTCGACGAAGGTGGCCAGGGAACCGGGGCACCAGGCGTCGGCGTTGACGACCAGCGCTGGCGACCCGTCGAGCCATGGGCGCAGGTGCCCCAGCGCGCCGGCGGTCCCGAGAGGCCGTTCAGCCTCCACCGACCGGTGCACGTCGGGGGCCAGGTGGGCGTCGAGGGCCTTGCGCCCGTGGTGGAGGTTCACCGCCACCCGCGCCACGGCCGGGCGCACCCGCTCGAGGGCCAGGTCGACCAGCGGCACGTTGCCGACCGGGCACAGGGCCTTCGAGCGCAGCCGGGTGAGCGGGCGCAGCCGGGTGCCGCGCCCCGCAGCCAGCACCACCCCGGCGATCCCCTCCACCGGAGCATCCTCGCAGAGCGGGTGGTGGCGTGCCGCGCACCTCGGGCATGATCACGCCATGACCACCACCGTCGACGGGATCGCCGGGCTCAAGGAGCTCGTCGGCCAGCACCTGGGCTACAGCGACCACATGGAGATCACCCAGGAGCGGGTGAACCTCTTCGCCGACGCCACCGGCGACCACCAGTGGATCCACGTCGACGTCGAGCGAGCCAACGCCGAGAGCCCCTTCGGGGGACCCATCGCCCACGGCTACCTCACCCTGGCGCTCGGTCCGGTGCTGGTGCCCCAGGTGATCCGGGTGGAGAACATCAAGATGGCGGTCAACTACGGCGCCGAGAAGGTGCGCTTCCCCGCTCCGGTGCCGGTGGGCGCCAAGGTGCGCGTGGGGGTGGAGCTGGTGGAGGTCACCGACATCCCCGGCGGGTGCCAGGTGCAGATGCGCTTCACCTTCGAGTGCGAGGGCGCGCCGAAGCCGAGCTGCGTGAGCGAGAACCTCTTCCGCTACTACGAGTGACCCGGGGTCAGCGCAGGGCGGGCACCACCCGCTCGGCGAAGAGCCGCAGCGTCTCGGTCTCGGGGTAGTCGCTGCACCAGGGGTAGAACCCGGTGCAGCCGAGGTCGACGTAGGCCTGGATCTTCTCGGCCACCTGCTCGGGGGTGCCCACCAGGTTGCCGGCGGTCCAGGACTCGACCGGCTCGCCCATGAAGGAGCGGCTGCCGGCGGCGGCCACCTCGGCCTCGGTCTCGCGGATGAAGATCTCCGGGGACCACGTCTTCTGGATCTCGTCGTAGTCACGGCCCACGTCGGTGCAGTGCGACTTGAGGACCTCGGCCTTGGCCGCCCACTCGTGCGGCTTCCCGCCGAAGTTGGAGGCGTCACCCAGGCGGGCCACCACGCGCAGGGTCAGCTGCTCACCGCCACCCCCGATGAGGATCTGGGGGTGCGGCTGCTGCAGCGGCTTCGGGTCGCACTGCGCTCCCTCGAGGTGGAAGTGCCGACCGGAGTACGACACGTCGGGCTCGGTCCACATGGCCCGCACGATCTCCACCGTCTCGCGGAGCACCCGGATCCGGTCGGCCGCCTTCGGGAAGTCGTAGCCGTAGCCGTCGAACTCGTGCTCGTACCACCCGGCCCCGATGCCCCAGATGAGCCGACCCCCGGAGATCACGTCGAGGTTCGAGGTGATCTTGGCCAGCAGGCCGGGGTTCCGGTACGGCGCACAGCCCACCATCTGCCCCAGCATGATGCGCTCCGTGCGCTGGCTGATCGCGGCCAGGGTGGTCCAGCACTCGAACATCGCCTCGTGGGCCGGGAGCGGCACGTTGTGGAAGTGGTCGTAGACCCACAGCGAGTCGAGACCGAGGTCTTCGGCCAGCACGGCCACCTCCACGGCCTTGGCCCACTTGGCCTGGGGATCGTCGATGGAGGCCAGCTCCATCTTCCAGCCCTGAGGGATGAACACGCCGAAGGTGAGGTCGTGGGAAGCCATGGACCGTTCCTAGCGCAGCCCGACCGCCGCCGCGAGGCGGCCCGGGGCTGCTGTGGCTGCACGTCGCAGGCCTTCTAGCGTGGCGGCCGTGCCGGTGCGCTCCCCCTCCCTCTGCGCCCTGCTGGTGGTCGCCGCCCTGGCCGCCGCGTGCGCGAGCGAGGCTGATCCCCAGACGGCTCCCGCGCCATCGGTGACGGTGTCGGTCGAGCCGGACCCATCCACTACGGAGGCGCCGACCACGACGACCACGACCACGCTCGCCCTGCCTGAGCCGGCGCCGGTGGCCTGGGCGGCCTGTGGCGGCGGGTTCGACTGCGCCACCCTCACCGTGCCGATCGACTACCTCGACCCCGAGGGCCCGACCCTCGATCTCGCCCTCACGCGGCGGCCGGCCGGCGACCCGCAGCAGCGGATCGGGTC
>JBPPMN010000276.1:0-8470 GCA_051306055.1 Acidimicrobiales bacterium
GGCCCACCCCTACACCGCCGCCCTGCTGCGCTCGATCCCGGTGCCCGACCCCACCGTGGCCCCGGCCCAGACCGGCCTCCTCACGGGCGATCTGCCGTCGCCGCTCGACCCGCCGGCCGGCTGCCGCTTCCGCACCCGCTGCCCGTTGGCCCAGGAGCGCTGCGCGGTGGAGGAGCCGCAGATCCGGGAGATCGGACCCGACCACTTCGTGGCCTGCCACTTCCCCCTGCTCGGCGACCAGCCGTCCGCCTCGGCCAGCTCCGTCGAGGTCGGCACCACCAGCTCGTAGCCCGTACCCACCCGGCTCGCCCGAGGGGGGTTCGTGAGCCAACGCCAGGTCAAGGAACCCAAAGCGCCTCTGCGGCTCGATCCCGTCACCCGGCGGGCCCTGCTCGTGCAGGCCGCCGCGGCTGTGTTCCGGGGGCGCGACCCGGGCGACGTGAGCTTCGAGGAGGTGGCGGAGGCCGGCGGGGTGTCCCGCTCGCTGGTCTACGCCTACTTCGGCGACCGGGGCGGCCTGATCGCCGCCGTGTACCTCCACAACCTCGAGCAGCTCGACCGCGAGCTGGGCCGGTTCCTCGACGACCAGCTGCCCGACGAGGTGCGGCTCCGTCGGATCGTGCGCCGCTACCTCGTGTTCGCCCGCGACCACGAGGCGGCGTGGAACGTGATGACGGCAGCCGGCGCGCTGCACCACCCGGCCATCCAGGCGGCCCGGCGCGAACGCATCGAGCGGATCGCGGCAGCCTGGGGATCCGGACCGACCCCGCGGCTGGTGGCCCGGGGCGTCGTGGGCCTGCTCGAGGCCGGAGCCCAAGACTGGGTCGACTACCGAGACGCCGGGCTGGAGCGAGCCACCGACGTGCTCTTCGCCGTCCTCTGGGAGGGCATCACCGGCCTCCGCGAGCGCGGCATCGTCGCCGCCAGCTGACCCAGCCCGGCTCCTGCTCCGGCAGCGGCAGCCGCACGGGCTGACCTCGGCGGTCAGAGCCCCAGCTCGGCCCCCTCCAGCGCCGCCTGCGCCCTCGGGTCGCCACCGAGGGTGACCTGGGCCGCGTCGCGGCGACCCAGCAGGTAGAGCTGGATCTCGAGAGGATCGCCGGTGACGGTGACCTCCGGTCCGCGCCCCACCGCGATCTCCTCGCCGGTGGGGCGGACCAGCACCACCCGCGCGCCGTCGACCTTGCGCAGGGCGAGCCGGGCTCCGTGGCGCAGCAGGCCCCACAGCGCATCCTGCAGGTCGGCTCGATCGGCGCGTGGGCCCAGGCCGTTGGCGCGCCGCACGTCCTCGTGGTGCACCGCGTACTCGTTGAGGTTCAGCAGGGTGCGCAGGCCGGGGATGGCCATGGGCCCGAGCGGCGGGCCGTTGCGCACCTGGTCGACCAGCACGGTGTAGCCCCGGGCCAGCGCCCGCTCGGTGACACGGTCGAGGGTGGCCTCGAACCGGCCGCCGAGGAGGATCCCCGGCGCGGCGCGCGGGTCGCGCTCCCGCACCACCAGGTGGGCAGCCAGGTCGATGGTGGCCCACCCCTCGCACAAGGTGGGGGCGTCGGGACCCAGCTCCTCGAACAGGTCGCACAGCTCACGGCGCTCACGCGCGTCAAGGGGTTCAGGCACTCGGGTAGCGTAGGTCGCCATGCCTTCCGCACCCGCCTTCGAGATCGACCCCACCGCCACCTTCGAGGTGACCCTCACCACCGACAAGGGCGACATCGTGATGGCCCTCGACGCCTCCCTGGCCCCCAACACGGTGAACAACTTCATCGTGCAGGCCCGCCAGGGCTTCTACACCGGCCTCACCTTCCACCGGGTGGTGCCCGGCTTCGTGATCCAGGGCGGCGACCCGGAGGGCAGCGGTCGCGGCGGTCCTGGCTACAAGTTCGCCGACGAGCCCGTGCAGGGGGAGTACACCCTCGGCGCCGTCGCCATGGCCAACGCCGGGCCCGACACCAACGGATCCCAGTTCTTCATCTGCATCGACGACTGCCGCGACAAGCTCCAGCCGCTCTACAACCTGTTCGGGCACGTCACCAGCGGCATCGAGGTGGCCCAGGCCATCCAGGTCGGCGACAAGATGACGTCGGTCACCGTCACCGAGACCTGACCTCGGTGGCCAGCGCCGCCTCCTCGGACATCCGGCGGCTGGGCCACGTCCCGTCGCTCGACAGCCTGCGGGCGGTGGCGGTCACCCTGGTGCTCATCGCGCACCTCGCCGCCATCCTCCCGGTGGGCGCCTTCGACGCCTCCTGGTCGCGCAGCGGCTTCCTGGGCGTCGACCTGTTCTTCGTCCTCAGCGGGTTCCTCATCACCTCGATCCTCCTGAAGGAGCAGCACCGGCGCGGAGCGATCAAGCTGGGCCAGTTCTACGCCCGACGGGCGATGCGGCTGCTGCCGGCCCTGGTGTTCCTCTTCGTCGTGTACGGCATCTACTCGAGCCTCAGCGACTGGCCGCCGTTCGGCCGTCGCGACTTCTTCTTCGACAACGTGGAGGCGACCGCCCTCTACTACATGAACTGGCGCGTGCTCTGGAACCCGTTGGGCGCCGCCGACCTCACCGCCATCTGGTCGCTCTCGATCGAGGAGCAGTTCTACCTGGTGTGGCCCTTCGCCCTGGCCGCCTTCGTGGGGTGGCGGCACCCCACCCGGCGGGTCCTGGTGGTGCTGGCGCTGGCGGCCCTCGGTGTGGGCGTGTGGCGGGCGATCGTCTTCCAGCGCTGGGGCTGGGAGGCCGCCTACCTGCGCACCGACACCCGCGTCGACGGGCTGCTGTGGGGCGCCCTGGCCGCCTCGCTGTTCGCCCGCGGCCTCACGCCTCCCCGCCTGCCGCGCTGGACCCCGGCCGCGGCGATGGCCGTGGGCGCGGTGGCGCTGATCGTGGTCGAGGGCGACCGTGGCACCGCCTACTTCGGCGGGATCAGCGCATGGGTGCTGGCCTCCTGCGCCATGGTGCTGTTCCTGGCCAGCGAGCCCGACCGCTGGGTCCGGGGGCCGCTGGCGTCGGTCACACAGCGGGTGGGCCGGGTGTCCTACGGGCTGTACCTCTGGCAGATCCCAGCCTTCCGGGCCGTCAGCCGCTGGGGGGAGTCCTGGCCGGCCCTGCCCCGGGCGGCCGCTGGGCTGGCGCTGCTGGTCACCTGCACCCTCGCCTCCTGGTACCTCGTGGAGCAGCCGGTGCTGCGGCTCAAGCACCGCCAGCAGGAGCGCTGGGCGCAGCGGGGTGCTCCAGAGCCCACGGCCCCCGCTCCGTCGTGACCGTGGGTGGTCGCTAGCGCGGCTTGCGCCACCCCCCCAACCAGCCGAGAGCCCGGCTGGCTGCGCCGTCGGAGATCCGGAACCGTCGCTTCAGCACGTCGTAGACCTGCAACGCCTTCTTGTCGATGTAGATGAGCGCCCGACGGCCGCCGTCGCCGGGCCGGGCCCGGTAGTCGGTGGCGTGGGCGCGGAGGGAGGTGTCCTGGGTGAAGTAGTAGAGCGCCATCGACTGGCGGGCCAGGCCCTCGGGGAACCGGAGGACGTCCGGATGGCCGTGGTAGGACCGCTCGTCGGTGGTGAACAGCAGCACCCGGTTGCAGAGCGGGGCCACCTTGCTGACGCAGCGGGCCATGTCGGCCGACCACAGCTCCAGCTCGCCACCCCACTCCGACCGCCACTCAGGGTTGAGGTAGAGGAGCAGGTTCACCCGGCGGTGCCAGCCGGGCTTGCTGTGGTGCGCCGTGAAGTCGGCGTGCACGTTGAGGAAGCCGCCGGCCAGGCTCCGGTGCAGGCCCCCGCCGTCCATGCTGTCGTCGGCCATCAGGCCAGGGATGCCGGTGAGCTGGGAGAGGAAGGCCACGAAGCGGTCGGAGGTGAAGGCCTCGGCCACCGCACGAAGGGTGGGCCCCCAGGTGTCGGGCCGGGTGTTGGCGTACTTCCGCTCGTTGAGGTGGAGGTAGTTGGTCCAGCTGCCCGTGGAGATGGCGTCGAACTCGCGCAGCACCTCGGCCAGCGCCTCGGGGTGCAGCACGTCGTCGAGGACGATGTGCGGGTAGGGCTCGGCCGCGGCGTAGTCGACGGCCAGCTGCGGGAGCTGGGCTTCGAGGGGGGCGAGGTCGAGGGGATCCTGCGTGATCACGGGGTGCGTCTCCACCCTCTCGGGGGGTCGTTCGTCGAAGTCGGCGTACGTTACTGTACGGCTGGTGCCCCTCCGGTCCGACGCTCGGCTCCTCGCCGGCCCGCCCGTGGCCCGTCGTTGACCTCGTTCGCCGCCCGCCAGCGAGCCCGCTGGACCGACGCCCAGCCCGACGTCCGGCGCTACACGCGTGCCGTCGGCTGGGCCGCGCTGGCCGCCCTGGTCGCCTACGTGGCGGTGCTGTGGGACTTCGGGCTCGACCCTCGGCGCACCGCGCTGAGCAGCGGCGACTTCTCGTCGTTCTACGACATCCAGGCCCGGGCCTTCCTCGACGGCAAGCTCTCCGTGCCGGAGGGGGCGCTGGGCATCGAGGCCTTCCGGCTCCGCGGCCAGGAGTTCATGTACTTCCCGCCCGGGCCGGCCCTCTTCCGGATGCCGATCCTGGCCGTCACCGACGGGTTCGACGGCCGCATCACCGCCCTCTCGATGCTGCTGGCCTGGGGCGTCACCACCGTGGTGCTGGCCCTGCTGATCTGGCGGGTCCGCCGGGTGCTCCGGGGCGACGAGCCCCTCAGCCGGATCGAGACCGGCTCCTATGCCGCCCTCCTGTTCGCCATCACCGCCGGCTCGGTGGTGCTGTACCTGGGCTCGATGCCGTTCGTGTACCACGAGGCCTACGCCTGGGCCATCGCCACGTCGCTGGGCGCCGCGCACTGCATCCTGGGCCTCCTCACGGGACCGCCACGGCGTTCGGCGGTGATCGGTGCCGCCCTCTTCACCCTCGGGGCCGTGCTCTCGCGCACCACCGCGGGTTGGGCCTGCGCCGGCGCGCTGGTGCTCACCGGGCTCTGGTTCGCCTTCGGGCGCGGCGGCGACGACCTCCGCCGGTGGGGTCCTCGGGTGGCGCTCGCCGGGCTGGCGCCGCTCAGCGTCGGGATCGCCTTCAACTGGGCCAAGTTCCGCCATCCCTACATGTTCCCGCTCGGCGACCAGATCTGGACCAGCGTCAACGAGCAGCGCCGCCTGGCCCTCGAGGCCAACGGTGGCGATCTGGTGTCGCTCCAGATCTTTCCGAGCACCTTCGTGAACTACCTGCGCCCCGACGGCATCCGATTCACGTCGCTCTTCCCCTTCATCACCCTGCCCGCCGAACCGGCCCAGAGCTACGGCGGCTCCTTCCTCGACCAGACGTACCGCACCGGCAGCGTGGTGGCGTTCATGCCGCTGCTCACCCTGCTGAGCATCTGGGGCATGGTGACCGCCTTCCGCCCGCGGGGGGTGGCGGGGGCCAGCCTCCTGCGCATCCCGCTGCTCGGCCTGCTGGCCATCCCGGGCGCCATCATGTTCTACGGCTACATCGCCTACCGCTACACCTCGGAGCTGGTGCCGGTCATGGCGCTGGCCAGCAGCATCGGCGCCGTCGACCTCGCCCGCCGGTCGGGCAACGCCTCCGCCCGTCGTCGCCGGGCGACCCTGAGCGTGCTCGTCGCCCTCGGCCTGTTCGGCTTCGCCGCCAACCTTGCCGTCGCCGTCACCACCAACCGCACCAACCACCCGGGGCCGCCCCTGCAGGAGATGGTCCGCGTCCAGGAGCGGCTCAGCCGTCACACCCCCGGTCATCCCTTCGCTGACCTGGTGACCACCAGCCCCACGCTCCCCCGCGACAGCACGGTCGACCAGATCGTGCTCGTGGACGACTGCCAGGCCGCCTACGTGGGGACGGGAGAGCCTCTCTCACCGTGGGTGATGCTCGAAGGCCGCGAGCTGGCGTGGGTGGTCGACGTGTCCGGCGTCGGCGATCGACCGGCCCGCATCACGCTGGCCCGCGCCGACGGCCTCGGCGGCGACGGCGTGGTGCTCGAGCTCGACGGCGAGGGCCGCTTCCGAGCGCTGTTCGACACGGTCGGCCGCGACCTCTCCGGCACGGGCGTGGATGCCCCCATCGGCCGGTGGCGGACCCTGCCCCCCGACGGCATCCTGCGCCTGCGCCTGGGGGTGTCGCTCCCGCTGATGCAGTACGTCGTGATCGACGAGGACAACCCGAGGCTGGGGCTGGTCGACATCAAGACCGCGCTCCCCGACGCCTCTTGGTTCCGCCAGGAGCTGGTGATGCGCGACGCCCTCGACCGGCCCGAGGTGCCCGGTGTCGAGATCACCCCGGTGGAGACGGCCACGCTGCCGATCTGCAACGACCTCCGCGCCCGGTACGCCGGGGGGTCTTGACCGATCGATGGCCGTGCGAGACGTCCCCGAGGAGCTGAACCTGGCTGCGGTCCACGAGGCCATCGCGGCTGTGGTGCCCGAGCGCGAGTGCATCGTGTGGCGCGATCGCCGCCTCACGTGGGCGGAGGTGACCGATCGCAGCCGCCGGTTCGCCGCCCTCCTGGGCGAGCACGGCCTCGGTCTGCGCCGACCGCACGGCGAGGGTCCGGGGTGGGAGTCGCCCCACGATCACGTCGCCCTCTACCTGCACAACGGCAACGAGTACCTGGAGGCCCTCCTCGGAGCGGCCAAGGCCCGGGCGGTCGGGGTCAACGTCAACTACCGCTATGTAGCGGAGGAGCTCCGCTACGTGCTGGCCGACAGCGGCGCACGCGCCATCGTGTTCCACGGGGCCTTCGCGCCCACGCTGGCCAGCGTGCTCGCCGACCTCCCCGAGCTGCGCCTCCTCGTGCAGGTCGACGACGGCTCCGGGGCGGCCCTCCTCCCGGGGGCTGTGCCCTACGAGGAGGCCCTGGCCGAAGCTGTTCCGAGCCCACCGCAAGGCCTCTCCCCCGACGACCTCTACATCCTCTACACCGGCGGCACCACCGGCATGCCCAAGGGCGTGCTCTGGCGTCAGGCCGACTTCCTCGCCGCCTGCCTCGGCGTGAGCCGCGCCACCCACGAGCTCGTGGCCGCGGCCACCACCGGTTCGCTGCGATCACTGCCGGCGCCGCCGTTCATGCATGGCGCGGCGCACTGGAACGCCCTCAGCGCCTGGCTGGCCGGTGGCACCGTCGTGATCCAGCACCACCCGGAGCGCCTCGACGCCGCCGACCTCCTCGACACCATGGAGGCGGAGTCCGTCACCTCGCTGCTGATCGTGGGCGATGCCTTTGCCCGACCGATCGTCGACGAGCTGCGCCGCCGACCGGCGCCGCCGCCGTCGTGGCGGTTCCTGCTCACCGGCGGCGCCATCCTGTCGGCCAGCGTCAAGGACGACCTCCTCGACCTGGTCGACGGCCTGCGGATCGTCGACGTGCTCGGCTCCTCCGAGACGGGCCGCCAGGGCGTGGCCAACAGCCGGCGAGGGGGCCAGACGGGCACGGGACGGTTCGAGCGCTCCGCCACCTCGGTCGTCCTGGCCGAAGACCTCAGCGGGGTGCTGCCCGCCGGCGACCCGACGGTGGGGTGGCTGGCCCAGACCGGCCGGGTGCCGCTCGGCTACCTCGGCGACGAGGCCAAGACCCGGCGCACCTTCCCCCTCGTCGGCGGGGTGCGCTACGCGGTGGCCGGCGACCGGGCCCGACTCCTGCCCGATGGCGGCATGGAGCTCCTCGGTCGGGATGCCTCCACCATCAACACCGGAGGCGAGAAGGTGTTCGCCGAGGAGGTCGAGCAGGCGCTGAAGCGCCATCCCGCCGTGTTCGACGTCGTGGTGACCGGTCGGCCCAGCGAGCGGTGGGGCCAGGAGCTCGTGGCGGTGGTGCAGCTGCGCGAGGGCCAGGAGGCCACCGACGGCGAGCTCTCGGCCACCGTGGGTGGGCACCTGGCCCGCTACAAGGTGCCCAAGGCCTACATCCGGGTGGACCGCGTGGTGCGCAGCCCCAGCGGCAAGCCCGACTACCGGTGGGCCGCTGAGGTGGCCAGCGGGGCCTGACGCAGACTTGGCGGCCGATCCGGTTGGTCGTAGCGTTCTCCGTCTCATGTCGAGCCGCACGATCCGCCCACCCTTTCCGGTGGATCTGGCGCGCTCCCTGCGGCCGCTGCGCACCGGCCGCCAGGACCCCACCATCCTGCTCGGTCCCGACACCGTCCTGCGGGCCACTCGGTCGCCCGACGGTCCGGTCACGTTGCGGGCCGACCGCTCCGGCGACGTGCTCACGGTGGAGGCTTGGGGGCCCGGTGCCGAGTGGGCGCTCGACACCGCCCCTGCCCTGCTCGGCTGCCTCGACGACCGTGCCGGGTTCGATCCCACCCCCCACCCCGTCGTGGCCGACCTGCACCGCCGCCACCTGGGACTCCGGATGCCCCGGACCGGTCGCGTCTTCGAGGCCCTGGTGCCGGCCATCCTCGGGCAGCGGGTCACCAGCTTCGAGGCCCAGCGATCGTTCCGGCTGCTGGTGGAGCGCTGGGGCGAGCCAGCGCCAGGCCCCGGGG
>JBPPMN010000300.1:0-4279 GCA_051306055.1 Acidimicrobiales bacterium
CCGGCGGAGCCTCTGCCCCCCACACCCCCCGCCGGCGCTCTGTCGGCGATCCGGATGGCGCGCCCAAGTCTCCCTCGTGCTCCACCCGAACTCGTCGCGAAACGGTCGCAAGAAGGTGACCAGGTCGCGACGAGTTCGCTGGGGGCCTGTATGGGACCGGTTCGCGCTCTCGGATGACGTGTTCTGCGGCTGCTGCTTCGTCGCGCTCTTGACCTTGGCCCTGCGGGGAGACGGGCGCGCTTGGGGGCCCGCCCTCCTGCCCCTCTAGCCTCTGCTCTGTGAAGCGGCTGTCGGTCTCGCGGGGTGCTGCTGTCGGGCTGCTGCTGTTCGTCGTCGTCGGGTGGCTGGCCACGGATGCGTCGCCGGTGGCGCTGGTGATCGCCGCGGTGGCTGTGCTGATCATGTTCAAGATCGGCTTCGCCATGCTCGGGGGGCTGGCCCAGCCGGTGCCGGAACCTCCGCCGTCGGGCGAGCTGCGCAAGGTGAAGATCATGTACCGCTGCAGCATCTGCGGCACCGAGGTGCGCATGACCGTCGCCAACGACCAGATGCCGGATCCGCCCCGTCACTGCCAGGATGAGATGGACCTGGTCACCCCCGTCGACGACCTCTGACGCCCGGTGACGTTGTCCCCAGCCTGTGGACAACACTGGGGAGGGTCACATGGATGTAACTCTGGCGCCGTCTTCCCGTTGTCTGACCGCAACCTGACGGCTGCCGGGGCGCTTCAGCGGTACTGCGTGGCGGTCATGATCCCGCCGAGGATGCTGCCGAGGCCCACCAGCAGGTAGGTGTTCTTGGTGCCGCCGGGCAGCACGCCCAGGTAGTTGAGGAAGATCACCAGCAGCCCGATCCCGAGCAGCGTGAACATGAGGATGGGCACCCACACCGGGCTCACCTTGAACTCTTGGGGCACCGGCGGCGTGTAGCGGGTGGAGGCTGCCGGCCGGTTGGCGGCGGCCGGACCGCCCTTCGGGGTCACGCGCCCGCCCTTGACCTTGCGCTTCGGCGGTGGCTTGCTGGGCATGGTCGGCGACACTACCCCCCGCCGCGAGCAGACTGCACCCGTGCCCTCCGATCCCGAGCCGCTCGCCGCCATCGACATCGGCACCAACTCGGTGCACGGCGTCGTGGCCCGCATGACCGCCGGCGACACCGGGCCGCGCTTCGAGATCCTGGAGCGGGAGAAGGAGATGGTGCGGCTCGGATCGAGCGCCGGCGACATGCGCGAGCTGGCCGACGACGCCATCGACCGCGCCGTCGCCGCCCTGGCCCGGTTCCGTCAGGTGGCCGAGGTGCACGGCGCACCCATCACGGCCGTGGCCACCTCCGCCGTGCGGGAGGCCGAGAACCGCGACCTGTTCATCGACCGGGCCTGGACCGAGGCCGGCGTGCACGTCGACGTCATCTCCGGCGTGGAGGAGGCCCGCCTCATCCACCTCGGGGTCCTCCAGGCGGTGGAGGCCTTCGACCGCCGCCTGCTCCTCTGCGACATCGGGGGCGGCAGCACCGAGCTGCTGGTGGGCCTGCGGGGGGAGGTGCTCGCCTCGCGATCGCTGAAGCTGGGCCATCTGCGCCTCACCAAGCGCTTCTTCGACGGCAACCTGCTCCACCCCGGAGCGCTCGACGCCTGCCGTCGCTACGTTCGCTCCACGCTGGCCCCGTTCGCTCGCGAGGTGCGCCGGCTCGACGTGGAGGTGGCGGTGGGCTCGTCGGGCACCATCGCCGCCCTGGCCGAGATGGGGGCCTTGCGGGCGACGGGCAGCCGCCCCCGCTCGGTGAGCAACGTGGTGCTGACCCGTGAGCAGCTCGATGCCCTCGTGTCGGAGCTGGCCGTAGCGCCCACCCCGGCGGCGCGCGCCGAGCTACCGGGCCTCGACGCCAGCCGGGCCGACACCATCCTGGCCGGCGCCGTGATCCTCGAGCAGGTGGTGCACGAGCTCGACATCCGCGAGGTGGTGGTGTCGGACTTCGCCCTGCGCGAGGGCGTCCTGCTCGACGCCTGGCAGCGACGCCACGGCGGCTCGCTCCACCACCTCTCCGACCTGCGCCGCCAGAGCGTGCTGCGCCTCGGCGAGCTGATGGACGAAGACCCGCCCCACTCCGCCCAGGCGGCCCGCCTGGCCCTGGCCCTCTTCGACGCCACCGCGGACCGCCACGGCCTGGGCGACGATGCCCGCGAGATCCTCGAGGCGGCGGCGTTGCTGTGCAACGTGGGCATGTTCCTCAGCCACGCCCAGCACCACAAGCACAGCTACTATGTGATCCGCGGCACCGACCGCCTGGCCGGCTTCACCGACCACGAGGTGGAGCGCATCGCTCTGGTGGCCCGCTACCACCGCAAGTCGGAGCCCAAGGCGAAGCACCCGGAGTTCGCCGGCCTCGACCCTGACGCCCAGCACGAGGTGCGGGTGCTGGCCGGGCTGCTGCGGGTGGCCATCGGCCTCGACCGCAACCACGCGGCCCGGGTGGCGGCCCTCAGCGTGAACGACAAGGGGAGTCGCCTCGTGGTGCGGGTGGAGGCCGTCCCCGGAGAGGACATCAGCCTGGAGCTCTACGCGGCCAGCACCCGCAAGGACCTCCTCGAATCGGCCCTCGACGTCCCCGTCGACGTGAAGGCCGCCTGACGCCGCGGAGGTAGGTCAGCGGCCGGGGCCCGGGCGGAGGAGGAGCTCGTTGGCGTCGCCGAAGCCGGCGCGACGATAGAAGGGCACCGAGCGCTCCGAGGGGCTCAGGACGATCCGCTCGAGGCCGGCGGCGTCCGCGTGGCCCACGAGGGCGTCGAGCAGGAGGCGACCCACGCCCGCACCCCGGTGCTCGGGGACGACGAACATGTTGCCGAGGTAGCCCCACCCGCCGGCCTCGATGCCCGGGCCCGGCATGCGAACGAACCGCAGCAGGTTCGTCATGCCGATCGGCTGGTCGGCCTGCTCGGCCAGCCAGAACGTGCGCAGGTGGGCCTCGGCGTGGAACCAGGCGGCGAAGCGCTCGGTGAAGCTGGGGTCGGGGCCGACGCCGCGCCGCTCCTCGGTCCACCGCCGGCGGAGCTCGGTGAGGGCGGGGAGGTCGGTGACGCCCGCCACCCGCACGGTCACCGGTCGACGATCCAGTCGGCGTAGCGAGGGGAGAAGAGGGCGGGCATCCCGCCGGTGTGAAGGAAGACGAGGTCGCCCTCCACGGGGACCCGGTCGTCGCGCACCGCGGCGATCAGCCCGGCCATCCCCTTGCCGGAGTAGACGGGGTCGAGCACCAGGCCCTCGAGGCGGGCGGCCAGGTCGAGCGCCTCCCGGCAGGCGGCGTTGGGCTCGCCGTAGCCGGGGGCCCAGCGGTCGTGGTCGATGGCGCACGTACCGGTGGGTTCCGGGAGGCCGGCCAGCGCCGCAGCCTCGAGCGCGTCGCGGGGCACGGTGAGGTCGAGGTCGGGTCGGGTGCCCACGTCGACGCCGAGCACGAGGCCGTGGTCGCCGAACCCGGCCACGAGGCCGGCGTGGGTGCCACCGGTGCCGTCGGCCACGACCACCAGCGCCACCTCCGGGCGCTGCGCCCGGAGCTCCTGGGCCGCCACCGCGTAGCCGAGCTGGCCCACGGTCGACGCTCCGCCCAGGGGCATCCGGTACGGCCGGCGTCCGGTGGTGGCCAGCCGGTCAGCTTCAGCATCGATGGCCGCCTCGAGGTCGTAGTAGTCGAGCGGGCCGACCCACTCGATGGTGGCGCCGAGAAGGTGGTCGAGCACCACGTTGCCGGTGGCGGTCTGGGGTGGGTCCGATCCGAGCACCAGCGTGCAGTCGAGCCCGAGGTGGGCCGCTGCGGCTGCTGTGAGCCGGGCGTGGTTCGACTGTCGACCCCCACCGGTGACCAGCATGTCGCTGCCCCGGGCCAGCGCGTCGGCGCAGAGGTGCTCGAGCTTGCGCACCTTGTTGCCGCCGCCGGCCAGACCGGTGAGGTCGTCGCGCTTCACCCAGAGCCGGCCCGGCTCGAGCCCGAGCGCGGCGCCGAGGCGGTCCATCGGCTGCACCGGCGTCGGCGACACCGGGCTGAGGGGAACCCACCGGTCGAGCCGGTCGGGCACTACGGGCACTCCTCGTCGGTGCCGACGCACCGGGTGTAGGCCGCGGTGTAGCCGTCCGCGACGAGGGCGTCCTTGGCCGCCTCCGCCGCCGCCACATCGGGGAAGGGTCCGACGTAGGCCACCCAGAAGCCGGGCTCGAGCGAGGAGTGGTCCTCCGAGCGCAGCACGCCGGCGTCGTACCCGCTCTCGGTGAGCTCGTCGCGCCGAGAC
>JBPPMN010000301.1:0-3039 GCA_051306055.1 Acidimicrobiales bacterium
CGCCGCACCTCGCTGGCCCAGGCGGCCGCGGTGTCGGCCAGCGACGGTGGCGTGGTGATCGCGGTGGAGCGCGGCCTCGACGACCTGGCCGCGGCTGCCATCACGGCCGGCGCCGACGCGGCCCGGGTGCTCACGCACGTGGAGCACAACCTCGCGGTCGAGCGAGCCGATGCGCTGTCGGCTGAGCACCTGGCCGACCTCGTGAAGATGGAGACCGCCGGCGAGCTCACCGCCACCCAGGCCAAGACCGTCCTGGCCGAGGTGGTGGCCACCGGGGTCGGTCCGGCCGAGGTGGCCAAGGCCAAGGGCTTCGAGGCGCTCGACACCTCGGTGCTCGAGGGCATCGTCGATGCCGTCATCGCCGCCCACCCGGGCGAGTGGGAGCAGTTCCGCACCGGCGACGACAAGGCCCGCGGCAAGCTCACCGGCTTCTTCATGGGCAAGGTGATGCAGGCCTCGAAGGGCCAGGCCGACGGCAAGGCGGCCACCGCCCTCCTCCGGTCGAGGGCGGGCGTCTGAGGCGCGGCGTCGCGGCGCTGGCCCTGGTGCTGGCCGCCGCCTGCTCCGGCGGATCCGACGACGACAGCGGGGCCACCACCACCTCCATCGCCACCGCGCCGTCGTCGACCTCGACCGTGCCCAGGTTCACCGGCGATCCCACCTCCCCCTTCTGCGAGCTGCTGCGCGACCTCGATGTCGACGCCGCCCTCGAGAGCGACCCCGACGATCCCGCGGCGGTCGAGGCCGCCTTCGCCGCCGTCCTCTCAGCCCTCGAGGAGACGCGCGCCGCAGCCCCCGCCGACATCGCCGGCGATGTGGCGCTGGTGGCCGAGGGCATGGCCGCCCTCGACGCCGCGCTGGCCGCCGCCGGCTACGACTTCGAGGCCTTGGCCGCCTCCGGAGCCGCCGACGACCTCCGCATCCTCATCGACGACCCCGCCTTCGAGGCGGCTGGCGTGCGGGTGGGGGCGTACCGCAACCAGGTGTGTCAGCTCTGAGCCGCTCGATCTGACGTGGTACTTTCATTGCTGTTATGTACCACGACGACCTCGGTCCCGACTCCCTGCTGTGGCGCTACGCCGGCGACACCCGGATCGCCTTCATGGGCGGCACGATTGGCCTGCTGCAGCTGATGCACCCGGCCGTCGGGGCCGGCGTGATGGAGCACTCGAACTTCTTCGACGACCCGATGGACCGGGTGATCCGCTCGCTGCCCGCCATCCTCGGCGCCGTCTACGACGGGCCGGAGGCCGAGTCGACCGGGCGATGGGTGCGCGACGAGCACACGTCGATCAAGGGCGTCGACGCCCAGGGTCGCCGCTACCACGCCCTCACGCCCGAGACCTACTGGTGGGCCCACGCCACCTTCCAGCTCATGGCCGAGCAGGTGGTCGACCGCTACGACGACCGGCGGCTCAGCGCCGAGGAGCGCGAGCAGCTCTACCAGGAGGGCCTCGTCTGGTACCGCCGCTACGGGGTGAGCGACCGCGAGGTGCCGCCCACCCGCGCCGCCTACCAGGAGCAGTGGGATCGCTACTGCACCGAGGTCCTCGAGATGAACGAGGCCGTCGCCTTCGTGCTGCGACTGCTCGACAAGCCCGTGCGCATCGACCTTCCTGGTCCCCTCGCCCCGCTCAACGGCCTGGCCCGCCGGTCTCCCGTGGCCAAGCTGCTCAGCGTGCCCGCCCGCATCAGCGCCATCGGCGGGCTTCCGCCCATCGTGCGCCAGCGGTTCGACATCCCCTGGAGCCGCGCCGATCAGGTGCAGCTCGACGCTCTCGAGCTGGCGGTGCGCAAGGCCTGGCGCCTCGTGCCGTTCTCGGTGCGCTGGCAGCCCCGCGCCCAGGACGGCTGGCGGCGGGTGCGGGCCGAGGCGCGAGGCGAGCCGTGGCCCGCCGCAAGCTGAGCATCGCCCTGGCGCCGATCGTGGCCGGGGTGGGCCAGCCCGTCGACGACGAGGCGGCGGTGGCCGTGCTCGATGCCGCTGCCGACCACCTCCGCCGCCTCGGCCTCGGCCGTTGGAGCGTCGACGACGTGGCCGACGCCGCCGGCGTGGGACGCACCAGCGTCTATCGCTGGTTCGGATCCCGCGACGACCTCGTCCATGCCGTGCTGGCGCGCGAGCTGCGTCAGACGCTGCTGGCCGTGGGGGCGGCCGCCGCGGCGGTCGAGTCGTTCGGCGACAAGGCGGTCGAGGCCGCGCTGGTGTGCCTCGATGCGCTGCGCGACTCGGTGGTCGACCACCTCCTGCGCCACGACCCGCAGGCCGTCCTGCCGCTGCTCACCACCGGCGCCGGTCCCTTGATCGCCCTGGCCCGGTCTGCGCTGACGCCGCCCCTCCTCGAAGCGGGCGTGGCCACCACCGACGCCGAGGCCGCAGTGGTGGCCGAGTCGCTGGCCCGCCTCGGCCTGTCGTTCATCCTCACCCGCGACACCGTCGTCCCCATCGACGATCCTGCGGGCCTGCGCTCGGCGGTGGCGGTGCTGGTCGGTCCTCTCGTGCGTCCTGTCGCGCGATGAGTCCCGCCCGCGGCTGACGTCGGAGGGCCACGGCCACCTACGTGCTCATCCACGACGACGGCACGGCCGGCTTCGTGGCCCCGCTGGTGTGCACCCAGGTGCCGGTCGACCTGCTGGTGCTCCTCACGGCGATGGTGCCCAGCCCCGGCGAGACCGGTGGTGAGTGGTGGACCAACACGGGCCACGACGAGGCGGTGGCCGCCCAGGGCCTGCGCGACACCTCATCCGACGCTCTGTTCCTCCATGACGTGCCGCCCGAGGTGCTGGCCGCCAGCGCCCCGCCGCGCGACCAATCGGGCACGCCGTTCGAGGAGCCCTGGCCGCTGGCCGCCTGGCCCGACGTGCCCACCCGGTTCCTCCTGTGCCGCGACGACCGCTTCTTCCCCGCCGACTGGATGCGTGCGCTGGTGGAGGAGCGCCTCCCCGCCGGCGTCGTGATCGACGAGATCCCCGGTGGCCACTGCGCCTACCTCAGCCAGCCGGCCGCCCTGGCGCAGGCCCTCCACCACGCCCGTCCCG
>JBPPMN010000321.1:0-2960 GCA_051306055.1 Acidimicrobiales bacterium
GTGGGCGTGCCCGCCGCGATCATCGCCCTGGTGGTGTGGGCGATCGTGCCCGCGGCCGTCGGCCTCATCGCCGTGCAGCGCCGCGACATCGCGTGAGCTGACCTCTGCATCGAGCGCAGCCCCGGCCTGGACGACGACGAGGTCGGTGCCGACGGACCAACGAGAACCTGCAGGATGCGGCCGGCCAGGCGTCGGGCCGGTGCTCGACGACCCCGGGTGGGCGCAGACCCCGTGGACGGGCCCTTCCGGCGACGACCCGCTCGTGCTCGTTGCCCTCTGGTCGACGTTCCAGGACCATGCCGGTGCTTCGCTGAGCAGCGGGAAGGCCGTCGCCGGGCTGCCGCTCGGCGAGATGAGTGGCGACGGTCGCCAGTGGGCAGGGGACCAAGCATGCGCCTGATCACCCTCATGATCGCGCTGACCGTGACCATGGTGCTGGGAGCCTGCAGCGGCACCGACGATGAAGGGGGTGCGCCGGTGACCACGCAACCCCCGACCACCGAGTCCTCGACCACGACCACAGAGCGGGAGGACGACGGTGACGGGCTGTCGCCGCTGGGGTCGCCCTCACTCGAGACGGTGGAGGAGGGCGGGTTCCCGGCGGGCAGTGGCGACACCGCACTGCTCGTCGACGTTCGGATCGGCGGGCACGAGGGCTTCGACCGGGTCGTCCTGGAGTTCGAGAACCGCACGCCCGCCAGCTATCGCATCGGCTACGTCGACCCGCCGGTGCGTCAGGACGGCAGCGGGAACCAGGTGGAGGTGGCTGGCACCGCGTTCCTGGAGATCCGGTCCCAGCCGGCCGCCGGCTTCGACCCGCTGAGCGACGACGCGCAGGAGACCTACGCCGGTCCGCAGCGGCTGTCGCCCGAGGGCACCGAGCTGGTGCAGGAGGTCGTGCGCACCGGCGACTTCGAGGGACAGCTGGCGTGGGTGGTCGGCGCCGGCGAACGCCTGCCGTTCGGGGTGGCAACCCTCGACGGGCCCCCTCGGCTCGTCGTCGACCTCGTCGACGAGCAGGCTGGTCAGAGCGCGGCGACCGAGCTGGAAGACGAGTGCACCTTCACCGACTCGGGATGGGAGGTGACCGTTGCCCATCCCGCGGCCTGGACCACGAACGAGGCGACCCAC
This sequence comes from Acidimicrobiales bacterium, assembly GCA_051306055.1. Classification (GTDB taxonomy): domain Bacteria; phylum Actinomycetota; class Acidimicrobiia; order Acidimicrobiales; family VFJN01; genus VFJN01. The sequence continues at coordinate 1,132 of JBPPMN010000321.1, forward strand.
ACCGACGTCGGCGCCGTGCCGCCGTGCCGCGTGTTCGACCCCGACGACGCCGAACCGCCTCGTGCGCAGGAGCTCACCGCCTACGGGTTCCTCGGTGCTCGGAACCTCGCCCCCCGCCGCCTCAGCCGGGGGTGACGGAGATGGTGATGCGCAGGGTGAGGCCGTCGGCCTCCACGTCGATGACCGTCTCGGACCTGGATCGCAGGCCGGCGGCGACGAGCTCGCTCAGCTCGAAGCGGCGGCCCACCTCGACCACACGGTCGGCGCCAGGGGTGTCGCCGCAGCCGTCGGTGGTGCCGAGGCGGAACACGAAGGGGACCGAGTCGCCGAGCTCCATGGTGCGCCGCGTCGGCTCGTCGCCCAGCAGGTCGCTGTTGAGGTGGTAGCCGGGCTCGAGGCAGCGCCCGCTGGCCCCCCACAGCGTCTCGTCGCCGAACGCCATGGTGGCGCCCTGCTGAAGCACTCGGTCGCTGCCGTCGATCTCGAGGATCTCGGCGTCGATGCTCCACTGCACCGGCAGCCTCGGCACCCGCACGAAGAGCGACGGGCGGGGGTGGTCGGGCGACACCTGTGACGGCACGCCGTCGTCGCCCACGACGTTGGCGATCATCTGGTACTCGGTGCCCCGGCACGGGTCGGGCACGAAGAAGGTGAACCGGTCGGTGAGCTCGGTGATCTCCTGGTCGGGGAGGTCGCAGGCCGGGTCGCCGAAGAAGGTGGACAGCTCGATGGTGCCCTGGACAGGCCGGTCGAAGCGCACGTCTCCGAAGAGCTGCACCTCGCCCGGCGCCTCTCGGACGTCCTGCACGATCAACCGGCTCTGGCTGCGCAGCACCCGCGTGTAGGGGTAGCGCTCGGGGTCGGCATCTGGCTCGAAGAAGGCCCCCTCACCGATCTGCCAGGAGCCGAGGTCGCGGATGGGTCGCCCCGACTCCTCCGACCGCTCCACCTCGATGGTCATCGTCCCCCGGGTCTCCTCGCCCTGCAGCGGTGGGCAGCTGCCACCGCAGAGGCGGATCGCGGCCTCGGGGCCCGGCAGGGGCACCTCGAAGCGCTGGGTCCAGCCGCCCAGGCAGATGCCCTCGTCGCCGGGTCGGCAGGGGAACACCGGCGTGGGCACCGTCCACCACAGCGCGGCGCCGCTGGGTTCGGCGATGGCGATCTCCGTGACCTCGGGCGGAGCGGCGTACCAGATCGACTCGCTGCGCAAGAGCTCGATCGGCTCGTCGAGCGTCACCCGCCCCGCATCCATCGCCTCGGCCGGGAAGGTCCTCTCCAGGTCGCTCTCCCAGTTGCGGGTGGTGAGGGTGAAGTGGTCGGCCCCCACGTCGTCGGTGAGGTCCATGGCCACGATCCGGGCCGACAGCTCGAACTGCACGGGTGCGGCCACGCGGTAGGTGCGGCGCTCGATCACCTCGGGGATGGAGCCGGTGTCGCGGGGACGATCGGTCCACCAGACGCAGATGTCGTAGGCCACGCCGGGATCGGGGAGCAGCCAGGCCACCGTCTGGAAGCCGAGCTCGTCATCGACCGCGGGGGCCTCCTCCTCATCGCCGCCGGCCCCGGTGCCGAAGATGTCGTCGAGCCCGTCGAAGACACCCTCGAACGGATCGTCGATGTCGAGCACAGCCGACACCTCAGGGTTCATGATCGCCTTGGCGTCGGGCGACGAGTAGCGGTACTGGAAGAGCGGGGTCTCGATGTCGGTGCAGGCGTCGTCGGTCTGGAAGCGCCCGGTGCGCGGGAGCGCCTCCATCCACACCAGCTCGCCCTCGGGGTGGGCCTGGCGGGCCACGATGTGGGCGGTCTTGCCGTCGACCGGGACGATG
>JBPPMN010000332.1:0-7673 GCA_051306055.1 Acidimicrobiales bacterium
TTCGGGCAAGGTGGCCTACGACGCCATGACCCGGCGAGACGAGCGGGGCCACCCCGTCGCCATCGAGCGCATCGAGCAGCTCTACCCGTTCCCCTACGCCCAGATCTCCGACCTCCTCACCCAGTACCCCAACCTGAGCGAGGTCACCTGGTTGCAGGAGGAGCCCGACAACATGGGAGCCCGATCGTTCGTGTCCGAGCGGCTCTGGCCGCTCGTGCCCGAGAGCATCAAGTACCGCCAGGTCTCGCGCGCCGGCTCGGGCAGCCCCGCCACCGGCAGCCACGCCATCCACGTCCAAGAGCAGACCCAGCTCCTCGATCACGCCTTCGAAGGCCTGTAGGGCCTCGAACTAGAACGCGTTCTAGTTCGAGGTGGCTAGGGTCTGTGGTCATGCCTGAGGCTTCTGGTTCTGCTGCGTTCGATGCTGCCCGGGTGGGGGGCATCGTCGACACCTTCTTGTCGTTCCCCGACGTGAAGGAGGCGAAGTCGAAGGTCTACGACTACATCCGCAAGGCCTCGCTCGACCAGGAGACCCAGTCGATGGAGATGCCGGCGGCCTACATGTTCAAGGACATCCCCAGCTACGACGAGATCGACGACCCCCTCGAGCTCACCCTCGCCGAGATGGAGCGGTTCGGCATCAGCCGGTTCCTCACCAACGTCACCGAGAAGGAGCTGGGCAAGCGGGCCCTGCGCGACCACCCCGACAAGTTCTGGGGCCTGCTCAACGTGGACCCCAACTCCGGCATGGAGGCGCTCCGCGCCATCGACCGGGCGGTGGAGGAGTGGGGCACGCAGCTCAAGTCGGTGCACGTGTGGGGCACGGCGCTCCAGCCGTCGGTGGCGATCGACGACAAGAAGATGTACCCGATCTACGCCAAGTGCGTGGAGGCCAACCTGCCGATCGTGCTCTACGTGGGCGTGCCCGGCCCCCGCATCCCGATGGCGCCGCAGCTGCCGATGCTGCTCGACGAGGTGTGCTGGTTCTTCCCCGAGCTCAAGATCGTGATGCGCCACGGCGCCGAGCCCTGGGACGCTCTCGCCGTGAAGCTCATGCTGAAGTGGCCCAACCTCTACTACTCCACCTCTGCCTTCGCCCCCCGGTACTACCCGCAGTCGATCATCGACTACGCCAACTCCCGGGGCGCCGACAAGGTGATGTACGCCGGCTACTTCCCGATGGGGCTGTCGCTCGAGCGCATCTTCTCCGAGCTGCCCAACGTGCCCCTGAAGGACCACGTGTGGCCCAAGTTCCTGCGTGAGAACGCCCAACGAGTCTTCGACCTGGAGAGCTGATGACCACCACCGCCCGGTCCCCGTTCCCCGTGCCCTTCGGCTGGTTCGCCATCGGCTATCCCGAGGACTTCCCCACCGGCGAGCCCAGGGCCATCTTCTACTTCGACCAGCACCTGGTGGCCTGGCGCGATCAGGCTGGCGAGCTCCACGTGCAGGATCCCTTCTGCCCCCACCTCGGCGCCCATCTGGGCCATGGCGGCACCGTCGACGACTGCCAGATCGTGTGCCCCTTCCACGGCTGGAAGTTCGACGCCGAGGGTGTCAACACCGAGATCCCCTACTCGGAGCGCACCAACAAGAAGGGCACCCTGCGCACCTTCCCCGTGGTCGAGCGCAACGGCGTGTCGCTGGTCTGGTACCACCCCGACCCGAGCGTGGAGCCCCAGTGGGAGATCCGCGAGCTGCCGGAGTTCAACGGCGACCCGGAGTGGTCCACCGTGATCCGCACCGAGCACACGGTGGAGGCGCCGTGGCAGGAGATGGCCGAGAACGGCGTCGACTCCGCTCACTTCCGCTACGTCCACAACACCGCTGAGGTCCCGCAGCTGGAGAGCTACGAGTGTGGCTTCCCGGGCTCGCAGATGCGCTCCAGCCAGAAGTTCCCCACGCCCCGTGGCGTGATGGAGGGGCGGATCGACTCCGAGATGATCGGCCCCGGCATCTCCGTCGTGCAGTTCAGCGGCATCGTCGACACGATGAGCCTGGCCGTCACCACGCCGATCACGGCCGAGAAGTGCATCACCCGCTTCAACTTCCGCTTCAAGACCATGGGGGACGAGGAGACCACCCGCAACGTGGGACGGGCCTTCGTGCGCGAGGTCGACAAGCAGTTCCTCGAGGACATGCCCATCTGGGAGCACAAGGCCCACCTGGTGCGCCCGGCCCTGGCCGACAACGACGGCCCCTTCATGAAGTTCCGCAAGTGGGCGGCCCAGTTCTACGCCGAGGGCGTCAGCGACGAGCGCACCGTCTACCCGCCGCCGTGGTGGCCCGATCGGGCCGACGAGGCGCCCGCCAAGGCCACCGCCAGCGCCAAGCACAGCGGCGCCTAGTGATCTGGGTCGTGAGTCCGTGGTGTCCCACGGCGAGGGCTGTGTGCCTCTCGCAAGGACGCAGGACGAAGGCCTGGCCGAACCCCAAGGCGAGGACGAGGACGCCGCGAGCGGTGCACAGACCCGGCGTGGGTGCCGCATGACTTGCGACTCAGGTCACTAGCCCGTCCAAGGTCCCCCGCCGAACCGAACAACGACCGTGCACGTCCTCCCCCGCTCCCGTGCCGGTCGCGGCATCGCTCTTGCCCTCCTCCTCGCCCTGGTGACCGCCGGCGTCGTCTTCCGAGAGGAGCTCTGGTTCGTGGCCAAGCTGGCGGTGCCCGGCCCCGCCTACTCGGCGGCCGCCGACCGCACCTCCGTCCCGCCTGAGCGCACCACCGACCTGGCCCTGCCGGTGCCCCGCGAGCCGGCGCCGACGGCCACCACCACGCCCGCGGTGGCGCTGGGCGATCTCCTGGCTCTCGCCAGCCCGTCGGCGGTGGCCGATGCGCCCGGGCCGGGCCCGGTGCTGGTGAGCACCCTCGACGGGAGGGTGCACTCGCTCGACCTCGACGCCGGGACGGCCACGGTGGTGCTCGACGTGAGCGACCGCATCTCCACCGGCGGCGAACGAGGGCTGCTGGGCCTCGCGGTGGACCCCGACGCAGAGCGGCTCTACCTCGACTTCACGGCCTCCGGCGGCGACACGGAGATCTGGTCGTGGCCGCTCGAACCCGACGGCCTGCCCCGCGCCGGCGCCGAGGCCGTGCTCCACCTGGAGATCGGGCAGCCCTTCGAGAACCACAACGGCGGCAACCTCGTGTTCGGCCCCGACGGTGCGCTGTGGATCGCCACGGGCGACGGCGGGGGCGCTGGCGACCGTGGCGACGTGGCCCAGGACGACGGCTACCTGCTGGGCAAGATGCTGCGGGTGGTCCCCGACCCCGACGGCGGCATCCTCGCCGTCTCCTCCAACCCCGAGTGGGACCGCCCGGAGATCTGGGGCATCGGCCTGCGCAACCCGTGGCGCTGGAGCTTCGATCGGGCCACCGGACGCCTCTGGATCGCCGACGTGGGCCAGAACGCCATCGAGGAGGTGTCGGTCATCGACCCCGACGCAGCCCGACCCAACTTCGGGTGGAACACCGTGGAGGGCAACAACGACTACGACGGCGAGCCCTCCCCTGACTTCACGGCCCCAGTGATCACCTACGGGCGCGACGACGGCTGCTCGATCACCGGTGGCTACGTGTACCGCGGGGAGGCCAACCCGAGCCTGCAGGGCTGGTACCTGTTCAGCGACTACTGCCAGGGCTGGGTGCGCGCGGTGCCCGCCGACGCACCCGACACCGCTCCCGTGGAGCTCCTGAGCGGCATCGGCAGCGTCATCTCCTACGGGGAGCTCGACGACGGCGAGCTGCTGGTGCTCACCAACGACGGGGTGCGGCGCCTGATCGCCCCGTAGTGGAGGGCACCCTCACCCGCCAGGGCGGTCGGGGTCCGGGATGGCGCACACCACCTGCCGGTGGAGGCACGAGCGCACCTCCACCCGCAGCGCATCGGGGTCCCAGCCGTTGAGGAAGTCGGCGTGGGCCGTCTCCAGCGCGCCGCTGGCCAGGCTGAGGCCGTCGGGGTCCCCCCAGAACGGGTAGTGCACCACCAGCGTGAGCCGTGGGACCGGCACGGGGTGCGACGCCGGGCAGCCGTCGGAGCCGGAGTAGCGCAGGTGGCTGCGGTGGTCGGGGGCGTCGAGACGATCGCCGTCCCAGCAGTCGGGGAAGGTCACCCGCAGGTTCAGCGGCGACTCCTCGGGGCAAGTCGGGGCCGTGGCCTCGACCACGGTGGCCCGCCCGCACCCGTAGCCGGCCACCGCCGGATCCTGCGGCCCGGTGGCATCGCCATCGCCGGCGATGGCCAGCAGCCCCAGTGGGTAGGGCTCGACGATGAGCGGATCGATCGCCGGCGCCACCCGGTAGTAGGCCGACACCCCGGTGGGCTCCACCGGCACGCCATCGAGCAGGAGGCTGGGCGCCCAGTACGACGCCGTGTCGGCCTGCATCCGACAGGTCGTCTCCGAGCCCAGGAGGTCCGGGCCGGTGCTCGACTCGTCGACGGCCACGCTCCCGAAGAAGTCGTGCCGGTGTCCGGCATCGGCCACGCCGGGGTGCACGATGGGGTCGAAGCTGGCCTGTCGGGCCAGGCCGCAGTCGACCGCGAACTGCGGCCCGGTGGCGAAGAACCGGCCGTTGGGCTGGTCGACGGGGCGGCCCTGCTCGGCCACCGCGACGGCGTCGGGGCCTGGCGGTGGGTCCTCCTGGTCGGCGGCCACCACCCACGTGAGGGCGGCGGCGGGCAGGAGCGCGGCCAACGTGACCGCCGGTCCCAGCAGTCGCGACGCCCACCTCACGGCCGGTCGGGCACCTCGATGGCCGCGACGTCGGGGTAGGTCGGTGGGCCGACCTGCGGACGGGCGGGGGCCGAGGCGGCGTCGGGCATCTCAGGCTGCGGACCCGGGTCGGGCAGCACCGCCTCGCGGTAGTCGACCGGCTCGGGCTTGTCGCGGGCGATGAGGTTCACGACGTCGAGGGCACCCACGTCCCAGCCATCGGCCTGGGCCGTGCCATCGCAGGGGGCGAGGGTCTCGAGCTCCGCCGGGGCCGTGGTGCCCATCGTGTTGCCGGCGAAGCAGTTCCCTCCATCGGGGGTGGCCGACAGCCCGAGGTCGGACATGCCGATGTCGGCCATGCGGGAGTCCTCCACCACGTTGCCCACCACCCGGTTGTCCTGGGCGGGCCACAGCAGCGTGTCGGGGAGCTCGTCGTCGCCGAGGCCGACGATGCCCTCGGGGATGCGATCGGTGGTGCAGCCCACCAGATCGCCCTCGGCCACGGGCACCGGATCTTCCTCGGGGAGCGGGACGATGCCGATCCCGGTGATGTCGTGGTCGTAGACGAGGTTGCGCTCCACCACGTTGCCGATGCCGCCCGCGATGAGGATGCCGTTGCCCAGGGCCTGCTGGGCCACGTCGATCACGTCGTTCTCGCCGTTGTTGTTGGAGTGCACCACGTTGCCCACGATCGTGGTGTCGCGCTGCGGGAAGCACGGCTCGTAGGTGCCGACGTTGGGCAGCACACCCACCCGGTTGTCGCGGAAGGTGCTGTTGACGATGAACAGGTCGCCGCCGGCGTTGGTGCCGGAGTAGCCGAGCCCGTTCCACTCGGAGATCACGTTGTCGATCACTGCGTTGCACGGGTAGCAGCCGCCGATGTAGACGCCGCCATCGGGGCTGCCCGCCGCGTAGGAGTGCTCGAACACCCCGTTGACCGACTCGAACGCGTAGAGGCCGTAGTCGCCGGTGCGGATCGAGGTGAGGTAGGAGCCCCGGTAGCCGTCGACGCCGGTCCAGAAGAAGCCGTTGAACGTGTAGTTCTGGGCGGTGAGGTTCTCGACGGCCACGCCGTCGGCGCCCACCACCCGCACCGCGTTGTCGAGCTCGAAGCCGCCGTCGAGGATCACCTCGTCGCGCACCAGGCCGCGGATCACGATCTCGTCGGTCTCGACGGTGACCGCCTCCTCGTAGGTCCCGGGCGAGATCAGGACCAGGTCGCCGGGCTCAGCGGCGTCGACGGCAGCCTGGATGGTGTCGAAGTCGTCGGGGACGGCCAGCACCGCACCGCCGTCGCCGCCTGTTGCGCCGTCGCTCGACCCGGGATCGTCGTTGTCGTCGGAGCAGGCGGCCAGCGCCAGCCCCGCCACGGCCAGCATCGCCACCCAACGTCGACTGCCTCGCCTCATGGTCCCCCCTCGGTCACGGTGATGGATCCGATCATGCCAGCCGTCTCGGTGCCGTGGATGCTGCAGTAGTACTCGTAGGTGCCCGGCTGGGTGAGGCGACGGGTCACGCTCTCGCCCGGGGGCAGCTCCTCGAGCGTGATCGTGATCTCGTCGCGCTCGGGGTCGACGGGGATCACGTCGTGCTCGTTGCGGCCGCGGTTGTCGAAGAGCACCTCGGTGCCGGCGGCCACCTCGAGGGTCTCCGGCTCGTAGCTGTTGTCGACCACGCGCACGTCGACCACCACGCCCTCGACCAGCTCCACCGGGGCGTCATCGCCACCGCCGCCACCGCAGCCCGCCACGGCCACGAGCGCCGCTGCGCCCACCACCCCGCTCAGCCGCCGACGGGGCCCCAACACGTCAGGAGGCCCCGAACAGGAAGCGGTCGCCGGCCGTGGCGCCACCGTCGACCGACCACTCGGCGCCGGTGACGTAGCTGGCCTCGTCGCTGGCCAGGAACGTCACGACGTTGGCCACCTCGTCGACGTGGCCCATCCGCGGGATGGGGAGGCTCTTGGCGAAGGGAGATTCGTCGCCCGGCGTGTCGCCGAAGCTGGTCATCGGCGTGTCGATCCCGCCGGGGTGCAGGGAGTTCACCCGCACGCCGATGGGTCCCAGGTCGAGGGCCGCCGTCTTCGAGAGCCCGCGCAGGGCCCACTTGCTCGACACGTAGGCACCGAGGCCGGGCAGTCCCCAGATGCCGCCGTTGGACGAGATGTTGATGATCGATCCTCCACCAGCCCGCTTCATCGACGGGGCCACCGACTTCATCCCGATCATGGCGCCGATCAGGTTGACCTCGATCACCCGTCGGAACCGCTCGACGTCCTGCTTGTGGATCGGCGAGAAGTCGAGGATGCCGGCGTTGTTGACGAGGATCGACACCGGGCCGAAGCGCGCCTCGCAGTCGGCCACCGCAGCCAACCACTCCTCCTCCGACGACACGTCGAGGTGCCGGTAGGCGGCTGCCTCGCCGAGGGAATCGGCGGCGGCCTGGCCCTCGTCGTCGAGCACGTCGGTGAGCAGGACCTTGGCCCCCTCGGCCACGAAGCGCCGAGCCTCGGCCTCGCCCTGACCGCGCGCGGCGCCGGTGACGATGGCCACCTTGCCCTCGAGGCGCCCCGTCACGCGGGCTTCTCGGCGCCGACGACCCACATGGCGAAGAACTGGGAGCCGCCGCCGTACGCGTGACCCACCGCCGTGCGGGCACCGTCGACCTGGTGCTCACCGGCCTGGCCCCGCACCTGCAGCGCGGCCTCAGCGAAGCGCAGCATCCCCGAGGCACCGATCGGGTTCGACGACAGCACGCCGCCCGACATGTTGACCGGTAGGTCGCCGTCGAGCTGGGTGACGCCGTCCTCCACGAACCGCCAGCCCTCGCCACTGGGCGCGAAGTGGAGGTTCTCCAGCCACATCGGCTCGAACCACGAGAACGGCACGTACATCTCGACCGCGTCGACCTCGCGTCGGGGGTCGGTGATCCCGGCCTGCTTGTACACGTCGGCCGCGCAG
>JBPPMN010000366.1:0-10183 GCA_051306055.1 Acidimicrobiales bacterium
GCACGTTCCCGTTCGCCTCCGCCAACACCCGCGTGATCGCAGCCGTCAACGTCGTCTTCCCATGATCGATGTGCCCCATCGTCCCCACATTGAGATGCGGCTTGTTCCGCTCGAACTTCTCCTTGGCCATGGTGGCTCCTGCTCGCTTTGCTCGTGATCTGGATGGCTGACGGGTGCGCGTGGTGGCGGCGCCCGGACTCGAACCGGGGACAACTCGATTATGAGCCGAGTGCTCTAACCAACTGAGCTACGCCGCCTCGATGCGCTGGCGGGGGGCCTCGGCGACGCCGGGACCCGTCCGAGCCCTCTGTGGGGATTGAACCCACGACCCCTTCCTTACCATGGAAGTGCTCTACCACTGAGCTAAGAGGGCGCACTGCGATCGCACCACCTGGAAGTGGAGCGACTGATGAGACTACAGCGCCCGGACGTCGTCGCTCCAATGGGGTTGCCGCCTCCCCGACGACCTCTGCGCACCACCGAGCGCGGCATGGGCCATACGGCCCATCTTTTGCTTCAGCGGAGGCCGTCACCTGCCGATGGGCAGACATGCGCGTCGAACGGCTGGTCATCGAGGCGGGCGACAACACCTTCACACTGGATCTGCACCCCCGTCTCACGGTGGTCGCCGGGATGGGCCCGGTCGAGCGCGAGAGCCTCGTCGGCGAGGTCATCGGCGCACTGGGCGGCAGCCGCCCCGGTGTCCACGTGGAGCTGGAGGAGCGCAGCGGTCGCCACCTCGCCGTCTTCCGTCCACCCACCGGTCGCCACCGCGTGATCGATGTCGACCAGGCCCGCGACGTCACCGTCGAGATGGGCGACGACACCTGCGACCTGCTGGGCCACCTCGGCCTCGACACCCTGGCCGCCCGCAAGGCCATGCGCTTCGGAGCCGCCGACCTCGCCACGAGCAGCCGGCGAGCGGAGGCGGTCGAGGTGCTGGCCAGCCTCGACCAGCGCCGGGTGTGGGCCGCCGCCACCGCCCTGGCGCGCGCCCAGGGCAACCTCACCACCGAGGCCGAGGCCATCGGCTCCTCCCCCGAGGACGCCGCCCTCATCGAGGAGGTCGAGGCCCGCCACTTCGCCGTCGAGCAGGCGGCCGACTCCTTCGAGACCACCCGGAAGCGCACGTTCGCCATCGGCGGGGTCGCCGGAGCCGCCATCCTGCCCGGCACGCTCCTCGCCGGGTCGCTGGGCCTGCTCTTCGGCGTGGTGGCCGTCGCCGCCGTGATCGCCTCGTTGCTGGCCCGAGCCCGCCTGGCCCGGGCCGGTCAGGCCGAGGAGCGAGCGCTGGCCGAGGCCGGGGCCAACAGCTACCTCGGGTTCCAGCTCCAGCGGGTCAACGGTCTCCTGGCCAACGACGCGAGCCGCAAGACCCTGATGGACGTGGCCGACGCCCGCCGTCTGGCCCTGGCCGAGTGGCAGCAGCTGGCCGCCGACATCCCGGTCGACTGGGCCCTGGAGCACCGTGAGGAGATCCAGGAGGCCGCCCGCCTCCGCCGTGAGGTCGACGCTCTGGGGGCCATCTCCCTCACGGCCCCCGAGGTGACCCAGGTGGAGACCAACGACCTGGCCCACGCCCTGGTGGGACGGCTCGCGGAGGTCCGCTCCGTCGGGGGCGAGGGCCTTCCGCTCATCCTCGACGATCCGTTCCGCGAGCTCGACCCCTCGATGAAGCCGTTGCTGCTCGAGCTGCTCGGCCGCTCAGCCGGCGACCCGCAGGTGATCTTCCTCACCGACGACGAAGACGTCGCCTCCTGGGCCCGCCTCGAGGCGCTCACCGGAGACGTGTCGCTCATCGAACCGGCTCCGCAGCACGACGACGCCGCGGCGGAGCGCACCCACATCTCGATCTGAGGACGACCGGGCCAGGGGCGGCCGGTAGGTTGCGCCTGATGGAGCTCCGGCTGGCCACCCTCGACGACGCGCCGGCCATCCAGGAGATCTACAACCTCGAGGTCACCACCTCCACCGCCACCTTCGACCTCGTCCCCCGCTCGCTCGAGGAGCAGCAGGCCTGGCAGGCCAGCCGGTCCGGTGTGCACGCGGTGCTGGTGGTGGAGCTCGACGGGGCGGTGGCCGGCTTCGGCTCGCTGTCGCCGTGGCGCGACCGCCCCGCCTACTCCACGACCGTGGAGGACTCCGTGTACGTGCACCGCCACCACCACGGCCGCGGCGCGGGGCGGGCGCTGCTCGACGAGCTGGTCACGGTGGCCACCGCCCACGGGTTCCACGCTTGCATGGCTCGCATCGTCGGCGGCCACCAGGCCTCGATCGGACTCCACCACGCCTGCGGCTTCGAGGTGGTGGGCACCGAGCGCGAGGTGGGGCGCAAGTTCGGCAAGTGGCTCGACGTCGTCCTCATGGAGCGCCTCCTCGCATGACTTCCTCCGACACCTTCCCGCGCCAGAGCGCCCGCACCCAGCGCTTCACCCTGGGTGCGCCACGCGACGTCACCGTCGCCCGCGATGGGCAGCGCCTGGCCTTCCTGCGGTCCGGCGGCCCCGAAGACCCGGTCACCGCGCTCTGGGTGCTCGACCTGCCCGCCGGTGAGGAGCGCCTGGTGGCCGACCCCGCGGCCCTCCTGGCCGACGTGGGCGATCTGCCCGCGGAGGAGCGGGCCCGTCGGGAGCGGGCGCGAGAGAGCGCGGCCGGCATCACCGCCTACGCCAACGACGGCGCCCACGCGGTGGCCACCGCCGCGCTGGCCGGCCAGCTCGTGGTGGCCGACCTGGCGGAGGGCGTGGCCCGCGTGCTGGACGTGCCCGGTCCGGTGATCGATCCCCGCCCCGACCCCACCGGGCGGCGGGTGGCCTGGTCCGACGGGCGAGGCCTGTGGGTGGCCGACCTCGACGACGCCGCCTCGGCCCGGCGGCTGGCGTCCGACGACGACCCCGAGGTGCGCTGGGGGGTGGCCGAGTTCATCGCCGCCGAGGAGCTCGAGCGGTTCCGCGGGTTCTGGTGGTCTCCCGACGGCACCGCACTGCTGGTGGCGCGGGTCGACGACACCCCGGTGCCGCGCTGGTGGATCGCGGATCCAGCCGACCCGGGCCGGGCGCCGACCGAGATCGCCTACCCCGTGGCCGGTGCCGCCAACGCCGAGGTCACGCTCTGGCTGGTGCCGCTCAGCGGCGACGCGGTGCGGGTGGGTTGGGACCAGCGCGACCTCGAGTACCTCACCGGTGCCGGCTGGGACGGCCACGGGCCGCTGGCCGCGCTGCTGTCGCGCGACCAGCGTCGCGCCGTCGTGGCGGCCATCGATCCCGCCACCGGCGCCCTCGTGCCGCTCTGGGAGGACCACGACGATGCCTGGGTGGAGCGCCTGCCCGGTACCCCGGCCCGGCTGGCCGACGGTCGGCTCGTCGTCGGCCACGACGGTGCGATCACCCGCCACCTCGTGGTGGACGGCGTCGCTGTCACCCCCGACGACCTGGTCGTGCGGGCCGTGGTCCACGTGGGCGATGCCGAGGTCCTGTTCACGGCCAACGTCCTCGACGATGCCACGGCCAGCGACGTGTGGCGCTGGTCGGGCGACGGGCTGCAGCGCCTGACCGACGGCGACGGCGTCCACAGCGCCGCCGCCGGGGGCGGCACCGTGGTGATCCGACGGGCCAGCCTCGAGGTCGACGGCTCCACGGTCTCCGTGGTCGGCGGGCCCACGCTGCGGTCGCTGGCCGCGACACCGCTCGTCCAGCCGCAGGTGACGATCCGCCACCTCGGGGAGCGTCGCCTCGCCACCGCCCTCCTGCTGCCGGCCGGCGCCGGTCCCGACGACCGGCTTCCAGTCCTCCTCGACCCCTATGGCGGACCGCACGCCCAGCGGGTGGTCCGGGCCCGGGCCGCCCACCTGTCGTCGCAGTGGTTCGCCGACCAGGGCTTCGCCGTCGTGGTGATCGACGGCCGCGGCACGCCGGGCCGCGGCACCGCGTGGGAGCGGGCGGTGAAGGGCGACCTGGCCGCGCCCGTGCTGGAGGACCAGCTCGACGCTCTGGCGGCGCTGGCTGCGGAGGAGCCCCGGCTCGACCTCGGCAAGGTGGCCATCCGCGGCTGGAGCTTCGGTGGGTACCTGGCTGCGCTCGCCGTGCTGCGCCGGCCTGACGCCGTGCACGCCGGCATCGCCGGCGCGCCCGTCACCGACTGGCGGCTCTACGACACCGCCTACACCGAGCGCTACCTCGATCGGCCGGTCGACGACCCCGAGGCCTACGAGCGCACCTCGGTGGTGGCCGACGCCGCCCGGCTGGAGCGCCCGCTGCTGCTCGTGCACGGCCTGGCCGACGACAACGTGGTGAGCGCCCACACCCTCCAGCTCTCCGCCGCCCTGCTGTCGGCGGGCCGGCCGCACCAGGTGCTGCCCCTCACGGGCGTCACCCACATGGCGTCACAGGAGGACGTGGCCGAGAACCTGCTGCTCCTGCAGCTGGTCTTCCTGCGCCAGGCGCTTTCGCTCTCGGAGCAAGCTCCTCGAACGAGCTGAGAGGTGCGCCTTCGGCGCGCTCGTCTCTGCTCGGTCGCGGCAAGCCGCTCCGCTCGCCGTGGTCACGTCCTCATCGGGGAGCACGCGAAGGTGCCCCGCCGGAGCGGGGCACCTCCACCTGTGGGCCCGGAAGGATTTGAACCTCCGTAGGCGTAAGCCGACTGGTTTACAGCCAGTTCCCTTTGGCCACTCGGGCACGGACCCAGGGCTGACGACGATAGCGGGGCGCTACTCTCCCCTTCCATGCCGAGCTTCGACGTGACGTCCGAGATCGACCAGCAGGAGATCCGCAACGCAGTCGATCAGGCCTCCCGCGAGGTGGCCACCCGCTACGACTTCAAGGGCACCGACACCTCGCTCGAGCTCAGCGACACCGAGATCAAGCTCGAGACGGCCAGCGAAGACCGGCTGACCGCGCTCCGCCAGGTGCTGGAGGAGAAGCTGGTGAAGCGCAAGGTGTCGCTGAAGGCCCTCGACTACCAGAAGGTGGAGGAGGCCTCGGGCGCGCGGGCCCGCCAGGTGGTGAAGCTGGTGGCCGGCATCTCGAAGGAGAAGGCCACCGAGCTCAACAAGCACATCAAGAACCTGGGCCTGAAGGGCGTGCAGTCACAGGCCCAGGGCGAGCAGCTCCGCGTGACTGGCAAGAAGCGCGACGACCTCCAGGCGGCCATCACCGCCTTGAAGGAGCACGACTTCGGCATCCCGCTGCAGTTCGGCAACTTCCGGGACTGACCGCTAGTTGTATTGACCCGCAGGGTCGCTACCACTAGCCCCCCGCGGCGTCGGCGGCGCGCCCCGGCCAGTCGATGCCGGCCACCAGGCCCTCGAGGGCCAGCTCCAGCAGCACCCTCGATCCGGTGACGGGGTTGGCGCCGGTGAGGTAGAGCACCTCGGGAGCCAGGCCCGCTCCCCCGGCGGCCAGAGGGTGCAGCACCTCGGTGGCCAGCATGGGCCGCAGCAGGCGCTGCTCGTCGGAGATCGGGCGCCGCTCCGGAGCCGCAGTGGGGGCGTCGGCCCGGGCGGCCTGGTAGGCGGCCACCACCTCGGGGAGCCGGGCGTCGGCCTCGGCGATGAAGCTGTCGAGGACGGGCTTGGGGTCGATCGGGGCACCGCCGCCCGGGTAGATCCCGATGTGCAGGTGGGGCGCTCCGCCGCGAGCGTTGCCGGAATCGCCCACGTAGCCCACGATGTCGCCGGTCTCCACCGCCATGCCGTCGACGAAGCCGGGCGCCAGCCCCGAGAGGTGGGCCAGGTAGAAGTAGGTGCCGTCGGGCATGAACACCTTCACGGTGAGACCCCCGAGCCCGCCGTTGGTGCTGCGGGCGATGCCGTCGACCGGTGCCCGGATCGGTGTGCCCTGCGCCGCGAACACATCGGTGCCGAGGTGGAAGCGGAACCCAGGGCCGTACCGGGGGAAGAGCCAGTCGTGGCTGTAGCGGGCCGGGCCGGCGATCGGGAACCGGCCCAGCCCGACCCGCAGCGCCTCCTCTTCGGAGAGGCCCAGCGCCTGCAGCTCGGTGAGGCGGGCGAGGAGGCCGTGGTTGTCGCTGGCGCCGGTGCGGTCCACCGAGTCGATCACCCGCTGGGCCTCGGGCGGCACCCGCACGCCGCCCGACGGCGCGGGGGCCCCGTCGCCCTCCGTGTCCTTCGCCCCCGCCGGAGCCTGGTCGGCACCCTCGGCGAAGTCGGGCTGTTCGCCGCCGCCCCCGGGAGCGGGCGCACTCGTGGTGGAGGTGGTGGTGGTCGTCGTGGGGCCCAGCGGGGGGACCTGGGCCCCGGACGACGGCATCACCACCAGGGCCGCCACCGCCAGGCCCACCGCCACGAGGGCGTGGAGCCCTTGACGGCAACGGCTGGCGACGACGGTCATGCACTCCGTTTCGGTGCGCACCACCCCGGCTCCTGCTCCCGGGCGGCCCGGGCCTCGGGCAGACTGGGACGATGGGTGCGAAGGCCGCGAGGAGGATCGTCTACGTCGAGGACGAGCCTGCCGTGCAGCGGCTGGTGGAGTTCTGGCTCCTCGACGCAGGCTTCGAGGTGCACCTGGCCGGCGACGGGGCGGCCGGGCTCGAGCTCATCCGCTCGACCCGCCCCGACCTCATCGTGACCGACGCCCTCATGCCGGTGCTCACCGGCGACGAGCTGGTGGAACGCCTGCAGGGCGACCCGGAGCTGCGGTCGATCCCGATCATCATGGCCACCGCTGCGGCCAGCCCGCTCCGGGTGCGCAAGATGCTCGGGCTCGGGTGCCGGGCGGTGGTGGCCAAGCCGCTCGAAGAGGCGAGCTTCCTCCACGCCGTCTGCGAGGCGCTCGAGCCGGCGGCCGGCTGAGGCGCCCGGCTACTCGTAGTACCCCGAGTGGATGTAGATGCAGGGGACGCCCTCGTCGTGGAACATGTCCACGTTGCGGCGGTCGTCCTCGAAGGCCAGGCGGAGATCGAAGCCCCGACCACGGAGCTGCTCGACGGCGGTCCGCTTGAAGTCCCGGGAGGACCCGAAGTCGCGATCGGGGCGCATGATCAGCAGGTCCCACCGCAGCTGGTGGCGCTCGAGCCAGGTGAGGGTCTGGGGCCGCACGCGCGCCGGGCGGGCCGTGAGGAGGACCACCCGCAGGTCGTGCGCCAGCACGTCGAGCAGGCGGGCCACCTCGGCGATCAGCGCATCGTCGCCGACCGCCTCGAAGAAGGCATCCCAGTCGCGCCGCGGCGGGGCGAGCAGGTGCTGGCGCCCGCCCGCGTCGGAGAGCACCCCATCCATGTCGAACACCACCGTGGGCCCGGCGCCCACCGGCCCCGCCCGCCATTGCCAGTGGGCGGGGAGGCCATCGTGGCCCACGTCAGTCTTCGGTGGGGGCTTCATCGGCCCGGCGCTTGATCTCCTCCACCACAGCCGGGTCGGCCAGGGTGGTGGTGTCGCCGAGGGAGCGGCCTTCGGCGACGTCGCGGAGCAGCCGGCGCATGATCTTGCCGGAGCGGGTCTTGGGGAGCTCGTCGGTGAAGATGACCACCTTGGGGCGGGCGATGGCGCCGAGCTTGGTGGCGACGTGCTGGCGCACCTCCTCACCCAGCTCCGGACTGGGCGTGGCCGTGCCCCGCGGGATGACGTAGGCCATGATCGCCTGGCCGGTGAGGGCGTCGTTGGCGCCCACGACGGCGGCCTCGGCCACCGCCGGGTGGTCGACGAGGGCGCTCTCGATCTCCGTGGTGGAGATGCGGTGGCCCGAGATGTTCATCACGTCGTCGACGCGACCCAGCAGCCAGAGGTAGCCGTCGTGGTCGAGCTTGCAGCCGTCGCCGGCGAAGTAGCGGCCGGGGTAGGTGGACCAGTAGGTGTCGCGGTAGCGGTCGGGGTCGCCGTAGATGCCGCGCAGCATCGACGGCCAGGGCCGGGTCAGGGTGAGGTAGCCGCCACCACGCTCCACCCGCTCGCCGTGGTCGTCGACCACCTCGGCGGCGATCCCGGGCAGGGGGAAGGTGGCCGATCCAGGCTTCAACGTGGTGGCCCCGGGGAGCGGGCTGATCATGATGGCGCCCGTCTCCGTCTGCCACCACGTGTCGACGATCGGGCACCGGGACCCGCCGATGTGCTCGTGGTACCACATCCACGCCTCGGGGTTGATGGGCTCCCCGACGCTGCCCAGCAGCCGGAGCTTGGTGAGGTCGTGGGCCTCGGGCTCCTGGGTGCCCCACTTCATGAAGGTGCGGATGGCCGTGGGCGCGGTGTAGAGGATGGTGACGCCGTAGCGCTCGGCGATGTCCCACAGCCGGTCCTTGCCGGGCGTGTCGGGGGTGCCCTCGTACATCACCGAGGTGGCACCGTTGGTGAGCGGCCCGTACACGATGTAGCTGTGGCCGGTGACCCAGCCGATGTCGGCCGCGCACCAGTAGATGTCGGTCTCGGGCTGGAGGTCGAACACGTACTTGTGGGTGAAGGCCACCTGCGTGAGGTAGCCGCCGGTGGTGTGCATGATGCCCTTGGGCTTGGCCGTGGTGCCCGACGTGTAGAGCAGGAACAGCAGGTCCTCGCTGTCCATCGGCTCACACGGGCACGCCGCCTCGGCCGCGACCATGAGATCGGCCCACCAGTGGTCGCGGCCGGCGACCATCTCCACCGGCTCGTCGACCCGGTTGACCACCACGACGTGCTCGACCGACGGCGTGGAGGCCACCGCAGTGTCGACGTTGGGCTTCAGCATCGAGGGCGCTCCCCGGCGGAACCCGCCGTCGGCGGTGATCACCACCTTGCACTCGGCGTCGTTGATGCGGTCGATGAGCGAGTCGGGGCTGAAGCCGCCGAACACCACCGAGTGGGCGGCCCCGATGCGGGCGCAGGCCAGCATGGCCACCGGCAGCTCGGGGATCATCGGCATGTAGATGCAGACCCGGTCGCCCTTCGCCACGCCCAGCCCCTTGAGGGCGTTGGCGAAGCGCTGCACCTCGCCGTGGAGGTCGGTGTAGGTGATGGTGCGGGTGTCGCCCGGCTCGCCCTCCCTGTGGTAGGCGACCGTGTCGCCCCGGCCGGCCGCCACGTGGCGGTCGACGGCGGTGTTGCACACGTTGAGCTTCCCGCCCACGAACCACTTGGCGAACGGGAGCTCCCACTCGAGGATGGTGTGCCACTCCTCGTCCCAGTCGAGCAGCGCGGCGGCCTGTCGGGCCCAGAAGCCCTCGAAGTCCTGGTCGGCCTCGTCGTAGAGGAACGGCGACGCCACCAGCGAGGCCTCCTTGAACGCCTCCGGCGGTGGGAAGGTGCGGTCTTCGATCAGGTAGTCCTCGATGGCGGCGCCGGTGTGCTGCTCGTCGGCCATGGTGGTGGTCCCCCTCGTCGCGGATCCGCAGAAGCGGACCAACCCTACGCGGCAGGTGGAACCGGGTCTGCCCGTCGCGTCGGGTCCGCCGGGTACCTTGCCCGTCCATGGCCGACACCTCGCCCCTCGTGCTCGTGGAGCACCCCCGCCCCCATGTGGCGGTGGTGCGCCTGCACCGCCCGGAGCGCCTCAACGCGCTGTCCATCGATCTCGTGAGCGAGCTGCGGGCCACCCTCGAGGCCGTGGCCGAGGAGAACGACACCTGGGTGGTGGTGCTCACCGGATCGGGGCGGGCCTTCACCTCCGGGCTCGACCTCAAGGACTACGGGATCGTGCCGAACATCGACGGGCTCCAGGTGGGCCGGATCGCCCAGCGCGCGATGCGCCACTACTCCCAGCTCGTGCCGTTGCTGCGCCGCATGCCCCAACCGGTGATCGCGGCGGTCAACGGCCCGGCGTACGGCGGCGGGATGTGCCTGGCCCTCGGCGCCGACCTGCGCTTCGCCGCCGAGTCGGCGGTGTTCAACAGCACGGGCATCGTCAACGGGCTCACCTCCACCGAGATGGGCGTGTCGTGGCTCCTCCCCCGCCTCATCGGCGTGGCCCGCTCCAACGACCTCCTGCTCACCGGGCGGGTGGTCGACGCCGCCGAGGCGCTCCAGATGGGGCTGGTCTCCCGGGTGCTGCCCGACGACGAGCTGCTCGACGCCTGCCTGGAGGTGGCCGAGGGCATGGCGCGGTACAGCCCCTATGGCCTGGCCATGACGAAGGACGTGCTGTGGGCCAACCTCGAGGTGTCGAGCCTCGAGGCGGCGGTGGAGCTCGAGGACCGCAACCAGCTCATGCTCGGCTTCACCGAGAACCTCCCCGAGGCCATCCGCGCCTTCGACGCCGGCCGA
>JBPPMN010000147.1:0-2601 GCA_051306055.1 Acidimicrobiales bacterium
GGGTGGCGCCGGCGCGGCGGGAGCCGACGGGGCGGGGCTGGCGACGCCCGGGCCGGTGACGGGCGACGCCCCGGTCGGCGCAGGGGCCGAGGACTGCCCGCGCTCGAGGCGGTCGAGCCGCTCGAGGACGGCGTCGAGCGAGCGATCGGCGTCGGGCCGGCACAGGCGGACCAGCGCCACCTCCAGCACGATGCGGGGGTCGGGCTTCTTGGCCAGCTCCACCAGCGCCTCGCCCAGCACCTCGAGGGCCCGGGTGAGGCCCGCGGCGCCGAGCGCGTCGCCGAGCTCGCTGGCCCGTTCGAGATCGGCACCCGGGAGGTGCCGATCCGGTGCGCCCATCTTGGCCAGGAACGCATCGCGCAGGCGGCCGATCAGCACCTCGCCCAGGGCCCGGGGGTCGCGCCCGGCAGAGGCCGCCTCGGCCACCGCCACCAGGGCGGCACCGGCGTCGCGCTCCACGACGGCGTGGAGGATGGCGTCGACGGGCTGACCCTCGTGCACCACCCCGCCCATGGCGGCCACCTGGTCGAGGGCCGACAGCGTGTCGCGGGCGGATCCGCCCCCGGCCCGCACCACGTGCTCGACGGCGTCCTCACCGAGCTCGAGGCCGGCGTCGGCGATCACGAACCGCACGTGGTCGGCCAGCTCCTCCGCCGGCAGGAGGTGGAACTCGAAGTGCTGGGTGCGGCTGCGGATCGTGGGCAGCACCTTCTGGGGGTCGGTGGTGGCGAGGATGAACACCACGTGCGAGGGCGGGTCCTCCAGCGACTTCAGCAGCGCGTTCGAGGCGCCCGTGCTGAGCATGTGGACCTCGTCGAGGATCACCACCTTGCGGTTGCCCGACGTGCCCAGGGGGATGCGGTCGATGAGGTCGCGGATGTTGGCCACGCCGTTGTTGGAGGCGGCGTCGAGCTCGAGCAGCCAGTCGACGATGCGACCTTCGTCGACGGCGACGCAGTTGGGGCAGGTGCCGTCGGGCTCGCCGTCTTTGGGGTTCTCGCAGTTGAGGACCTTGGCCAGGATCCTCGCGGTGGAGGTCTTGCCCGTGCCGCGCGGGCCGCTGAACAAGTAGGCGTGGCCCACCCGGTCCTCGGCCACCGCGGTGCGCAGCGCCCGCATCACGTGGTCTTGGCCGCGCTGGTCGGAGAAGCGCTTCGAGCGGTAGCGCCGATACAGCGCCTGGTACGGATCAGCCATCGGCGCCGACCCTACCGGCCGCCGCCCCGCACGGTCCCCGGGCGCGGAAGGTCCCGCTCCCCCATGTGACGGTCAGGCGATCTGCGGCACACCGCAGGCTCCGCTGAGAGCTGCTGCCTCCCGGCCCTGACTCGGTTCACGGACTGCAGTTGCACAGGACCCGACCGCCACATGTGAGAGCGGGACGGTCCACACGATAGCCTCATCGGTCCTGGGTGCCACCTCCGGGTGGCCCTGTGGAGGGGTGCGAGAGCGGCCGAATCGGCACGCTTGGAAAGCGTGTGTGGGGCAACCCACCGTGGGTTCGAATCCCACTCCCTCCGCCAGCCGGCACCGCGTCAGCCCGAGCAGAGCACGCCGAGGAGGCAGCTCTGCTCCGGGCGGGGCGGGGCCGTGGCCGGTGGGCTCGGTCCGGCCGACGGGCTCGGCGAGCTCGGGCCAGCCGGCGCGGGCGAGGGAGCGGCGGGCGCCGGCTCCCACCCGTGGCTCGGATCGCCCGGGCCGAGGCGCAGGGGGCGGCCGTCCTCGTCGACCTGGATCGGGCGGCGCTGTGGGTGCTCGGCTTCGAGTCGAGCGTCGGCGTAGCGGAAGGCGTCCTGCACCGTCGGACCGGCACCGCCCTCGAGCCAGCCCTCCCGCACGAGGTGGTGCACGAGGTAGGAGGCGTTGAGGGCCGGGCTCTCGTAGGCCAGCGAGTCGGCGTCGGCGGCCCCGGTGAGGATGCGCCCGGGGGCCAGCAGCTCGGAGAAGCCGCCGGCGAAGCAGGTGGCGAAGAGCAGCCACATGCGCTGGGTGGCCGGCGCGAGCAGTGCGGCCAGCTCCACGTCGGTGAGGGTCTCGCCGTCGGCCAGCACGATCGCCTCGCGCCCCGGTGCCACCTTCCTGGTGTGGCCGGCGTAGGCCAGCACCAGCGTGGCCTCGGGGCCACCCTGCTCGGCCAGCGCCGCCACGGCCGCCGCCACCTCCTCTCGGCGGGCCTGACCGTCACGGAGCACCATCCGGTGCTCGGCCGGCACCCCGAAGCCCGCCAGCGCGGCATCCACGAGCTCGGCATCGGCGACCGCTGAGCGCAGATCGGCGGCGGTGCCCGGGTAGTCGTCGATGCCGATGACCAGCGCGTACACGTCGCCGTCCGCGCTGGCAGCGCTCACCTCGGCGAAGGGAGGCGGCGCCGGGAGGGCCCTGGCCACCTCTCCCACCAGCTCGCCTGGCGGGATGATGGCCACCTCGTCGGCGTCGCTGGCGAACGGCACCGGCGCCGTCGACGGCCCTCCCGCCACCTCGAAGGCGCCGAGGCCCACGACCGGGGCACGCTCCGCAGGCGCGGTGGACGGCAGCAGCCGCAGCGCCCCGGGGGCCATCGCAGCGACGAGCGCCAACGACGCCACCCACGCGCGCCGCCCT
>JBPPMN010000159.1:0-2849 GCA_051306055.1 Acidimicrobiales bacterium
CCGCCGAGCATCCCGCGCCGCCGGACCAGGCCGCCCGCGACCGCATCGGCACCGTCCTCGACCAGACCCTCTTCGTCGAGGCCGGCGCCGGCTCGGGCAAGACCACCGCGCTCGTCGACCGAGTGGTGGCGCTGGTGGGCTCTGGGGCGGTCGAGCTGGCCCACCTGGCCGCCATCACCTTCACCGAGAAGGCCGGCGCCGAGCTGCGCGACCGTGTGCGCCAGAAGCTCCAGGAGCGGGCCATCGAGGCCGGGACGCCCGCCGAGGAGGCCTCCCGGTGCCACCTCGCCCTCTCCCAGCTCGACGGCGCGGCGATCGGCACCCTCCACTCGTTCGCCCAGCGCATCCTCACGGAGCACCCGGTGGAGGCCATGCTCCCACCACGGCTCACCGTGCTCGACGAGGTGAGCTCCGGGATCGCCTTCGACCGCCGCTGGTCGCGCACCCTCGACGCCCTGCTGGCCGACCCCACCCTGGAGCGCACCGTGCTCCTGCTCACCGCCGCCGGGGTCGACCCGCCCAAGCTGCGAGCCCTGGCCCAGGCCTTCGACGCCTCGTGGGACCTCGTCGTCGACCAGGTGCCGGCCACCGCCACCGATCCGCCCAGCGTCGCCTCGCTCCTGCCTGGCGTGCTGCACGAGATCGAGAAGCTGCACGACTGGGGAGAGCACTGCCTCGACTCCACCGACTGGCTCATGGACAAGATCGAGGAGATCACCGACTTCGGTCGCCGGCTGGCGGCCACCGGCGACGACGACGACGATCTGCTCGAGCTCCTCACCGAGGGGGCGCCCAGCTTCTCCGCCCACCTGGGCCGCAAGGGCTCCTGGCGCGACGACTGCAAGCCGCTGGTGCAAGACGCCATCCGGGCGGTGGGCACCATGGTGGAGGATGTCCCGGCCGCCGTGCTGAAGGCCTGTGCCCACCGACTGGGCGCGGCGCTGCGCCACCACACCCTGGCCGCCGCCACCGAGCGCCGCCGGGCCGGCGAGCTCGAGTTCCACGACCTGCTGGTGCTGGCCCGCCAGGTGCTGACCGACCCCACCCACGGCCCCGCCGTGCGGGCGTCGCTCCACCATCGCTACCAGCGCCTGCTGCTCGACGAGTTCCAGGACACCGACCCCATCCAGATCGACCTGGCGGTGCGCATCGCGGCGGTCGACCCCGCCACCGCCGGCGCCCACCAGTGGAGCGACGTCGCCGTCGCCCCCGGCCGCCTCTTCGTGGTGGGCGACCCGAAGCAGTCGATCTACCGGTTCCGCCGGGCTGACATCAGCACCTTCCTCGAGGCCCGGGCCCTCTTCGGGCCGGCGGCCGGCGGGCCGGTGGAGCTCTCGGCCAACTTCCGCACCGTCACGCCCATCATCGACTGGGTCAA
Source organism: Acidimicrobiales bacterium (assembly GCA_051306055.1). Classification (GTDB taxonomy): domain Bacteria; phylum Actinomycetota; class Acidimicrobiia; order Acidimicrobiales; family VFJN01; genus VFJN01. The sequence goes on from JBPPMN010000159.1 coordinate 1,379, forward strand.
CACCACGTTCGCCGCCCTCATGGCGGAGGAACCCGACCACGACCTCGACCTCCCGTCGCAGCCCACCTACGCGGCACTGCAGGCCCAGCGTCCGGCCGGTCCCGGTGGACCGGCGGTGGCCGTGGTCGGCGGCGACCCCCACCCCCCGGGCACCGGCGCCGAAGCCATGCGCCGGGCCGAGGCGGCCGATGTCGCCCACGCCGTGACCGTCGCGATGCGAGAGCGGTGGCCGGTGCGCCACATCGTCGACGGCATCGACGGTTGGCGACCGCCCACCCTGGGCGACATCACGATCCTGATCCCCGCCCGCACGTCGCTGCCCTTCCTGGAGGACGCCCTCGAGCAGTCCGGGATCCCCTTCCGCACCGAGTCCAGCTCGCTGGTCTACGCCAGCCGTGCGGTGCGCGACCTCCTCATGGTCCTGCGGGCAGCCGACGACCCCACCGACCACCTGAGCATCGTGTCGGCCCTGCGCACACCGCTGCTGGGCTGCGGCGACGACGACCTGTTCCGCCACAAGGTGGAACAGCGTCGAAGCTGGTCCTACACCCAGCCCGACCCGCCCGACCCGGCCGACGGTCCCGTGTCGGCCGGGCTGGCCTTCCTCCGCCAGGTCCACGAGGCCCGTCACTGGCGCTCGCCCGCCGAGCTGCTCGATCACATCGTGCGCGAGCGGCGAGCCATGGAGCTGGGCTTCGCCGACGGCCGTCCTCGCGACGTGTGGCGACGGCTGCGCTTCGTGGTCGACCAGGCGCGGGCCTGGAGCGAGGCCACGGGCGGCAGCCTGCGGGCCTACCTGCGCTGGGTCCACCAGCAGACCACCGAGGGCGTCCGCGTCACGGAGGCGGTCCTCCCCGAGACCGACGACGACGCCGTGCGCATCATGACCATCCACGCGGCCAAGGGCCTCGAGTTCCCGATCACGATCGTGTCGGGCATGTCCACCGGCACCCAGACCCGTCGCAACGCCGTCGACGTCCACTTCCCCCGCTCGGGCGGCGCAGTGGGCTACCGCCTCGGACGAGCCGTCGTCACCGAGGAGTTCGAGAGCTGGAAGCCCATCGACGAGCAGATGGGGTTCGACGAGCGGATCCGCCTGCTCTACGTCGCCTGCACCCGGGCCTGCGACCACCTGGTCACGTCGCTGCACCGCGTGGCCCGCAAAGGCCCACCGAAGCTGAAGCGCAGCCGCACCAACGCGGAGCTGCTGGTCGATGGCATGGGTCACCAGCGCGAGCACCTGCGCGACCTCGGCGGCGCGGGCGCCCCGCTCTCCGCCGACCCGGCGTCGATCCCGGCGCCGCCACCACCGTTCGAGCAGTGGGCCACCGAGCACGATGCCGCGCTGGCCAAGGCATCCCGGCCCCGCGCGGTGGCCGCCACCGCCCTCACCGACGACGGCTCCCCCGATGCCGGCCACGACCTCCTCGTCACCGAGGCGGCCTCCTCGCCCGTCCCCGGCCCCCACCAG
>JBPPMN010000207.1:0-12954 GCA_051306055.1 Acidimicrobiales bacterium
TCTGAGATCGGCCGATCGGGGGTCCTGAGCACCGCTCGGGACCCCCGTCGACCCGACCCCGAGGTCCCCCGCCCATGGCTCCGCTGATCGCCACCGCCTGCATCGTCGTGATGGTCGCCGCGCTGTCGGTCTACGCACCGGTGGCGCGGGCACCCCGGCCGGCCCACCTCCGCAGCGGCGCCATCGCCCCGGTGCCGGCTCCGCTGCCGCTGGGCAACGATCCGGTCAGCCGCCTCGTCGGGCTGCTGCGCACCCGCCGCTGGGCCCGCATGGCCCTCACCACGGTGTCGGTGGGGTTGCTGGTGGCCGCCGTCGGCACCATCGGCTACCCCTTCTACACCAACCTCCTGCAAGACCGGATCCAGTCGCAGCTGGATCGTCAGATCGCCAGCCCCGAGCTCCGCCAGGCCTACCTCGACCGCAACGTGAGCATCGGCGACAGCCTCACCCGCATCGTCATCCCCGACATCGAGGTCGACGTCGTGGTGGTGGAGGGGGTCACCGCCACCGCCCTGCGGGCCGGTGCCGGCCACTACCCCGACACCCCCCTGCCCTGTGAGATCGGCAACGTGGCCATCGCCGGCCACCGCACCACCTACGGCCGCCCCTTCCACAACGTCGACCTGCTCGAGGTCGGCGACCAGATCACCTTGCGCACCCCCATCGGCGACTGCACCTACGAGGTGAGCCAGGAGCCGTTCGTGGTGAGCCCCCGCGCCATCGAGGTGGTGGCCAACACACCCGACGAGGCCACCCTCACCCTCACCACCTGCCACCCGAAGGGCAGCGCCCGCGAGCGCCTCATCATCAAGGCCACCCTCGTGAGCAGCGACGTCGACACCGCCCCGGACCCGGCCTGATGGCGCTACGTCGTGCCTCGCTCGTGGGCGCCGTCGTCGCCGCGCTGGCCCTGACCCTGCTGTCGACCTCGCCCGCCCGCAGCCAGACCGCCGACGGCCCGTGGGCCGGCTCCCGGATCACGTCCCCGGCCAGCACCACCGACCCGACCCCCGAGATCACGGCCGACTTCTTCCTCGCCTACAACAACACCACCACCAACCGGGTGCGCGCCGTCACCGAGGTCACCCCACCGGGTGGGTTGCCCGCAGGCTGCGTCACCACGCTGGGCGGCACCGGCGGGCCCACCACCCTCACTCGGGAGGAGGGGAACCGCCACCCCAGCACCGCCTCGCTGGCCACGAGCTGCAACGGCACCTACCAGGTGCGGATCACCGCCACCCACCAGGGTCGCAGCTGCGCTCCCGTCGTCGGCTGCAGCAACTGGGCCAACACCGACGTGACCCACACGCTCTCCGGCACCGTGGCCATCTCGGCTCCTGCCCCCTCGCCCACCGCCGCCACCGCCACGGCCTCGGAGCGCAGCGTCGAGGTCACCTGGACCCCGGTGGTCGGTGCCCCGCCCGACTTCCTCGGCTACGGGATCGAGCGCGTCTCGGCCAACGGCACCCGCGCCACCATCGCCTCCATCGACGACCCGACGGCCGCCTCGTTCACCGACGACGATCCGCCGGCCGAGGGCGGCGCCACCACCTACCGCGTGTTCGGCCGCCGGTCCGGTCCCTCCGGCGAGGTGCAGTCCACCGGGTCGCCGGCAACGGTCGACGTGGCCGCCACCCCCGAGCAGCCAGGCGAGCCGGGCACCGGTCCGGGCACCACCCCCGGTTCGACACCGGGCACCACGCCGGGCTCCACCCCCGGCGCCCCACCTGGCGTCAGCACCCCCGGCGGACAGAACCCCTCGATCAGCGGCGGCCCGGGCAGCACCGTGCGGGTGCCGCGGGTGGGCACCCCCTCACGCAGCTTCTTCCCGCCGCTGCTCACCCCGCCCGTGAACCAGGAGGACGCCGGCTTCGACGAGGCGCTGCCCTTCGACCTCGACGACGAGGAGCCCGGCGCCGACGAGGCCATCCTCCCCGACGACGACCTCGCCGCCTCCACCTCGTTCGGGGAGGTCGCCGGTCGAGGCATGGTGATCCCGTTCGCCACCGCCCTCCTGCTGGCCGTGTGGGCCTTCCACCTGCGCTATCTGGCGCGGGCCGCCCGCCCGGTCGAGGGCGGCTACGAGCACGGCTACGAGTAGAGGCCGGGGCGAGGGCTCGGGGCCTACCTGAGCACAGCCTCGAGCAGCTCGAGGGCGGCGGCCTTGTCGAGGTGCTCGTTGGCGTTGCCGCACTTGGGCGACTGCACACAGGAGGGGCACCCGGTGGCACAGCCGCAGGCCGCCACGCTGTCGAAGGTGGTGCGCAGGTGGCGGTCGGCCGCTTCGAAGGCCAGCTCGGCCACCCCGGCCCCGCCGGGCATGGCGTCGTAGATCACGATGGTGGGGAGGCCGGTCTGGGCCTGCCGCGCGGTGGACACCCCGCCGACGTCCCAGCGATCGCAGATGGCGAACAGCGGCAGCATGCCGATGGCGGCGTGCTCGATGGCGTGCAGCGCCCCGGGGAGCCGCTCCTCGTCGAGCCCGATGGCCTCGACCTCGGCCGGCTCCACCACGTACCAGATGGCCCGCGTGGCGAGGGGGACGGCGGGGAGGTGCAGCCGGACCGACTCCACGAGCTCGCCGGTGAGCGTGTCCTTGCGCTGGTAGCCCACCACCTGGCTCCGGACCTCCACCGGGCCCAGGTGCAGTCGCGCCGCACCGACCTGCCGGTGGCGCTCGGCCTCGCCCAGCGTGATCTGCGTGTCGCTGCGGGGGACGGTGTAGGTGGCGCCGTCGTCGGGCTCGACGGTGGCCACGCCCTGCTCGAGGTCGAGGTCGACCACCCGCCACTGGCGACCCTGGTGGAGGTACGACGCGCCGCTGTGGACCTGCTCGGGGGCCCGTGACCGGTCGACGTCGCCCACCAGGGTGCCGTCGGCGCAGCGGATCTTCACCGGTGGCCCTGCCGCGTTGCGGAGGCCCACCCCGTGCGAGGGCCACCCGCACCCGGCCCACACGGCCATCGGCTCGCTGCGCCGGCCGCGGTGGCGCACCTGCAGCTCATCCGCGTGCACGAGGCGACGGACGCCGTCGTCGAGGAGCTCGGGCCACCAGCGGGCATCGGCGTGGCTGAGCGGGAGCTCGTGGGCCGCACAGCGCAGGTGGGGATCGAGCACGAACGGGTTGCCTGGGTTGACGACGGCCCGCTCCGGCGGGCGGGTGAGCAGCTCGGTGGGGTTGGCGGCCAGCCACTGGTCGAGCTGGTCGGCGCCGGCGACCAGCACCACGGCCGACGGCTCCCCGCCCCGGCCGGCGCGGCCGGCCTGCTGCCAGAACGACGCGATGGTGCCGGGGAAGCCGTCGACCACGACGGCGTCGAGGCCGCCGACGTCGATCCCGAGCTCCAGGGCCGAGGTGGCCACCACCGCGGAGAGCCGCCCGGCGGAGAGGTCGTCTTCGATGGCCCGACGCTCCTCGGCCAGGTAGCCGCCGCGGTAGGCCCGAACACGGCGGGCCATGGCCCGAGGCAGCCGACGCTGCACGTCGGCGGCGACGATCTCGACCCCACGGCGGCTGCGAGCGAAGCCGAGGGTGGCCCGGTCGGCTCCGACCAGCGCCGCCACGACGGCGGCCGCCTCACGATGGGCCGATGCCCGGGTGCCGGCCGCCACGTCGACCACCGGGGGCTGCCACACGGCCACCGTGCGCGGACCTCGGGGCGAGCCGTCGTGGAGCACTGGGACCGCGGGGGCGCCGGTGAGGGCCTCGGCCAGCAGCTCGGGTTGGCCGATGGTGGCGGAGCAGCAGATGAAGGTGGGCTCGGCGCCGTGGTGGTGGGCCAGGCGGCGCAGGCGGCGCAGCACGTGGGCCACGTGGCTCCCGAAGACGCCGCGGAAGGCATGGAGCTCGTCGACCACGACGTAGCGCAGACGGCCGAGGAAGGTGGCCCAGCGCTCGTGGTGGGGCAGGAGCCCGGCGTGGAGCATCTCAGGGTTGGTGAGCACCACCGACGCGTGCTTGCGGATCCAGGTGCGCTCCTCGGCGCTGGCGTCGCCGTCGTAGGCACCGGCCACCACGCCAGGGAGGTCGAGCTCGGTGAGGGCCCGCAGCTGATCGTGGGCCAGCGCCTTGGTGGGGGTGAGCACCAGGGCGGTGCCCGGCCGGATCGGCGCGCCGGCCGCCTCACCAATGGGAGCCTGGAAGCAGAGCGACTTCCCGGACGCGGTGCCGCTGGCCACCACGACCGACCGACCCGCCCGGGCCAGGTCGATGGCCTCGGCCTGGTGGCTCCACAGGTGGCCCGGCAGCCGCTCCGCCACCGTGGGCGGCAGCGGACGCTGGAGCGAACCGGTCACGGCAGTGCGGGCCGGCAGCTCGAAGAGCTCCGCCAGGCGTCCCGGCCCGAGCACGCCCTGGGTGGGGTCGTGACCCAGCTCGTCGCGCTCCGCGGCCAGGACCTCCAGCACCTCGCGCAGCGCCAGCCGGTGGGCGAGCGCGGCGACGTGCTGGGGGCGGGCGGCCATACCCGCACGAGGGTACGCCCGTTCGCCTCCAGATGACAGGGCTGTAGTTCCACCCCTGTGATCTCCCGCCCACCTGGGGCCGGCGGACACCGAGGGGATAGGTTCCCAGGCATGGACGTGGTGGTTGGGGTCGAGCAGCGTGGCGCCACGACGGTCGTGCGAGCATCGGGCGATCTCGACGTCGCCACCGCCCCCCGCCTCCGGGAGCAGGTGATCCGCATCGTGGCCGAGGGCCAGCGCGACATCATCCTCGACCTCGATGCCGTCGACTTCGTCGACTCCACCGGGCTCGGCGTGATCGTCGGCCTCCTGAAGCGCACCCGCACCCTCGGTGGCGACCTCCGCCTCGTGTCGACCCGCCCGGCGCTCCAACGGATCCTGGAGCTCACCGCCCTCGACCGCGCCCTGCCCCTGGCGGCATCGGTCGACGAGGCGCTGGCCCGCCCCGGACGCACCGAGGGCTGAGCGCGGTGGGACGGGTGGTCGAGCTCGAGATCCCAGCCCGCAGCGACTACCTGGCCCTCGTCCGCCTCGTGGTGAGCGCCAGCGCCGGCCTCATCCCCGACCTGCCCGACCGACGGGTCGACGACCTCCGGCTCGCCGTGTCCGAAGCCTGCGCCAACGCCATGGACGCCCAACGCCGGCACGCCACCGACGCCCAGGTGCTCATCACGGTGGAGCTCGACGGCGACGAGGTGGCGGTGACCGTCACCGACCGCGCGGGCGGCTTCGAGCCCGACGCCGTCGACCCCATCCCCGCCATCGACGACCCCGGTCGCCTCAGCCACGAGCGCGGCCTGGGCATCGCGCTGATGCGCAGCCTGACCGACTCCGTCACCTTCTCCCCCACCGGCGACGGCACCTCGGTGCGGCTCGTCGTCACCGGCACCTCCCGCGCCACGGGCGGGACCTGAGGGTCATCGCGGCCCGGTAGGCTGCGCCTGGGTGTGCCGGGAAGCCTGGTCGGCGTTTCGAAGTCAGCCGCCCCCATCCAGGAGAGATCCTGCTCCTCCTTCTGCTCCTCCACGCCCTGCTGGCCGCCGTCGTGCTCGGCGCGGGCCAGCGCCTCGGCCGTCGGGCCTTCCTGGTCGCGGCCGTGGCGCCGCTGGCCACGGTGGGCTGGGCCCTGTCGGTGGCGCCATCGGTGCTCGACGGCGAGCCCGAGACGGCGGCCGTCGGCTGGGTGCCGGAGCTGGGCCTGGCCCTCGACCTCCGCCTCGACGCCTTCGCCCTGCTCATGGTGGGGCTGGTGTCGGGCATCGGGGTCCTGGTGTTCGTCTACGCCCACTCCTACTTCTCCGATCGTCCCGACCTCGGCCGGTTCGCCGCCACCCTCACCGCGTTCGCCGGATCGATGCTGGGTCTGGTGCTCTCCGACAACCTGCTCGGGCTCTTCCTGTTCTGGGAGCTCACCTCGGTCACGTCGTACCTGCTGATCGGCTTCGACGACACCAAGGCCAGCGCTCGGGCCGCCGCCCTGCAGGCCATCCTCATCACGGGCGTCGGGGGCCTGGCCATGCTCGGCGGGTTCGTGGTCATCGGCCTCGAGGCGGGCACCTTCTCGCTCTCGGAGGTGCTGGCCGCCCCACCGTCGGGCACCGCCGTCGACGTCGCGCTGGTGCTGGTGCTCATCGGTGCGTGCACGAAGTCCGCCCAGGCACCGTTCCACTCCTGGCTTCCCGGTGCCATGGCGGCGCCCACACCGGTGAGCGCCTACCTGCACTCGGCCACGATGGTGAAGGCCGGCATCTACCTGGTGGCCCGCTTCGCCCCTGCCTTCGCCACCGCCGCGCCGTGGCGGCCCATCGTGCTCACCGTGGGCCTGGTCACCATGCTGCTCGGCGGCCTCCGCGCGCTGCGCCAGCACGACCTCAAGCTCCTCTTGGCCTACGGCACGATCAGCCAGCTGGGGTTCCTGCTGGTGCTCCTCGGGGTTGGCCTGCCCGAGGCCACGCTGGCCGGGTGCGCGCTGCTCGTCGCCCACGGGGTCTTCAAGGCCGCCCTGTTCATGCTGGTGGGCATCGTCGACCACCAGGCCCACACGCGCGACCTGCGGCGCCTGCACGAGCTCCGCCACGCACCGGGCTGGCGACCGGCCATGGTCGTGGCCGCCCTCTCGGCCGGGTCGATGGCCGGCATCCCGCTGCTGGTGGGCTTCGTGTCGAAGGAGGCCGCCTACGAGGCGCTCATCCACGGCGGGGTCGGCGCGGTCGACACCCTCGTGCTGGCCGGCGTGGTGGTCGGATCCATCCTCACCTTCGCCTACAGCGCCCGCTTCCTGCGGGGCACCTTCGGGCCCACCGAGCACGACGACGCGGTCGAGGCGCCGAAGCCACCGTCGCGGTCGTTCGTCGGCCCCACGGTCATCCTCGCCGCCATCACCGTCACCCTCGGTGTGCTGCCCGACCTGGCCAGCGACCTGGTGTCGTCGGCGGCCGGAGCGCTCGACGCCACCGTCGAGCCCGTCCACCTCAAGCTGTGGCACGGCCTCAACCTGGCGCTGGGGCTGTCCGTCCTCACGGTGGGGCTGGGCTCGCTGCTGGCGTGGCGGTGGAGGTCGGTCGAGGCCTTCCAGGGCTCGCTCCCCGGCCTCGGCTCGTCCGACGGCGCCTACGGCGCCTCCCTCGTGGGCCTCAACCGGCTGGCCGACCGCACCGTGGCCGTGGTGCAGAGCGGCTCGCTGCCGATCTACCTCGGTGTGATCCTCCTCACGCTGCTGGCCCTGCCCGGTGGCGCCCTCCTCGTCGGCGGCGACCTGCCGGCGCTGCCCCCCGCCTCCGAGACACCGCTGCAGATCGCGGTGGCGGTGGTCATGGCGGTGGCCGCCATCGGCGCCGCCGTGGCCGTCCACCGCTACGTGGCGGTGCTCCTGCTGGGGTTCGTGGGCTACGGGATGGCCGCCTTCTTCGTGATCCAGGGTGCCCCCGACCTCGCCCTCACCCAGATGCTGGTGGAGACCGTCACCCTGCTCATCTTCGTGTTCGTGCTCCGACGGCTCCCCGCCCGGGCCGTGCAGGCCCGTTGGCGCCTCGGCACGGCGACCCGCCTCTTCGTGGCCGCGGGCGTGGGCCTCATGGTCACCGGCTTCGCGCTGGTGGCCGGCGGGTCCCGCACCAGGGAACCGATCTCCGGGGCCTACCTCGAGCGGGCGCTGCCCGACGGTGGTGGCAGCAACGTCGTCAACGTGATCCTCGTCGACTTCCGCGGCCTCGACACCCTCGGGGAGATCACGGTGCTCGCCGTGGCCGCCCTCGGCATCCTCAGCCTCACCCGCGTGGTGCGAGGCCGGGCCGAGGGCCCCACCGCCGCGCCGCTCGAGGACGGGCAGCCGTGAGGCGATCACCGATCCTCGACACCGGCGTGGGCCTCATCTTCCACACCGTGCTGATCCTGTCGCTCTACCTGCTCTTCGCCGGGCACAACCAGCCGGGCGGAGGGTTCATCGGTGGCTTGGTGGCCGGCGCCGGTCTGGCGCTGCGCTACGTGGCCGGCGGCGTCGACGAGGTGCGGGGCACCACGCGCGTGGAGCCGTGGACCCTGCTCGGCCTCGGCCTCTTCATCTCAGCGGCCACGGCCGCCGCCAGCATCGTGCTCGGCGGGCAGCTCCTCGAGAGCGGGAAGGCCACCGTGGATCTGCCGGTCCTCGGCGTGGCCAAGGCCACCTCGGCCCTGCCCTTCGACATCGGCGTGTACCTCGTGGTCGTCGGCCTGGTGCTCATGATCATCGAGTCGCTGGGCGACCCCGCCATCGACCCCGACCACCCCGGCGAGGGCGCATGACCCTCACCGTCGCCGTCCTCGCCGGGCTCCTCTACGCGGTGGGCACCTGGCTCGTGCTGCAGCGCCGCCTCACCCGGATCATCATCGGCCTGGGGATGATGGGCCACGGCGCCAACCTGCTGCTGATCCAGGCCAGCGCCGGCCGCGACGACGCCCCCTTCGTCTCCGACGAGGCCACCAGCACCCTGGCCAACACCACCGATCCCCTGCCCCAGGCCCTCGCCCTCACCGCGATCGTGATCACCTTCGGCGTCACGGCGCTGCTGCTGGCCCTGGCCTACCGGAGCTGGGTGCTCACCCGCGACGACCTCGTGGAGGACGACGTGGAAGACCGCCGCATCGCTCGACGGGGCTCGCTCGACGAGGAGCTGGCCGATCAGCGGGCCGCCGAGACCGAGCGCCTGCGCAACGAGGCCTCACCGTGAGGTGGCTCCTCCCCGCCCCCATCCTGCTGCCCCTCCTCGGCGCCGCGCTCTCGATGGCCATGGCCGGCCGCCGACCGCTCCAGCGCGCCATCGGCCTGGTCACGCTGCTCGCCTCCACCGCGGCGTCGATCGCCGTGCTCGTGGAGGTGGAGGCCAACGGCATCCAGAGCGTGCAGGCCGGGGCCTGGGAGGCGCCCATCGGCATCACGCTGGTGGCCGACCTGTTCTCGGCGATGCTGCTCGTGATCGGCAACGTGATGGTGCTGGCCGTGCTGGTGTACGCGCTCGGCCAGCCCGAGGCCGATCGCCACCAGCCCACCTTCCACCCCGTCTACCTGGTGCTGGCCGCGGGGGTGTCGGCGTCGTTCCTCACCGGCGACCTGTTCAACCTGTTCGTCGCCTTCGAGATGATGCTGGCCGCCAGCTACGTGCTCATCACCCTCGGCGGCACCCGCGCCCAGATCCGCTCGGGCATCACCTACGTGGTGATCAGCCTGCTCGCATCGGGGCTCTTCATCACGGCGGTGGCCCTGATCTACGCCGCCACCGGCACCGTGAACATGGCCGACCTGAGCCAGCGGATGGGCGAGCTGCCGGAGGGGCTCCGCACCGCCTTCGCGCTGCTGCTCATCGTGGTGTTCGGGGTGAAGGCGGCCATCTTCCCGCTGTTCTCGTGGCTGCCCGACTCCTACCCCACCGCTCCCACGCCGGTCACCGCGGTGTTCGCCGGGCTGCTCACCAAGGTCGGGCTCTACGCCATCATCCGCACCCAGACGCTCCTCTTCCCGCCCGACTCCCGGGCCGGCACGGTGCTGCTGGTGCTGGCCGCGCTCACCATGGCCGTCGGGGTGCTGGGGGCCATCGCGCAAGACGATGTGAAGCGGATCCTGTCGTTCCACATCGTGAGCCAGATCGGCTACATGCTGTTCGGCCTCGGGCTCTTCACGCTGGCGGGGCTGGCCGGCGCCGTGCTCTACATCATCCACCACATCGTGGTGAAGACCACCCTGTTCCTCGCCGGCGGCCTGATCGAGCACGTCGGCGGCGACAGCAAGCTGAGCCGGATCGGTGGCCTCCTCCACCGCGCCCCGGTGGTGGCCGCCCTGTTCCTGCTGCCCGCGCTCAGCCTGGCCGGCATCCCCCCGTTCTCGGGCTTCGTGGCCAAGCTGGCGCTGGTGGAGGCCGGCGCCGACGCCGGCCAGTGGGCGGTGGTGGTCGTCAGCCTGGTCGTGAGCGCCCTCACCCTCTTCTCGATGACCAAGATCTGGGGCGGCACGTTCTGGGGCGACGATCCGGGCGGCGGTCCCGTGGCCACCAGCCGACTGGGCGCCCCGCCGGCCATGGTGCTGGCCACCGGCTCGCTGGTGATCCTGAGCCTGGTCATCGCCGGCATGGCCGGGCCCCTGTGGGACCTCTCGGAGCGGGCAGCCGTCGACCTGCTCGACCCGACCGGCTACGTGAAGGCGGTGCTGGGGTGAGCACGGCCCTCGCCATCGCCTGGCTCACCGCGGTGTGGACCGCCCTGTGGGGATCCGTCACCCCGGCCAACGTGGGCAGCGGCCTGCTGGCCGCCCTCGTGGTGGTGCGCCTCTTCCCCCTGCCCTCCGACCGGTCCCCCGTGTGGGTGCTGCGCCCCTTGGCCGCCATCCGGTTCGCGGTGTGGTTCAGCTGGAAGCTGATCGAGGCCAACATCGCCATGCTGTGGGAGGTGCTCACCCCGACCGACTACAGCCGGCCCGGGGTGATCGCCGTGCCGATCAGCGAGTGCTCGCCCGGCATCGCCACCCTCATCGCCAACGCCATCTCCCTCACGCCCGGAACCCTCACCCTCGAGATCCAGGGGACGCCACCCGTGCTCTACATCCACGTGATGCACCTCGACGACCCCGACGACGTGCGTCGCGACGTGCAGCGCCTCGAGTCGCTGGTCGTCGCCGCCTTCGGCTCCGGTGTGGCCCCGTCCGACGACACGCAGGAGGCGGGCTCGTGGAGCTGATCGCCGACCTCGCCCTCATCGGCCTGGCCGGCGCCGCCGGGCTCTGCCTCCTCAGGGTGCTCCGCGGCCCCTCGCTGGCCGAGCGCATGGTCGCCCTCGACGTCCTCGTGCTCGTCGTCGTGAGCGGCATCGGCGTCGACGTGGCCCGTCAGGGTGACGCGATCAACGTCGACGTCCTCGTGGTGGCCTCCCTCCTCGGCTTCGTCGGCACGGCCCTCACCGCCCGCTTCCTCGAAGGGCTGGCCACCGACGATGGGTGATGCCGTGGCCGCCGGGCTCCTCCTGCTGGGCACCCTGCTGGTGCTGGCCAGCGCCCTGGGGGTGAACCGCTTCGACGACGTCTTCTGCCGCATGCACGCCGCCACGAAGGCGGCCACGCTCGGCGTGATCCTGATCGCGCTGGCCGCGGCCCTTCGGGTCGACGGCGGCGCCATCCCGAAGCTGCTGCTGGTGATCGTGCTCCAGCTGCTCACCGCACCGCTGGGCGCCCACCTGCTCGGACGGGCTGCTCACCAGCGCGGGGAGATCAGCCCGCGCACGGTGCGCGACGACCTCGCCGATGCGGGAGATCCGCCCTCCCCCTGACCAGTGCGCAGCTGGTCCTTGTCATCAGATCGCAACTGTTGTAACGTAACTGCAATGTTGCTGGAGGCTCCCCCCGACAGCAACCCCCTCTGAGGCACCGGTTTCGCGTCGGTCTGTCCGCCCGCCCCGACGTGGGGCCGGTGCCTCGGGCTCTCCCCCTCTAGCCGCCCACCTCGCGGCGGCCTTCGAGGGCCCGCCCGAGCGTGAGCTCGTCGGCGTACTCCAGGTCGCCGCCCACCGGCAGGCCGCTGGCGATGCGGGTGACCTTCACGTCGAGGTCCTTGAGCAGCCGGCTGAGGTACATGGCGGTGGCCTCGCCCTCGAGGTTGGGGTTGGTGCACAGGATGATCTCCTCCACCCCCTCGCCGGCGATGCGAGCGAGGAGCTCCCGGATGCGCAGCTGCTCGGGCCCGATCCCCTCGATGGGGCTGATGGCGCCCTGCAGCACGTGGTAGCGGCCGTTGAACTCCTGGGTCTTCTCCACCGCCACGACGTCGCGCGGCTCCTCCACGACGCAGAGCAGGGTGGGGTCGCGGCGGTCGTCGACGCAGAGCTCGCACGAGTCGCCCTCGGCGATGTTGAAGCACCGCTGGCAGAAGCTCACCCGGTCCTTGGCCTCGCTGATGGCCCGGGCCAGGCGCAGCGCGTCGACCTTCTCCATCTTCAGCAGGTGGAAGGCGATGCGCTGCGCGGACTTCGGGCCCACGCCCGGCAGCCGACCGAGCTCGTCGATCAGGTCCTGGACGGGCGCGGCGTAGACGTTGGCCATCGCCGGCCTCAGCCCCCGCCGAGCAGGCCGCCGAGGGGCCCCATGGCCTGGCGCTGCACCTCGGCCAGCTGGGCGTTGACGTCGTGGAGGGCGGCCAGCACCAGGTCTTCGAGCAGGGCGGGATCGGAGGGGTCGATCACCTGCGGGTCGATCTGCACACCCAGCACCTGGCCGGTACCCGTGGCCCTGATCCGCACCACGCCGCCGCCGGCCACGCCCTCCACCTCCTGCTCGGCCGCCTCGGCCTGGGCGGCCATCATCTGCTGGGCCTGCTCGAGCAGCCCACCCAGCGCGTCACCGCCGAGGGCCCCGAGATCGGGCAGTCCCGGCACAGCGGGCAGCTCGGAGGCCGCAGGGTCGTCGTCGGGCACGTCGCTCATCGCGTCGAATCGTAGGGCCTGCGGATCGCAGATCAGCGCGTGGGCTCAGGGCTCGTCGACCAGCTCCGAGCCGGGGAAGGCCTCAGTGAGGCGATCGACGCCCGTGGTGGCATCGGGCGCGTCCTCGAGGTCGGCCACGTCGATGGCCTCCTCGTCGTCGGGCGCCGAAGCGTCGGACGCAGGAGCCGCAGCCGCCGCGCCACCGCTGGCCGGTGCGGGGCCGGCCACATCGGCCTCGGTGACCAGGCGCAAGGACACCGGTCGGCCGAGGGCGGCGGTGAGCGCCGCCTCCACCTCGGGGCGCTTCTTCTCGCAGTGGTCGCGGGTGGGGGCGTTGGCGAGGGCGAGCACGGCGGTGCTTCCATCGGGCTCCGCAAATCGGCCGGTGCCGAACACCGCCTTGGTGCCCGGCTTCAGGCTCGGCAGCACGGCGGCCGCCCACACCGGCTCCAGCTCGGCCCGCGTGAGGGTCCCGGAGCCCGCCGGCGCCACCGTCGGCCCCGCCGGCGCCGGCGCGTCCGAAGGCGCGCTCTGGGCAGGGGCGGCGTCCGGTGC
>JBPPMN010000222.1:0-5717 GCA_051306055.1 Acidimicrobiales bacterium
GAGCCTCGGCGGGGCCGAGCAGGTCGTGGACGGCGCGCACGAAGTCGTCGCCGCGCTCGCCGTAGGAGCCGTACCAGTCGAAGGAGGCGCAGGCCGGCGACAGCAGCACCGCGTCGCCCGACCGCGCCGCGCCCGCGGCGGCCGCCACGGCCTCGTCCATGGAGGCGGCCCGGTGCACCGGCCGGAGCCCGTCGAAGGCGGCGGCGACCTCATCGCCGGCCTCGCCGATGGCCACCACGGCACGGATGCGCTCCGCCTCTTCGGCAAGCTCGCTGAGGTCGAGGCCCTTGTTGCGTCCCCCGGCGATGAGCACGACCGAGTCGAAGGCGCCGATGGCCGCGCGGGCGGCATGCGGGGCCGTTGCCTTGGAGTCGTCGTACCAGCGCACGCCTCCAGCCTCGCCCACCAGCGTCACCCGATGGGGGAGCCCCCGGAAGGCCACCAGGGCCTGGTGGATGCCGTCGACGCCGGCGCCCCCGTGGCGGGCGCTGGCGGCGGCGGCCAGGGCGTTGAGGAGGTCGTGGGGGAAGGCCCGGACGAGCTCGCCGACCTGCGCCACCACCTCTCCTCCGGCCAGCACGAGGCGACCGTCCTCGAGGCGGTGGTCGGCGGCGCCGGCGAGACCGAAGGACTCCCGTCGGGCGGGGGCCAGGGCCAGGTGCTCGGCCACGATGGGGTCGTCGGCGTTGCCCAGGGCCACCTGCTCGGGGCGCTGCTCGTCCCACAGGCGGGCCTTGGCGGCGATGTAGGCGTCGAGGCTGGCGTGGTTGTCGAGGTGGTCAGGGGCGACGTTGAGCCAGGTGCCCACCATGGGGGCGAAGTGCTCGGAGTGCAGCAGGCGGAACGAGGAGGCCTCCACCACGAAGACCTCCGTGGTGGGGTCGTCGAGGGCGGCGACGAGCGGCACCTCGGTGTTGCCCACCGCGGCCGCCCGCACCCCCGACGCGTCGAGCATCGACCGCACCAGCTCGGTCACGGTGGTCTTGCCGTTGGTGCCGGTCACGGCGACGATCGGGCGGTCGTCCCAGGCCCGGGCCAGGTCGAACTCCGAGCGCACCACGACACCTGCTCGCCGGGCGGCGGCGAACACCGGATGCCGGTCGGGCAGCCCCGGGCTGGGGATCAGCACCTCGACCTGGTCGAGCACGGCGGCCAGGTCGGCCTCGTCGGGGGCCTCCAGGAGCTCGACCTGGAGGGACTCCGTCACGGCCCGGGCGGTGGCGCTGGGACGGTCGTCGGCCGCCACCACGTGATGGCCGTGGGCGAGCAGCGACCGCAGGACGGCCTGGCCGGTCACGCCGAGGCCGAGCACGAGGTGGTCGGTCAATCCAGGCCGCCGGCGCCGATGAAGTCGGCGTAGTAGAGGCCCAGGGCCAGCGCGGTGCAGGCGCCCGAGAGGAGCCAGAAGCGGATGATCACGGTGGTCTCGGGCCAGCCGCCGAGCTCGAAGTGGTGGTGGATGGGCGCCATGCGGAAGATGCGCCGGTTGAACAGCCGGAAGCTGCCCACCTGGAGGATCACCGATACGACCTCGATCACGTAGAGGGCCCCGATGAGCGGCAGCAGCAGGCTGACGTTCAGGGTGAGGACCAGCGCGGCGACGCCCGCACCGATGGCCAACGAGCCGGTGTCGCCCATGAAGATCTGCGCCGGGGCGGCGTTCCACCAAAGGAAGCCCGCACAGGCGCCGACCATGGCGGCGGCCACCACGGCCAGGTCGAGGGCGTGGTTGATCTGGTAGGTGTCGAAGTAGCGGAAGCCCCAGAAGCCCATGACCATGAGGGCCGAGAACACGAAGATGGCCGACCCGGCGGCCAGGCCGTCGAGCCCGTCGGTGAGGTTCACGCCGTTGGTGGTCGCGTAGATGAGCAGCACGGCCCACAGCACCCAGCCGGCCGAGCCCATCTCGATGCCAGGCCGGTCCCACCGCGTGAACGAGAGCGTGGTCTCCACCTCGGTGAACACCAGCACCCCCACGGCGAAGCCCACCGCGACCAGCAGGAGGCCGAGGGTCTTGGCCCGCTTCGAGAGCCCCGCGTTGCGCTCGTTGCGCACCTTGATGCCGTCGTCGAGGAAGCCCACCAGCCCCGCGCCGATGATGCAGGCCATCACCAGCAGGCCCGTGCGGGTGAACAGCACGCCGCTGCGCACGTGGGCCGCGACGTAGCCCACCGCGGCCGCCGCCACGATGGCCAGCCCGCCCATGGGCGGGGTGCCGGCCTTCACGGTGTGACCGGCCGGAACGTCCTCGTGGATGGGCTGGCCCACGTTGTGGGCGATCAGCCAGTCGATCAGCAGCTTGGTGCCGACGATGGCGGTGAGGCCGGCGAAGCAGGCGGCGAGGAGGAGCGCTACCAACGGCCCGCCGCCCCCAGCTCGTCGAGCGCGGCCCGGGCCACGGCCCGGTCGTCGAAGGGGAGAGCCTCGTCGCCCACCACCTGCACGGCCTCGTGCCCCTTGCCGGCGATCAGCACCACGTCGCCCGGTCGAGCGGCCGAGAGGGCCTCGGCGATGGCCTGGCGGCGGTCGGGCTGCACGGTGACCTCGGCGGGCCCCGTGGCGCCCGATCTGATGGCTTCGATGATGGCCAGGGGATCCTCTCCTCTCGGGTTGTCAGAGGTCAGGAGTACCTGATCAGCCAGACGGGCCGCCACCTCGCCCATCTCCGGGCGCTTGGAGGCATCGCGGTCGCCACCGGCGCCGATCACCACCAGCACCCGCCCACCGGAGGCCGCCTCGCGCGCTGCGGCGAGGGCACCGGCGAGGGCACCGGGCTTGTGGGCGTAGTCGACCAGCACGGCGAAGGGTTGCCCAGCAACGACCGACTCGAACCGGCCGGGCACCGGTTCCGCCTGCGCCAGCCCCCGGGCGATGTCCTCGAGCGGGATCCCCAGCTGCTCCGCGGCGCTCGCGGCGGCCAGCGCGTTGCTCACGTTGAAGCGCCCGCCGAGCGGCAGCTGCACCCCCATGCCGCGCCAGGTGAAGGTGGCGGAGGTGGGGCTCAGCACGAGGTCGTCGACGTCGCTCAGCGAGTAGCCGGTGGTGGGCACGTCGGCCCGTTCGGCCAGGACCCGACCGCGCTCGTCGTCGAGGTTCACCACCGCGGCTCGGGTGTAGGCGGGCGTGAAGAGCTGCGCCTTGGCCTCGAAGTAGTCGTCGAGGTCGCGGTGGAAGTCGAGGTGGTCGTGCGAGAGGTTGGTGAACACGGCCACCGCCAGCTCCGTGGCCCGCACCCGGCCCATGGCCAGGGCGTGCGACGACACCTCCATGGCCACGATGCTGGTGCCCCGCTCCCGCTCGGCGGCCAGCCACGCCTGCAGCTCGGGGGCCTCCGGGGTGGTGCGCGGTCCGCTGAGCGTCCCCAGCACGGCGCCTGCTCGGCCGTGGGCGGCGGCGATGGCCCCCAGGAGGTGGGTGGTGGTGGTCTTGCCGCTGGTGCCGGTGACGCCCACCACGTCCATGGCCCGCGACGGGTGGCCCCAGAAGGCTGCCGCCACGGGTCCCAGCGCCGCCCGCACCGAGGGGACCTGCACCTGCACCAGCTCGCTCGCCACGGGGCGCTCCACCAGCAGCGCCACGGCGCCGGCGGCGGCCGCGTCCCCGACGAGGTCGTGGCCGTCGATCGCGGTGCCGGGCACGCAGCAGAAGAGGGCGCCCGGGGTGACCGACCGGGAGTCGTGCACCACGGAGGTGACGTCGACGTCGAGGTCGTCGTCGGGAGGGACCTCGGCCACCGGCGCCACCGCCGGGTCGGCGACGAGCGCGCGCAGCAGCACGGTCAGCCTCCGCCGGCGTCGGGGATCGTCGTGGTCGTCGGAGCGCTGGCCGGCTCGGCCCGCAGGCGGGTGGGCTCGTCGACGACGTCAGACTCGGCGGCGGCCGCCGCTGAGTCGGGCGCCGGTGGGCGCTCGATGAGCGGCGGCGGGATGCGGAACAGGCGCAGCGCGTACTGGGCCAGGTCGGCGAACACCGGGGCCGCGGTGGTGCCACCGAAGATGTCGGCGGCCGGCTCGTCGATCACCACGATGATCGACAGCTCCGGGCGCTCAGCCGGCACGAAGCCCACGAAGTTGGCCACGTAGCGGTAGTTGCCGCTCTCGTCGTGGTACCCACCGCCGGGCTGGGGCTTGCGGGCGGTGCCCGTCTTGCCGGCCACCTGGTAGCCGGTGATGCCCCCTCGGGTGCCCGTTCCCTCGCTCACCACGTTGGCCAGCATCTCGCGCATCTGGCGCGCCGTCTGCTCGGACACCACCCGATGCGGCTCCACGCCCTCGAGCGGGTGCCGGGCTCCGGCGGGGTCGACGGTCTCCAGCACGAGCCGGGGCGGCACGTACATGCCGTCGTTGGCCAGCACGTTGTAGGCCTCGAGCATCTGGAGGGCCGTGACCGCGATGCCCTGGCCGATGGGGATCGACCCCATCGACGTGCCGCTGTAGCGCTCGGGATCGAGCAGGATCCCGGCCGCCTCGTTGGGGAAGTCGAGGGCGCTCTTCGTCCCGAAGCCGAAGCGCCGCAGGTAGCTGTCGACCCGGTCCTTGCCCAGCATCTGCGCCAGCTTGATGGTGCCGACGTTCGACGACTCGGTGAGGATGCGGGTGACCGAGTAGTCCTCGGTCGGATGAGGATCGTGATCGGTGAAGAGGTGGTCGCTCACCTGGAGGGAGTCCGGCACGGTGACCAGGGACTCGGGGCTCACCAGCCCTTCCTCGAGGGCGGCGGCCACCGTGATCACCTTGTTCACCGAGCCCGGCTCGTACACCGCGGTGGCGGCCATGTTGTTGCCGGTGGCCTGCACCTCGCCGGTGTCGGGGTCGACCGTGAGGTTGGCCAGGGCCAGGATCTCCCCGGTGCCCGGGCGCGACACGATGGCGATCCCGCCCTTGGCACCCTTGGCCGTGATCTGGGCGGCCAGCGCCCGCTCCGTCTCGTACTGCATCGACCGGTCGATCGTGAGCACGAGGTCGTCGCCGCGCTGGGCCGGCTCGAGCTGGCGCTCACCGGCCGGGATCGTGCGGCCCTCCGGGTCCTTCTCGATCACCAGCTCGCCGTCGTCGCCGGTGAGGAGGTCGTCGAACTGCATCTCGAGCCCGGCCAGGCCCTCGTTGTCCACGCCGACCTGCCCGATGAGCGAGCGGGCGAGGTCGCCGGAGGGGGTGAAGCGCTTCGGCTCGTCGAGGAAGGAGACGCCCGGGAGGAGCAGCTCCTCGATCTCGTCGGCCACGGTGTCGTCGACGCGGCGGGCCACGTACACGAACCCGGCATCGCTCCCCAGCCGCTCCGTGAGGGCGAGGGTGCCCTCGGCATCGAGGCCGAGCGGGGCGGCCAGGGCGGCGGCCACCTCGTCGGGGCGCTCGATGAGCAGCGGGTTGGCCCACACGGTGCGCTGCGGGAGGCTCACGGCCAGATCGTGGCCGTTGCGGTCGAAGATCGACCCGCGCTCTGCGGGCAGGGCGATGGTCTGGAAGCGCTGCGAAGCGCCGTAGGCGATGTAGGCCTCGCCCTCGAGGGCCTGCACCTGCACCAGGCGCACCACGATGGCGCTGAAGCCCACCAGCAGCACGAGCAGGACGGCCACCATGCGCAGCTGGGGACGTCCAGCACGGCGGCGCGACGTGCGGGGCGGACGACGGGCCGGGGCGGTGCCGCGAGCGGTCGGGCCGGTGGGGCGCGGGTGCTGGTGCTGCTGCGGGGCGCGCGCGACCCCGCCCCGCCGACGA
>JBPPMN010000224.1:0-3647 GCA_051306055.1 Acidimicrobiales bacterium
CCGTCGGCGGCGTCAGCGGGCTGGGCCGGGTCGAGGCGGGGGACCACCACCACGGTGACCACCTGGGGCAGGTCGCTCACTGCGGCCAGCGCCGTGTCGAGCATCGGCACCGTGCGACCTCGGCGGGGGAAGCCGTCGGCCGTGATCAGGGCGACGGCGCCGGCGTCGTCGAGGCGGACGCGCACCGCCTCGGCGCCGTAGCCGGAGAACACCGGCACGAAGGCGGCGCCCACCTTGGCCACGGCCAGCACGGCGGCCACCGTCTCGGGGAGCATGGGCAGGAAGATGCCCACGGTGTCGTCGGGCCCGACGCCCCGGTCCACCAGGAGGTGGGCCAGGCCGTCGACCTCCGCCCGCAGCTCCTCGTAGGTCCAGGTGCAGGTGTGGCCCTCCTCGCCCTCCCACACCACAGCGTCCGCCGTGGGGGTGGCGGCGGCCCAACGGTCGCAGCAGGCGTCGGCCAGGTTGGTGTGGCCGCCGGTGAACCAGGTGGTCCAGGGGATGCCGGCGGAGCGGTCGGCCACCGCGGTGAACGGCTCGCTGAACGGGATGCCGAGGTGGTCGACCACCGCGCCCCAGAACCAGTCGGGGTCGTCGACGCTCCGGCGGCGGAGCTCGTCGAGGTCGGCCAGGCCGTGCTCGGTGCCGAAGCGTCCGACGCGGGTGGTGGTCCAAGCGTCGACCGGCGGGTGCCAGGTGGCGGGGGCGGCGGCGGACGGCACGGTCGGTGACCCTATTGCCGATCAGCCACCGACGCGGGCGGCCAGGTCGGCCACCAGACCATCGAGGATGTCGGCCTCCGACACCAGCACCTCGTCGATCCCGAGGGTGCGCAGCAGGGCCACCAGGATGCAGCAGCCGCCCACGATCACGTCGGCACGCGCCCGCTCCAGCCCGGGGTTGTGGACGCGGTCGGCCAGGGGCTCGGTGGCCAGCGTGCGGAAGACGTCCTCCGCCGCCGCTCGGGTGAGCCTGAAGTGGTGGATCGCGTCGCGGTCCCACTCGGCCAGGCCGATCTCCACGGCGGCCACCGTGGTGATGGTGCCGGCCAGGCCCACCACCTGGCGGGCCGCGCCCACGGCAGGGACCTGGCGCTGGAGCTCGTCGAACCAGTCGGCGGCCTCCGCGATGGCGTTGGACAGCTCCTCGGGGGCGGGCGGGTCGCTGAGCAGGTGGGCCTCGGTGGTGCGGACGCAGCCGAGGTCGAACGAGCGCACCTCCTCCAGCCGGTCGCGCCCCACCATGCACTCGGTCGATCCGCCGCCGATGTCGACCACCAGGAACGGGCCGTCGGCCGGATCGAGCTCGGCGGTGGCGCCGGCGAAGCTGAGGGCGCCCTCCTCCTCGCCGCTGAGCAGGTCGGGGCGCGCACCGACCGCAGCCTCGGCGGCGGTGAAGAAGTCCTCCGCGTTGGCGGCGTCGCGAGCAGCCGACGTGGCGGTGATCCGGAGCTCCGTGGCGCCGTGGTGGTCGATCGACGCCTTGTACTCCTCGAGGGCGGCGACGGTGCGCTCGATGGCCTCGGGGTCGAGGCGGCCGGTGCTCCCCACGCCGCGCCCGAGGCGGGTGATGGTCATCCGTCGATCGAGCGGTCGACGCTCGGTGCCGGTCCCCTCGCTGATCAAGAGGCGGGTGGAGTTGGTACCGCAGTCGATGGCGGCCAGGGTCGACATGGCCGCACGCTACCCAGCGGGTCCGCCGGGCCGACAGCAGCCCCGCGGACGCCGACGCTCGGTCAGAGGCGCTCGGCCACCCACTGGCCCACGGGGTCGTCGCCGCCGGCCAGGTGCCAGGCGTAGTGGGCGTGCAGGCACTTCACGCCCACGCGGGTGCCCCCCACCCCACCGCTCGGACGGTGCCCGGTGTGGTCGGTCGGGATGGCGGCATCGCGCTCGGCGGCGTAGCGGCGGTGGGCGTCGGCCAGCACGTCGGCGTCGATCTCGGCCTCGGCCTGGTTCACCCCGCCGGCCGCCTCGAGGCGCGACACCTGGGTGCGCTCGGGCTCGCCGACCAGCCAGTAGCGGGTGGGCATCGGGGTGCCGTCGTGCATGAGCGGGGCGTTGCGCAGCACCACCGGCGACCCGTCGGGGTGGCGCACCACCACCTCGAAGCTGCCCTGCACCGGCCGGCCCAGCAGCGCCTCCACCGCGGCCCGGTCGGGGTCGACCGCGTCGGAGGCGGCCTCGCCCGCGCCGCTGGCGCGGGGATCCGGGTCGGGCGCGTCGGCACCAGTCGCGTTGCGGTCGCCTGCGTTGGGGCCGACCGCTTCGGGTTCGGTCACCCGATCAGCGCTGGCGGCCGAAGAGCTTCTTGAGCAGCCACACCAGGGCCACGACGGCCACCACCGGGCCGACCCGGCGCAGCACAGGGGAGCCGGCGGCGTCGAGCAGGTCGACCGGCTTGGCCTCCGGGGAGTCGATGCGGCGCAGCGCCGGTGGCTCCGGCTCCGACGCGGAAGGCGTGGGCGACGGCGTGGGGGCGACGAGCGGACCGGAGTCGGGCTCCGGCTCCGGGTCGGGCTCGGCCGTGGGCGGCTCGGCCTCCACCGGCTCGGGCTCGGTGACGTCCATGGCGTCCTGCAGCTCGATGTCGACGGCCTCGACCGGCTCGGGCGTCTCGACAGCCGACTCGGCGGCGGGCTCGTCGGCCAGCACGGTGGTCTCGAGGCAGTCGACGAACTGCCCCAGCAGCTTGGCGCTGACGTCGGCCAGCACACCACGGCCGAACTGCGCCACGCGACCGGTGACGGTGAGGTCGGTGACCACGCTCACGGCGGTGCCGTCGCCGTCGGGCGTGAGGGTGGCGGTGATGGTGGCGTTGGCGTTGCCCTGGCCCCGGGTCTCACGCCCCTCGGCCCGCAGCACGGCCTTGTGGTTGGCGGTGTCCTGCTCGAGGAAGGTGGCCTTGCCCTTGTACTGGGCGGTGATGGGGCCCACCTTGATCTTCACGATCCCGCGGTACTCGTCGCCCTCCACCTCCTGCAGCTGGGCGCCGGGCATGCAGGGTGCGATCCGCTCCAGGTCGGTGAGCACGGCCCACGCCCGGTCCACCGGGAGGGCCACTCGGAAGTCGTTGGTCAGCTCCATCGATCGAGGTCCTCCACGGTGTCGACGTCGTCGGGTGCGCCCGGGCACGGTACCTCTCGCACGAGGTGGGGTTGCCCGCGGATCAGCTGGCGGGCGCCGGCGTCGCCGGTCGTGGGCAGCTGGGTCCACACGGCCTGGGCCAGCCGCACCGGGTTCCCCCGCTGCCCCTGGTAGGTGGCCACTGCGATCGGCGGCTCGTCGGGCGCGGCCGCCACCGCCCGCCAGTCGTCGGCCCGCACGTCGGGCTGGTCGGCCAGGCCCACCACCAGCGCTGCGTGACCGGCTGCGGTGGCGTGGGCCACCGCCGCCTGCAACGACGTGGCCATCCCCTCGGCCCACCGCGGGTTCTGGAGCACGGTGACGTCGTCGACCAGGTCGTGGAGGTCGACGGCACCGGCCACCACCACCACCTCGTCGAGCCCCGCCTGCAGCGCGGCGTCCACGGCGTGGCGCAGCAGGCTGCGCCCGTCGACCTCGACCCGCTGCTTCGGCATCGCTCCGCCCGAGGCTCGGAACCGACGTCCCTCCCCCGCCGCCAGCACCACCCCGAGCACCGTCACC
>JBPPMN010000286.1:0-4202 GCA_051306055.1 Acidimicrobiales bacterium
GTGGCCGACGTGCTCCTCTACGTCGGCATCAGCCGAGCCATCTCCCAGCTCATCGTGGTCGGGCCGCAAGCCTTGGCAGACCGGCTCGGCCTCGCCTGATGCGCCGCCGGGTGCAGACTTCGACCCGTGGCTGACGTCGCAAGCATCCAGGCCGCCAACCAGGCGGCGATCGATGCGATCTGGGAGGCGTGGGGCGACCTCACCCGGTTCCACCTCAGCACTCGCATCGCCATGCAGCGAGAGCTCGACGTGTGGACCTCGGTCCGGGTCCACTCGCCCACCCCGATCAAGGTGTCGCTTCCTCCCGGGGCTGCCGCGAAGAGCTACGAGCTGGACCTCGACGAGCACCTCACCGCGATCGCCTCCCCCGAGATGCTGGCGAGCCTGGTGCTCATCCAATCGTGGTCGCTCGCCGAATCGCTCGGACGGGTGGGACTCGCACGGACAGTCCTACCGAAGCTCGAGGTCTGGGCCGCCGAGCTGCTCACGCAGAACGGAAAGGACGTATCGAGCATCTCCGGCGGCCTCGGCGCGGTGGTGGAGTCGTACATCGTTCGCAACTCGATCGCCCACAGCCTCCCCACCTGGACCCCGACGATGGCCAAGCGCCTCACCAAGGCCGGAGGCACGCCACCTGAGCCCGGCACCAGCTTCGACCTCAGCGACGAGAGCCTCTACCGCCACCGCGCCGCGGTCCGAGCGCTCATGAACCGCTCCGGGTTGCGGCGCTCGGCGACCTAGCCGCCCATCAGCGGCTGTCTCAAGTCGTCCGTAGGTTGGTCTTCACGGGCGCCGGCCCGCCTCGCGCCTCCGGCGCCACCAGTTGCATCCGATGCACAGGAGGTCGACCATGGAGTCACCGAATACGATCGTCACCAGCTCTTCGTGTGGTTCGAGGAGCGCATGGGTCCGGAGCGAGCCGCCACCATGATGAACCTGATCCCTCCCATCGGCTGGTTCGAGCTGGCGTCGAAGCACGACCTCGTCGAGCTCGAGGGGCGGATCGACGGGAAGCTCGCCCGGCTCGAGTCGTCGCTCAAGGGGGCCTTCATCACCTGGCTGCTCGCCAGCCAAGCGACCGTCGTCTCCGTCATGGTCGGCCTGCTCCTCGCCCTTCATTGAGCCGTCGGCGAGGCGGGGCCGGATCAGTCGCCCACCCGGCCACCAACATGCTACAAGTAGCACATGGCGCGAGTGGGGGTTCGGGAGCTGCGGCAGCGGGCGAGTGAGCTGCTGCGCCTTGTCGAGGCCGGTGAGACGATCGAGATCACCGATCGGGGCCGTCCCGTGGCGTTGCTGACGCCACTGCCTGGAGGATCGCCGTTGGAGCAGCTCCGTGCGGCGGGCGAGGTGGAACCGGCCACCGACGATCTCGACACCTTGCCCACACCGCTGGCCGTCGACGGGCCACTTCCCTCCGAGGTGCTGGCCCGCCTTCGTGAGGACGAGCGCTGAATGGGCGCCACCTACCTCGACTCCTCGGCCCTCGTGAAGCTTGCCGTCGAGGAGCCGGAGTCGGCTGCCCTCCGGCGGCACCTGCGTCGGCGTCGTCCGCTGGTGTCCAGCGCCCTCGCCCGCACCGAGGTGCTCCGGGCGCTGCTCCCCCTCGGCGAGGCGGCCGTCCTCCGGGGGCGGGCGGTTCTCGCTCGAGTGGAGCTCGTGCGGATCAACGACCAGATCCTCACCGCAGCGGGAGCGATCGAACCTCCGGAGGTTCGATCGCTCGACGCCATCCATCTCGCCACGGCCCAGCGCCTCGGCCAGGACCTCGCTCAGCTCGTCACCTACGACAACCGGATGACAGCCGCCGCCGAGCAGCTGCAGCTCCGCACCGCCGCCCCGCGCTGACACGGCGTTTCGCGCTGCCGCGTGTGATGCGTCCGCCGTACCCATCAGATGCGTGCCGACGACCCTCGACCTCGATCCTGCGGTGCTCGAGGAGCTCAGCCGTCGACGCGCGGTTGAGGGCAGGCCGCTGGGTGCGATCGCCTCGGACCTCCTGCGGCAAGCGATGGCGTCCCTGTGGCATGTCCTGGACGACGCGGCACACCAGGCCGCGGTAGGACCGGGGCGTCGGCCCATGGACATCTTGGCCGCTGATGCCGGCGGCCGTCCGTGGCTAGCGTCTCCGGATGCCTCGCCGCACCGTCACCCTCGTCGTCGCCGCCTCCCTGCTGGTCGCTTGCGGCTCCGATGGCGACGGTGCGTCTCCGACCACCATCGCCCCGTCCACCACGACCACGCTCGACGAGCCGGCCGGGCTGCTCGACGACCAGTTCGACCAGCGCTACTGCGAGGTGCTGACCGTCACCATCGCGGAGTCCGGCAGCACCGGCGAGGTGTGGGGCACCCAGGGCCTCAACGACTGCCCGCAGGAGGCCTTCGCCGCCATCGACACCGCGGCGGTCGCCGCCGACATGAGCGTGACCCTGGCCGTGGCCAACGGCCCCCGCCACTGGGTGCTCGACACCATCGTCGCCAACGAGGTGGCCGGCTCGGGCGAGACACGCGACTTCGGCGGCCTCGAGATGCGGAGCATCGCCGTCGTTGACCTCGGTCCCGGCGTGCCCGACCGGGCGCCGTACGGCGAGATCTCGGTGGTGCGCGACACGGAGTTCCGATTCGACGCCGGCCGGGAGGTCCACGAGCTCACCGCCCCCGACGGGTCCATCTACGTGATGCAGTCCTACAGCCTCGAGGTCGACCCCACCCTGGACGTCGACGCCCTGTCGGGGATCGGCGCCCGGCTCCAGCTGCCCGAGGGCTGGACCTTCACCAGCCGCGTCCTCACCGAACCCCTCCTCGTGGAGGACATCGACGGGATCGCCACCGTCATCCAGGACGACCTGCTCTCCTCCTACCAGCTGCGCGCCCGCGGCTGACGCGGCTGCACAGCCGGCGACGAGCGCGGACGGGGGTCCGAGCGCTCGCCGCCGGCGCGGCCGCGCCGGTCAGGCCACCTTGCGGTTGATGAGCTGGGTGCTGTGGCCGGCGAGGTAGGCCTTGCCGGCCTTGTCGTCGAGCATGGAGGCCCACTCGGCATCGGCCGCCAACGCCTCGCTGGCCGCCTGCACCTGGTCGATCGAGTCGTAGAGGGCGATCCAGCCCACCTCGCCGTATGTCCCGGTCTGCGACGCCCCGAACGAGGTCGGGCGGCCGGTCACGGCCTTGGCCCGCTGGGCGATCTCCACGCCGAGCACCATGCCCGACACGGCGGCGCCGGGGGCGAGCACGGCGCGGACCACCGAGGAGAACTGGGCGGTGGCGACGCCGTCGCGGTCGGCGTGGACGTAGCGGATCAGCCCGTCGGTCACCCCGGCGCCGGAGTTGTAGCGGGCACCTTCCTCCACCAGCTCGAGGTAGCCCGGATCGGCCATCAGCTTCTCCTCCATCGTCGTCATCGCGGCGAGGTCCTCCACCACCGCCGTCCAGGTGAGGCGGCCGATGTCGGGCGACATGACCGGCGTCCACAGGGCCACCGGCGTGTCGGAGATGGCGTTGACCTTCTCGGTCATCTTCACCGACCAGGCCATCGAGTCGAGCAGGTTGCCCGGGGCGAGCTGCAGCGAGCGGGTGAAAAGGTACGTCATGGTTGGTATCCCCCCTTGAGGCGGGTGCCGACGGCACCTGCGGCGTCCCGATCCAACGCCACCCCTGTTACAGCCGCGCCTCACTGCGTAGGGTCGCTCCAGGAGGGCAACGGGCGATGGATCTACGCGTGCTCGGACCGATCCAGGTGCTCGCCAACGGGCACCCGATCCGGATCCCCAGCCGCGCCCAGCGAGTGCTGCTGAGCCGGCTGGCGGTGACCGCCGGCGCGGTCGTGAGCGCCCCGGTGCTCGAGGACGACCTCGGCCTCACCCCCAGCGCGCTGCGCACCTCCATCAGCCGGCTGCGGGCGGTGATCGGCGCCGACCACCTCGCCACGGAGACGACCGGCTACCGGCTGGAGCCCACCTCGGTCGACGCGGCCGACTTCGAAGCCGACCTCGCCCGGGCGCGCGCCGCGCCCGCCCCGACGGCGCGGGCGGAGATCGAGCGGGCGCTCGGACGTTGGAGCGGCGCCGCCTTCGCCGACGTGGCCAACGAGCCCTGGGCCGTGGTGGAGGTGGCCCGGCTCGACGAGCTGCGGGCCGGCGCCGTCGAGCACCTCGTGGAGCTCCTCCTCGACGCCGGCGAGGCGCCCCTGGCCCTGGCCACCC
>JBPPMN010000289.1:0-2164 GCA_051306055.1 Acidimicrobiales bacterium
CGACCTGCCACTGCTCGAGCGCTGCGGCACCGCGGTGGCCGTCAACCCCGACCCCGAGCTGCGCCGCTGGGCCCAGCGGGCGGGCTGGCCCGTCGTCCGCTTCCGCTGAGCCCCCGAGGTCCTGGCCGCCAGGGCCCACGAGGTGTGCCCTACTCCAACGCCACCCGCGGCAACATCGAGGTGACCCTCAGCGTCGTGTGAGGGACTGCGGACCCGAGCAGCGCGGTAGAACCTGGCCATGAGCGAGACGCCGTCCGTCGACGATGCCCACCGCCGGCCCGTAGGTGCCTCCGACGAGCTGGTCGAGGCGGTGGGGAAGGTGAGCGAGGCCCTGGAGTGGGTGGAGCGGGCCCGGGGGCACCTCTACGACCTGCACCAGATGATGGGCCATGCCGACCTGCTCTTCGGCGAGGCGGCCGATGCCCTGGCCGACGCCGGAGCCGCCGACGAGGCGGAGCACCTCCGCACCGAGGTGGTGGGCCGCAACATCCTCGAGGGACGCTGGACGTTCCAGGTGGTGGAGGAGTTCGACGACGGCTACTACGCCGCCGTGCGCGCCGCCGAGGCCCAGGTGCGCGGGAAGCTGATGGACGGGCGCCGGCACGTGTTCGAGGCCGAGATGAAGGAGCGGCGGCACACCCACGGCCACCCCGATCACACGGCCGCCCCCTGAGGGTCAGAGGTCCTTGACGGGCGCGCTCAGCGTGCCCGTGAGCTCCTTCTCGTCGTCGCGGTAGTCGATCTCGGCGCAGAACCGGTCGCCCACCGCGGTGATGGTGAGCTCGCCCTCTCCACCGAGGTTGTTGCCGTAGAGCTCCTCGCCGGCGTTGGCGGTGACCACGAAGGTGAGGATCCCGAACTCGCTGGTGTCGTGGGTGACCACCTGGCCCGCCTCGAGCGGGTCCAGCTCCTCCTCGGAGTTGAAGACGGTGACGGCGATGGTGGCGAGGTTGCCGTCGGCCGGCACCTCCGGGCTGCTGAAGAGCGAGATGTCGTCGAGCTCGAGGTCGAAGTCGGCTGCGTAGGCCGTGAAGGCCGCTCCGCCCTCCAGCGACACCGCAGCGGTGGACGACGCATCGAACGACGTGCCGGAGGCCCGGTTGGTGAGCGTGAGATCGGTCTCGGCGCAGGTGGAGGTGTCGTCACCCACGGTGGTGTCGGTCGGGTCGCCGGACGCGCCGGCATCGCCGTCGCCGCCGTCGTCGCCGCACCCGGCCAGCACCAGGGCCAGCCCCAGCGTCGCCGCGGTTGCCCATCGTCGAACCCCTGCCGCCATGTCCGCCCCCATCTGGTCGATCGATCGCCGACAGCGTGCCACGCAGCACCGCGCGGCACCAGCACCCGGGGCTCAGTCGGGTCGGTGGTCGTCGAGCTCGCGCAGCACAGCCGCCTCGCCGGCGCTGGCCTCGGGCCCGAAGCGCACGATGGCCGTGCCGCGGTGCCCGCACGCGTGGCAGACCAGGGCGAGGACGGCGGCCATGTCGGCCACGTCCGACGCCCCCTCGACCCGGCGGATGGCGTACACGTCCATCTCACCCGGCGGCACCTCCTGGCGGCAGGAACCACAGCGCAGCAGACCCTCGTCGGTCACGAAGACGTCGCCGGCGAAGCCCTCCTGGCGCAGCGCGTCGAGGATGGCCACGATCGTGGTGTTGTCGGACGGTGCGCCAGCGATGGGCATGTCGAGGGAGGCCGGGTCGGGTTCCGTGGGGACCGGTCTAGTCGCCCGAGGGGCGGGGATGCCCGGCGTCGTACTTCGCCTGGCCCTCGGCCTCGTCGTCGAAGCGGTCCTCGGCGGTGGCGGTGTCGCCGCCCTCTTCCTCGACCAGCTCGTCGGCCAGGTCCTGGTCTCGGGCCACGTTCTGCCCGAACCAGTCGTCGACGGTGCTGTTGTCGGGCTCTCGGATCTCGGGATCGACCATGCAACCCGCACTACCCGCGTATCGAGAGCGGAAACCCCGGGAAGACCCGTGTCCGTTCAGTCAGGACCCCCGGGGCGGCACAGGAGCATCCGTGAGCGAGCACCACCTCATCACCAAGACCTTCGTCGAGCTGGCCGACACCCTCGTCGACGACTACGACCTCATCGAGTTCGCCCAGCTGCTGGCGGTGCGATCGGTGGAGCTCCTCGGCATCGCCGACGCCGGGGTGATCCTGGCCACCG
>JBPPMN010000296.1:0-2015 GCA_051306055.1 Acidimicrobiales bacterium
CGCCAAGGGCAGCCCTCCCGCCAAGGAGGCCCCGGTCACCGAGCCGGCCCCGGCCGCCGCGCCCGAGGTCCCCGCAGCCGCTGCGGCCTCCAGTGCAGGAGCCGAGTCCGCCCCTGCCGAGTCCGCCCCCACCGAGTCGGCCCCGGCCGAGTCCGAGTCGGCCAACGGCGACGGCCCGCCGCTGCGCTCCGGCAGCGGCAAGCCGATCCCGCCGCCGCCCGGCATGGGTGGCCGCGGCCCTGTCGCACCTCGCGGTCCCTCTGGTCGTGCCATCCCGCCGCCTCCGGGCCGGCGGGTGGGCGGTCCGCCGGCCAGCCAGCCCGCCGGTGGCCGTGGCCCCGGTGGTGGAGGCGGTCCAGGCGGTGGCTTCCCGGGTCGTCCCGGCGGCGGTCCCGGTGGCGGCCCCGGCGGCGGTCGCCCCGGTGGCGGCCGTGGCCCGCAGCGCCCGCCCCGCCGCAAGGGCGGTCGTCGGCGCCGTAGCCGCGAAGAGCTCCAGCCCATGGACCTCCCCACCTACACCCCCACCGACGCTCCGGTGCCGGAGGGTGAGGTGGTCCTCGAGCGCTCGTCGACCCCGCAGGAGCTCGGCCCCAAGCTGAGCCGCACCGCGGCCGACGTCGTGCGCTTCCTCATGCAGCTGGGCGAGATGGTCACGGCCACGCAGAGCCTCAGCGACGAGCAGATCGAGCTCTTCGCCGAGCAGATCGGCGCCACCGTCCGCCTCGTCGACCCCGGCGAGGAGCAGGAGGTCGAGCTCCAGAAGGTGCTCGGCGTCGAGGACCTCTGGGAGGACGACGACGAGGACGCCGTGGCTCGCCCGCCGATCATCACGATCATGGGCCACGTCGACCACGGCAAGACCAAGCTGCTCGACACCATCCGCAACGCCAACGTGGTGGCCGGCGAGGCCGGCGGCATCACGCAGGCCATCGGCGCCTACCAGGCCGTCAAGAACGACCGCCTCATCACCTTCATCGACACCCCGGGCCACGAGGCGTTCACCGCCATGCGGGCCCGTGGCGCCGAGGCCACCGACATCGTGGTGCTGGTGGTGGCGGCCGACGACGGCGTGATGCCGCAGACCATCGAGGCCCTCAACCACGCCAAGGCGTCGGGGGCTCCGATCGTGGTGGCCATCAACAAGATGGACCGCGAGCAGGCCCAGCCCGACCGCGTAAAGCAGCAGCTCTCCGAGCACGACCTCATCCCGCAGGACTGGGGCGGCGACGTGGAGATGATCCCGGTCTCGGCCATGACTGGCGACGGGATCGACGACCTCCTCGAGACGCTGCTCCTGGTGGCCGACGTGGAAGACCTCAAGGCCAACCCCGAGGGGCGCGCCGCCGGCGTGGTGCTCGAGTCGCACCTCGACATCGGTCGTGGCCCGGTGGCCAACATCCTCGTGCAGCGCGGCACGCTCAAGGTGGGGGAGCCCCTCGTGGCCGGCCCGGCCTGGGGCCGCGTGCGAGCCATCATCAACCACCTCGGCGAGCAGGTGAAGGAAGCCGGGCCGTCGATGCCCGTGCAGGTCCTCGGCCTCAACGACGTCGCCGATGCCGGCGACTCGTTCGTGGTCGCCCTCGACGAGAAGATGGCTCGCTCCGTCGCCGAGAAGCGCGAGCACTGGCACCGGGTGGCCAACCTGGGCCGCGAGGCGTCGGCACCGGCCGGCGGCCGCCTGGAGGACATCTTCGAGCAGATCCAGCGCGGCGACGTCGCCACCCTCAACATCCTCCTCAAGGCCGACACCACTGGCTCCCTCGAGGCGCTCACCGAGAGCCTCAGGAAGCTCGAGCGCGACGACGTGAAGCTGGCCTTCGTTCACCGGGCGGTGGGCGGCATCACGCAGCAGGACGTGCAGCTGGCGGCCACATCCGGCGCCACCATCATCGGCTTCAACGTCCGCCCCGATCGCAAGGCCCGCGAGCTGGCGCAGGTCGAAGAGGTGGAGATCCGGAACTACGAGATCATCTACCAGATCCTGGAAGACATCCAGAACGCGCTCGTGGGCATGC
>JBPPMN010000302.1:0-3305 GCA_051306055.1 Acidimicrobiales bacterium
TCACCCGTCGCGGCAGCCCGGGCCACGAGCGCCGCCACCGCACCGGCCGCCCCCGCGGGACGATCGAGGGCGCCCAGCACCAGCACCTCGTTGGCCCCGCCTCGCCGACCCCGGAGCTCCACCCGCACGGCGCCGACGAGGCCCTCGGGGTGGGGCTTGCGCAACATCGGCAGGTGGGCGGTGATGCGGTCGCGGCGGGTGGCCGCCAAGCGTGCGGTGACCCGGCCGACGCCGGGGAAGGCGGGCACGAGCAGCAGGGCGTCGGGCAGCTCGGCCCGGTAGCAGTCCTCTGCGCCGATCGGATCTGGGAACCAGCACAGCTCTCGACCCGACCCAGCGCTGCGGCGCTGCCAGCCGCCGTCGCGCCAGTCGAGGGCGGTGCCGGTGAGGCTGGCGTGGTGCTGGCGGGCGCAGGCCGGCCCGCCGGTGCCGGAGCGGGCCACGTGGATCTCGTCGACGGTGTCGAGGCGGGCCGCTCCGTGGCGGGCCAGCAAGCAGGTGAAGCCGGGTGAGAAGGCGGCGCCGGCCACCACCGCCAGCCCTCGGGCCTGGGCCTCGGCGTCGAGGTCGAGCAGGCCACGCACATCATCGACCGCGTCGCTGGTGGACACCACCGGCCGACCCAGTCCGAGATGGTGGCGGGCGGCATCGACATGGGCGCCGGCCGGACCGGCCAGCAGCACCACGTCGAGGGTGCCGTCGACCGCGGTGACGTCGTCGCCGCCGTCGGTGGCCTTGTCGCCGGTGCTCTTCACCACCGCGGCGCGACGCTTCGCACCGCTGCCGACGATCACCACCTCGGTGACGTCGGGGTGTTCCACGAGCTGACGGGCGGCACGGGCACCGACAGCGCCGGGGCCGAGGAGCAGGACCCGCACTACTGGAGCTCGGGGCCCGAGAGCTCGCGCCAGCCGCCCTGCTGGGGCGGCGTGCCGCCGCTGCCCCGGAGGCGCAGCACGGCGGCGATGATCCCGGCCAGCCCGAGGGCGACGAGGGCACGGCGCAGCACAGCCATCAGGGTCTCCAGTCGAGGTCGGGGGCAGCGGGTCGCGGGCCGACCCTCCCCCATGTGTACCAGCCCGCTTCGCCGGGTTCACCTCGCCGCCCGCGCCCTGCGCCGGATCCACCGAGTGCGCGCCGTCCCTACGCCGCGTCGCGTGCGCACCGCACGCCCCCCGCCACTCCAGAAGTATCGCCTCGAGGGGGGCTTCCCGCAAGCGACCCCGATGTGCTGATGATGCCGCCGTGAACACGATCAGCTCCCTCCACCCACCCACCATCGAGGTCGATCGGCTCCGGAAGGCCTACGGCACGCTGGAGGCCGTCCGCGACCTCTCCTTCAGCGTCGGCGCCGGCGAGGTGTTCGGCCTCCTCGGCCCCAACGGCGCCGGCAAGAGCACCACCATCAACATGCTCTGCACCCTGGTCCGGCCCACCGCCGGCTCCGCCCGGGTGGCTGGCTTCGACATCGTCGACCAGCGCGACGACGTGCGCCGCCACCTCGGGCTGGTGTTCCAGGACCCGACCCTCGACGGTCAGCTCACCGCCGCGCAGAACCTCCGCCTCCACGCCGAGCTCTACGGCATCGACCGCTCCGTCGTGGCGGAGCGGATGCGCCAGCTGCTGGAGATGGTCGACCTGTGGGACCGCCGGGACCAGCCCGTGCTGACGTTCTCCGGCGGCATGAAGCGGCGCCTGGAGATCGCTCGCGGCCTCCTGCACTCGCCGCGCGTGCTGTTCCTCGACGAGCCGACCATCGGCCTCGACCCGCAGACCCGCCAGGCCATTTGGGCCTACGTCCGAGCGCTGCAGGAGTCCGAGGGCACCACCATCGTCTTGACCACCCACTACATGGACGAGGCGGGGGTGTGTGACCGCATCGCCATCATCGACCGAGGTGAGATCGTGGTCCTCGACACCCCGGCGGCGCTCAAGGCCAGCGTGGGCGCCGACCGGGTCGTGTTGGGCACCGTCGACCACGCCGCCGCCCTCGATGCACTGCGCGACCGCTTCGGGATCGAGGCCGCGGTGGCCGAAGGGGCGGTGACCTTCCACGTGAAGGCGGGCGAGGCGTTCGTGCCCCGCCTGTTCGCCGAGCTCGGGATGACCATCACCTCGGTGGCCGTGTCCCGGCCCACCCTCGACGACGTGTTCCTCCGCTACACCGGCGCCACCATCCGCGACGCCGAGGCGTCGCCCCAGCGAGCGCCCAGCGCGCTGCAGGTCTTCTCGAAGGCGGGCCGATGAGCGCCGTCGCGGCGGTGATCGCCGCCCGCGTGCCCGAGCGATCCTGGCGCTCCGAGGGCCGCGCCGTGCGGGTCGTCTGGTGGCGGGACCTGGTCCGCTTCACCAGCGACCGCGTGCGGATGGGCACCGTCCTGATCCAGCCGCTGCTCTTCCTGTTCGTCCTGGGCCCCGGCCTGCAGACCCTCTCGGCCGACACGACCGACGGCGTCGACCTCACCACGTTCATGTTCCCGGGCGTACTGATCATGGCCCTGTGGTTCAGCGCCATGATCAGCGCCGCCGGCCTGGTGATGGACCGAGAGCTGGGCTTCCTGCGGGAGCTGCTGGTGGCCCCGGTGCGCAGGTCGTCGATCATCCTCGGCAAGTGCCTGGGCGGCACCACCATCGCGGCGGGCCAGGGCGTGGTGCTCCTGGCCCTGGCCGGGCTGGCCGGCGTGCCCTACGACCCGGTGCTGCTGGTCGGCCTCTTCGGCCTGCTCGTGCTCACCGCCTTCATGGTCACCGCCATCGGCGTGCTGGTGGCCACCACCGTCACCCAGGCCCAGACCTTCAACAGCGTGATGCAGCTGCTGGTGTTCCCGATGATCTTCCTGTCGGGCGCGCTGTACCCCGTCGCCGACCTGCCGGGCTGGCTGGGCGGCATCGTGCGCCTCAACCCGTTGACCTACGCCGTGGACCCGGTCCGTCGCCTGGTCTTCGACCACCTCGACGTGTCGGAGGCCGCTCGCACCACGCTGGCTCCGGGGGTCACCTGGTGGGGCTGGACCGTCCCGACCGCCGTCGAGGTCGGCGTTGTCCTGGCCGTCGGTGGGGCGGCGACCGCCTTTGCCGTCTCCCGCTTCTCGAGGACCGAGTAGGTCCCGGCGGATCTCCCCAGGAGTCAGTGATGGTGGGGCTAGGAAGAATCGAACTTCCGACCTCATCCTTATCAGGGAGACCAGGGGGTGACCGCCATTGCGCGAGGTGCCCCGTGACCTGGGCTTTCGCGCTTCGAGAGTGACCGTCAGTGACCCCCACTTTCCACCCTCCCGCGGCCTGGCCGCGGGAGGGTGGAAAGT
>JBPPMN010000311.1:0-25245 GCA_051306055.1 Acidimicrobiales bacterium
CGCCCTTCCCGGTCCACAACCTCGTCACGACCGCACCCTACCGGCGTGGGCCCAGCGCCTCCGGGACGTCACCAGGTGTCGATGTTGGGGCGCTTCTTGCCCGGGCGCGACGGCGACGGTGCGGCCGAGAACGCGGCGGTGATCCAGCGTCGCGAGTCGGCGGGGTCGATGACGTCGTCGATCTCGAAGTGGCTGGCCGCGTTGAGCGCCTTGCCGTGCTCGTACATCCGGTCGACCATCCCGCGGAACGTGCGCTCTCGCTCGGCGGGATCTGTGATGGCCTCCAGCTCCTTGCGGAAGCCCAGCCGGACCGCCCCCTCGAGGCCCATGCCCCCGAGCTCGCCCGAGGGCCATGCCACGCAGAACAGCGGCGCCTTGAAGCTGCCGCCCGCCATCGCCTGGGCACCGAGGCCATAGGCCTTGCGCAAGATGATCGTGCCGGTGGGCACGGTGAGGTTGGCGCCGGTCACGAACAGCCGGCTCACGTGGCGCACCAGCGCGGTCTGCTCAGCCTCCGGGCCCACCATGATCCCGGGGGTGTCGCACAGCGAGAGGATCGGGAGGTCGAAGGCGTCGCACAGCTGCATGAAGCGGGCGGCCTTGTCGGCACCGTCGGCGTCGATGGCGCCGGCCAGGTGGATGGGGTTGTTGGCGATGATGCCCATCGGTCGGCCCTCCACGCGGGCCAGCGCGGTGACCATGCCCACACCGAACCCGGTCCGCAGCTCGAGCACCGACCCCACATCGGCGATGGCGTCGATGGCGGTGCGCACGTCGTACACCGTGAGGCGGTGCTCGGGCACCACCGAGCGCGCCGCACCAGGATCGGGCGCCTCCCAGTCGCTCACCGCCCCCTGGAAGTAGGAGAGGTACTGCTGGGCGACGGCCACCGCGGCGGCCTCGTCGGCCACGGCGACGTCGACCACGCCGTTGGGGACCTGCACCTCGAGCGGTCCGATGGCCTCCGGCGGGAAGGTGCCCAACCCGCCACCCTCCACCATCGCCGGGCCGCCCATGCCGATGTTGGCTCCCTCGGTGGCGATCACGACATCGCAGCAGCCGAGCAGCGCGGCGTTGCCGGCGAAGCAGCGGCCGCTGGTGATCCCCACCAGCGGGACCAGGCCCGACAGCTGGGCGAAGAGCTGGAAGGCCAGGCAGTCGAGGCCCGACACGCCGGTCCCGTCGGTGTCGCCCGGTCGGCCGCCTCCTCCTTCGGTGAAGAAGACGACGGGAAGGCGCTGGCGCTGGGCCAGGTCGAAGAGGCGGTCCTTCTTCCGGTGGTTCTGCAGCCCTTGGGTGCCGGCCAGCACCGTGTAGTCGTAGGTCATGGCCACGACGGGGTGACCGTCGACCGTGCCGGTACCCGCCACCAGGCCATCGGCCGGCGTGCGCGCGATGAGGTCGTCGATCTCCCGACGGCGGCGCTGGGCCGCGATCACCACGGGGCCGTACTCCACCAGGCTGCCGGGGTCGAGCAGGTCGTCGAGGTTCTCCCGTGCCGTGCGCTGCCCGGTGCGGCGCCGGCGCTCGACCGCATCGGGGCGGGCCTCGTCGAGGCCGACGGCATGCCGGGCCCACACCTCCTCGAGGTCGGCCCGGCGCTCGGTGGTGTCGCGCTCGTGGCCCCCGCCGACCCCCTCGTCGACCGGGCCCGGCGCGATGACCACCAGGTCGTCGCCGGCCTTGACCAGGTCGCCAGGGCGCACTCGGACCTCCACGACCACCCCGGCCTCCGGCGCCTCGACCGGGTGCTCCATCTTCATCGATTCGATGGCCAGCAGCTCGCGGCCGGCCACGGCCGGATCGCCGGGCGCCACGCCCAACCGGACGACCGTTCCCTGGAGCGGCGAGCTGACCGTGATCATCCGACGTGTCTAGCGGAAGGGCGCCGACGGCAGCGCTCCGACCGGGAGCCGCTGGGAGCGGCGGAGCCCCGCCCCAGTAGCCTGGTCGGGTGGAAGAGCGCCGCTGCGTCTACACCGTCCTCGTCGGCGGCTACGAGCCGCTGCTGGAGCAGCACATCGCTCGCCAGCACGACATCGACCTCATCTGCTTCACCGACGGCGAGATCCCGGCCGACAGCGGGTGGGAGCGGCGCCCGGTCGAGCTGGTGCTCCCCGCCGACACCAACCGGAGCAGCCGACGACCCAAGCTTCTGGTGCACGAGCACCTCCCCGACTACGACGCCTCCCTCTACATCGACCACAACGTCCTGCTCACGGTCGACCCGGCCGTGATGTTCGACGCCTTCCTCCCGCCCGACGTCGGCATGGCGGCCTTCCGCCACAGCTTCCGAGCCAGCGTCCGCGAGGAGTTCCAGGCAGTCGTCGAGTACCACAAGGAGGCCGCATGGGTGTGCGATGAGCAGCTGGCCCACTACGAGGCCACCGATCCCGAGGCCCTCGACCTGCGACCCATCGCCGGGGGCTTCCTCTTCCGCCGCCACGCCGACCCGATCGTGCAGGCCACGATGCAGCGGTGGTGGGAGCACGTGCTGCGCTACTCGCGTCGCGATCAGCTCTCCCTGCGCGTGGCGGCCCGAGCGTGCGGCCTCGACATCCTCGTCCACGACGTCGACAACCACCTGTCGCCGTACCACGAGTGGCCGCGGATCCTGACCCAGCGCCACCCTGGCGGAGGCAGCCCCCTGGTGGCCGGGCCCGAGGTGCGCATCGACGCCCTCGAGCACCAGGTGGCGTCGCTCGAGGAGCAGCTGGCGCACGAGGCCGAGGCCAACGAAGCCGAGCGAGCCCGCCTGACCGCAGAGGTCGACCATGCCGTGGCCACTGCGCTCCACGACGTCCACCGCTCCACCTCGTGGAGGATCACCCGACCGCTGCGCGCCGCCGGCGACCTACGGGCGAGGCTCGCCCGGTCGAGGCGCACCGACACGTGATCCACGCGGGCGATGGGGCTTCGGGTGCCGATCGGGCTTCGGGGCCGTGGGGCCGCCCCGGTAGCCTTGTCCGACCATGGGTGAACACCAGTACCTCGACCTGATCAAGCAGAAGGTCGTCGTCTACGACGGCGCCTTCGGCACCTACGTGCAGTCGCTCGACCTCAGCGCCGACGACTTCGGCGGTGAGACCTTCGAGGGCTGCAACGAGCTGCTGGTGGCCACCCGCCCTGAGGTGATCGCCGGAATGCACGACGCCTTCTTCCGGATCGGCGTCGATGTGGTGGAGACGGCCAGCTTCGGCTCGTTCGCGGTGCCCCTGGCCGAGTACGACATCGCCGACCGCTCGCACGAGCTCAACCTGGCCGCCGCCCGCATCGCCAAGGAGGTGGCCACCGGACACGGCGGGCTGGTGGCCGGCTCCATCGGCCCAGGCACGAAGTTCGCCTCCCTCGGCCAGATCCGCTTCGCGGAGCTCCGCGACGCCTACGAGGTGCAGGCCCACGGCCTGCTGGAGGGCGGTGTCGACCTCTTCCTCATCGAGACCCAGTTCGACCTCCTCGGCGCCAAGGCCGCCATGATCGGTTGCCGGCGGGCCATGGCCTCGGTCGGCCGGGAGGTGCCCATCCAGGTGCAGGTCACCATGGAGGTCACCGGCACCATGCTGCCCGGCACCGAGATCGGCGCCGCCCTCGCCGCCCTCGATGCCATGCGCCCCGACGTGGTCGGCATCAACTGCGCCACGGGGCCGGCCGAGATGAGCGAGCACCTCCGCTACCTCAGCCAGCACGCCCGCATGCCGATCGCCTGCCTCCCCAACGCCGGGATGCCGTCGGTGGTCGACGGCGCCATGCACTACGACCTCACCCCCGACCAGCTGGGCGAGTACCAGCGCCGGTTCGTCACCGAGTTCGGCGTGCAGGTGGTGGGCGGCTGCTGTGGCACCACGGTGGAGCACATCGAGGCCGTGGTCGAGGCCGTGCGCGACCTCGAGCCTGCCCCCCGCTCTCCCGAGCACGAAGACGGCGCCACGTCGATCTACAGCTTCACGCCCTTCGAGCAGCAGCTCACCTACCTGTCGATCGGTGAGCGCACCAACGCCAACGGCTCCAAGAAGTTCCGCGAGGCCATGCTCGAGGGCGACTGGGACACCTGCGTGGCGATGGCGCGCGAGCAGGAGCGCGAAGGCGCCCACGTGCTCGACGTCTGCGTCGACTACGTGGGCCGCGACGGCAGCGCCGACATGGACGAGATCGCGTCGCGGTTCGCCACCCAGGCCACCGTGCCGATCATGATCGACTCCACCGAGCCCGAGGTCGTGGAGACGGCTCTGCAGTGGATCGGTGGCCGGGCCATCCTCAACTCCGTCAACCTCGAAGACGGCGACGCCCCTGGCACCCGCCTCGACCGCTTCCTCTCCCTGGCCCGCGAGTACGGCGCCGCGGTGGTGTGCACCTGCATCGACGAAGAGGGGCAGGCCCGCACGCCCGAGTGGAAGCTGCGAGCCGCCAAGGCCATCCACGACCTCGCCGTCGACCGCTACGGCCTCGAGCCCGGCGACCTGTTCTTCGACCCGCTCGCCCTCACGCTGGGCACCGGCATGGACGAGAGTCGGGGCGACGGTGCCTCGACCATCGAGGGCATCAAGCTGATCAAGGAGCACCT
Organism: Acidimicrobiales bacterium; assembly: GCA_051306055.1. Lineage (GTDB taxonomy): Bacteria > Actinomycetota > Acidimicrobiia > Acidimicrobiales > VFJN01 > VFJN01. The sequence goes on from JBPPMN010000311.1 coordinate 4,562, forward strand.
GCCCGGCGTGCACACCACGCTCGGCCTCTCCAACATCTCCTTCGGCCTCAACGCGGCGGCCCGCCACGTGCTCAACTCCGTGTACCTCCACGAGTGCCACCAGGCCGGGCTCGACTCCGCCATCGTGCACGCGGCGCGCATCACCCCGCTGGCCCGGATCCCGGAGGAGCAGAAGCAGGTCTGCCTCGACCTCATCTACGACCGCCGCCGAGACGGCTACGACCCCCTCCAGGTGCTGCTGGGCATGTTCGAGGGCGTGAAGGTGGGCGAGGTCGAGAAGGAGGATCGCTCCGATTGGCCGATCGAGCAGCGCCTCTCCACCCGCATCATCGAGGGCGACCGCGACGCCCTCACCGTCGACCTCGACGAAGCCCTCGCCAAGGGGCACACCCCGCTGGCCATCATCAACGACGTCCTCCTCAAGGGCATGAAGGTGGTCGGCGAGCTCTTCGGCAAGGGTGAGATGCAGCTGCCGTTCGTGCTGCAGTCGGCCGAGACGATGAAGGCCGCGGTGGCCTACCTCGAGCCGATGATGGACAAGGTCGATGGCGAGTCCACCAAGGGCCGCATCGTGCTGGCCACGGTCAAGGGCGACGTGCACGACATCGGCAAGAACCTCGTCGACATCATCCTCACCAACAACGGCTACGAGGTGCACAACCTCGGCATCAAGGTGAACATCGCCGACATGGTGGCCAAGGCCGTCGAGGTGAAGGCCGACGCCATCGGCATGAGCGGGCTGCTCGTGAAGAGCACGCTCATCATGCGGGAGAACCTCGAGGAGCTGAACACCCGGGGCCTGGCCGAGGTGCCGGTGCTCCTCGGCGGCGCCGCGCTCACCCGCACCTATGTGGAGCGCGACCTGCGCGAGGTCTACGACGGCCGCCTCTTCTACGGCAAGGACGCCTTCGAGGGCCTCCACGTGATGGACCGCATCGGCGCGGTGAAGCGAGGCGAGCAGGTCGACGACCCCGACTGGGGCACCGTGCCCATCGACTCCAGCGTGGAGCTCCGCGGCCGCTTCGCCAAGCCCGGCTCCGGCGACGACGGCGAGGTCGACCTCCCTGCCCGCTCCCCCGAGGTGGTCACCGACAACCCCGTCTTCACCCCGCCGTTCCTCGGGAGCAGGGTGGTGAAGGGCATCCCGATCGACGACGTCGCCGGCTTCATCAACGAGACGGCCATCTTCCGCAACCAGTGGCAGTTCCGTCCCGAGAAGGGTGAGAGCGACGACGACTTCAAGGCGCGGATGCGCCCCACGCTTCGCGAGGAGCTGGCCAAGGCCAAGGCGGCCGGCCTCCTGGTGCCCCAGCTGGTCTACGGCTACTTCCCCGCCAACGGCGACGGCGACGACCTCGTGATCTGGACCGACGAGACCCGCACCGAGGAGCGGGCCCGGTTCCACTACCCCCGCCAGCAGAAGGACAAGTACCTCTGCATCGCCGACTTCTTCCGACCGGCCGACGGCCCAGAGGTCGACTACGCCGCCTTCCACATCGTCACCATGGGCCCGGCCGTGAGCGAGGCCACGGCCAAGCTGTTCGCCGACGACCGCTACCAGGAGTACCTGCTGCTGCACGGTCTCGGGGTGGAGATGGCGGAGGCCCTGGCCGAGCTGTGGCACCAGCGCATCCGCGCCGAGTGGGGCTTCGTCGAGGAAGACGGCCCTGCCCTGGCCGGCCTGTTCCGCCAGAAGTACCGCGGTGGCCGCTACTCGGCCGGCTACCCCGCCTGCCCGGCCCTCGAGGACAACACCACCATCCTCGAGCTGCTCGAGGGCGAGCGCATCGGCCTCGAGTGCAACGAGGACACGGGGTTCCAGTACCAGCCCGAGCAGACCACCAGCGCGCTCATCTGCCACCACCCCCAGGCCAAGTACTTCGTCGCGCGGTGACCTCGCCCACGGGCGAGGCCATCGAGGCCGACGCCACCCGGCCTCGGGCGCTCCGCCCGCCCTCCGACCGCTGGGTCCTGGCCCTCATCGTGGCCACCGGTGCCGTGCTGCGGTTCGCGCTCGCCCGCCAAGACCTCTTCGCCGATGAGCTGGCCACCTACTGGGTGGTGACCACCCGGGGTGCGGCCGACGTGGTGCGCACGGTGTCGACCACGGCCGAGATCACGCCCCCGCTGAGCTTCCTCCTCTCGTGGGCCACCACCCGGATCGGCCGCAGCCCCGAGCTCCTGCGGCTGCCGGCGCTGCTGGCCGGGATCGCCACGATCCCGCTGGTGCACGCCGTCGGCCTGCGCACCGCTGGCCGCCGCGCCGCGCTGCTGGCCGCTGCCCTGACCGCCCTCAGCCCGTTCATGGCGTTCTACTCCGCCGAGGCGCGCGGCTACGGGGTGCTCATGGCCCTGGTGCTGGCGTCGACCTGGACGTTGCTGCGAGCCGTCGACTCGGGACACCGGCTCTGGTGGGTGGCCCACGCCCTCTGCGTCGCCCTGGCCGCCTACACGCACTACACCGCGGTGTTCGTGCTGGCCGCGCAGCTGCTGTGGGCGCTGGTCGTGCACCCGGGTGCTCGCCGACCGCTCCTCACGGCCACGGCCGCCGCCGCCGTGCTCTACGTCCCGTGGCTGCCCGGCCTGCGCGGCGACCTCGACTCGCCCACCACCGAGATCCTGGCCTACCTCTCGCCGTTCGACCTGGAGGCGGCGCAGGTCGTCCTGGGCCACTGGATGGTGGGGTTCCCGTTCCCGGGTGAAGGTCGCGCACTGCGCGACCTTCCTGGGACGGCCGCCCTCGTGCTGCTGGTGGTGGGGCTCGGCGCCGCGGCCGTCGACGTCGTCGTGCGCCGAGCCCGGCGGCCGGAGCGAGCGGACCGGGCCGACCCGGCGGAGCAGGGCGCCACCCGTCGCGGGCTCGTCCTGCTCGCGGTGCTCGCCGTCGTCACCCCTGCGGGGGCGATCGCGCAGAGCCTCCTCAGCACCGACGTGTTCAGCGTCCGCAGCCTGGCCGCATCGTGGCCCTACCTGGCCCTGGCCGTGGCGACGGTGGTGGCCGCGGCCCGGCCGCCGCTGCGATCGCTCGCCTCCGTGCTGCTCGTGGCGGGGATGGCCGTCGGCGCCGTCACCATGCTCGGCCCCGACTACCGGAGGCCGGAGTACAGCACCGTGACCCGGCTGGCCGACGATCGCCCCGGCAGCGTGATCGTGAGCGCCCGCCTCCTCTCGCCCGGCCCGCTCACCAACTTCGAGGTGGAAGGGTCTCAGCCGAGGGAGGCGCCCGTCTTCCGGCTGCTGCTCCCGCAGCAGATGGAGCGACCCTTCACCCTGGGCGAGGCCCGCCTGTCACCCCCGGAGGTGATGGCGCAGGCGGTGGCGGCGGCCGCCGGAGCTCCCGTGATCGTGGTGGCCGCCATCCCGGAGCCGCCGGTCGTGCTCGACGCCCTGGCCCTGCTGCCCGACGGGTATCGCCTGGCCGAGCGGTTCGTGCTCGAGGGGATCTACCCGGCCCAGGTGCTGGTGTACGAGCGCGCGGCCGGCTGACGCCGACCGGCCCGTCAGATGCGGCGGGCCACCACCACGTTGTGGGCGCAGAGGCGGCGCAGGCCCGGCACGAGCTCGACCACGCGCTCGACCGCCTGGACCAGCCGCAGCAACCGGGGCGGAACGAAGTCGGGGACGAAGCCGAGCTGTGCCGCACCGACGATCTGAGCCCCGCCCGCCTGCAGGCCGTCCACGATCTCCTCCTCCGGGATGAGCCGCTCGCTGCCGTCGTCCTGCGGCACCCGCGCCATCAGGTGCTTCCAGTAGGGGTTCCGCGGGTTGTGGTCCCACACGACCGCCTGCCCGCCCGGCCGGAGCACGCGCACCATCTCGATCAAGGTGGCCTGCACGGCGGCCGGCTCGGCCACGTGGTGCAGGGCGGCGACGGTGAGGGTCAGGTCGAAGGTGCCGTCGTCGAACGGGAGCCGACCGCCGTGGCCCCGCACCCGGCCGACGCCCGGAGCCGCTCGGCCCATCACCTCGAGCATCCCGGCGGAGGCGTCGAGCCCGGCGACCCGCAGACCCTCCCCCTGCAGCCGGTGGGCGAGCGCGCCGGTGCCGCAGCCGACGTCGAGCACCCGTCCTTGCGGGCAGCGGCCCACGAGGTAGCGCACCCGCTTCGCGAGGTAGTGCTCCACGACGTGCGGGGGCAGCGCATCGTCGTACTCGTCGGCGATGGCATCGAAGGTCTCGTCAGTCATCGCGCACGCGGACGTCGGGGTCGCTGCCGAGCCGCTCGGGACGCACCATCGACCGCGGCGTCTTCCGTCGGAAGGCGAGGATGAGCCCGATCATGCGCAGCCCGATCTTGACGGCGGTGCGGAAGTCGCCGGTGGCCGACGACTTCCCGACGCGCGGCAGGTAGTTCACCGGGATCTCCACGAAGCGAGCACCCGAGGTGATGGCCAGCAGCATCATCTCGGGCCCGGCGTGGTTCCCGCCCACCTCCATGCGATCAGCGATGAGCTCGGCCAGCTCGCGGGTGAAGACGCGGTAGGTGCAGCCGACATCGCTCAGGTGGCTGGTGTTGAACAGGGCCTCGATGCACTTGGCCACCGCCCAGTTGCCCCAGCGGAGGAACCAGTCCATGTTGGCGCCGTGCCAGATCAGCTCGCGCGTGGTGCGGGAGCCGAACACCACGTCGCACTCGTCGACGAAGGCCAGCAGCTTGCGGATGTCGCCCGGCAGGAAGGTGCCGTCGGGCTCGGCCAGCACGATGAGGTCGCCGGTGGCCTCCCGGAGGCCTCGCCGGCAGGCGTGGCCGTAGCCCTGCTGGCCCTCGAACACCATCCGGGCCTTGGTCTGCTCGACCTCCTCGACGGTGCCGGGCTCGGCGTTGTTGTTGACGACCACCACCTCGTCGACCAGCCCGGTGTCGAAGAAGCCCTCGATCACCGACCGGATGGAGTCGCGCTCGGCGTAGGTCATCAGCACCACCGACACGCTGCGATCACCCCACATGGAGCGGTCCTCGTCGCATCAGGCTGCGGGGCGTGGGGGTTCGACCGAGTCCATCGGATCGACCCGCCCCGCCGTGCGGTGGTGGATCGTGAGCTCCGCCATGAGACCGAGCGACACGAGCTGGATGCCCACCACCACGAGGAGGACGCCGAGCACCAGCGCCGGGCGGTCGCCGATCCGCTCACCGGTGAGGCGCAGCACCGCCATCCACACCAGCAGCACGGTGCCCACCAGCCCAGAGGTGATGCCCAGCCCACCGAAGAGGTGGAAGGGGCGCGCCGTGTACGTGGTGAGGAACTTGACCGTGAAGAGGTCGAGGAAGCCTCGCCAGAAGCGGGCCCGGCCGAACTTCGACGTGCCGTGCAGCCGCTCGTGGTGCTCCACGTCGATCTCGGCCACCGCGAACCCGGCCCAGTCGGCCAGGACCGGGATGTAGCGGTGCAGCTCGCCGTACATGTCGAGGGCGTCGGCCACCTCGCGGCGCATGGCCTTGAGCCCGCTGTTGAAGTCTCGCCCCGGCACGCCGGTGACCTTGGCCGTCGTCCAGTTGTAGACCTTCGAGGTGTTGCGCTTCACGAAGCGGTCGTGGCGCACCGAGCGCCGGCCCGTCACGAGGTCGAGGCCCTCGTCGTCGAGGCAGGCCAGCAGCCGCGGCACCTCGAGCGGGTCGTCCTGGCCGTCGGCGTCCATGAGCACCACGTGCGCTCCGCGGACGGAGCGGAACCCCACCTGGAGGGCGGCCGACTTGCCGGAGTTGCGTCGCAGCCGGACGGCCCGCAGCTCGGGGAAGGAGGCCCGCAGCCCCTCCACCGTGTCCATCGTGCCGTCGGTGCTGCCGTCGTCGACCACCAGCACCTCGAACGAGCGGCCGTCGTCGCGCAGCACGGAGCAGATGTCGTGGACCACCTCCGGCAGGTTCTCGGCCTCGTTGTAGGCCGGGAGGAGGATCGAGATGTCGAGCGACGGCTCAGCCACCGTGGCTGCCCTTCGCTCGGGGCTGGCGGGCCACCGCGATCAGCCAGGGGAGCGTGCGCACCACCACGACGTCGTCGAAGTGCCGGCCGAGGAGCGTGGCCAGCCGGCGGGGGGTGAAGGCCTGGATGTGCTCGATGTCGTTGCCCAGCCGCCGCAGGTTCTTGCCCCGCCCGAGGTTGCCCAGGCGGAACCACGGCTCCCAGGGCACGCTGACCACACAGCGGTCTTGGGTGACCCGAGCGAGCTCCACCACGGCCGCTTCGGGCCGCACCAGGTGCTCCAGGACCTCGAGGCAGGTGGTCACGGGGACGCTGCCGTCGGGGAAGGGGAGCATCCCAGCATCGGCCACCACCGGCGCCAGCGCCGGCAGCCGCTCCCACGCCCGCTCCACCTTGTCGAGGCGGTACTCGACCCCCACGACGTGGATCCCGGAGTGGAAGGCCCGCTCGGCGGCCAGACCCTCGCCGATGCCCACGTCGACCAGCACGCCCTGGTGATCCGTCAGCTGATCGGCCAGGCCGCGCATGAGGCGGTCGATCAGGCGCCGCACCACCGGGTTGGTCGTGGAGTACTTCGCTTCGTCCTGTCCCGCGGCGCGGTAGGCGATGCCAGGAGGCAGGCCGAGCGGGCGGACGGGGGGCGCAGGCGCGGGATCGGGCACGGGGGCTGAGGCTACTGGCCGGTCTGCCGGCCAGCGCGATGGCCGCCCGACGGGCCGCCCCCTCAGCCGGTGAAGGTGGGTTCGGCGGTCACCGGCGCGGCCGGCGTGGGGGACGGGGTCCCGCCGGAGGGGTCGGGATCCGGGTCGGGATCGGGGCCCGGCGGGGCCGCGGCCACCTCGACGGCGCCGCTGTCGCAGCCGGTCACGCCGTCGCCGTCGCCATCCTGGGGACGCTCGACCCGGCGCTGGTCGGAGTCGGGGCACGGCGGGCCGGCGCCGAGCACGTCGAGGGCCGGGCTCCCGGCCAGCGGGAGCCGGGTGAACGTGGGCCCGCCGTTGTCGGCCAGCGGGCCGAGCTGCGGGTTGGCCACCACCTGATCGGTGGCCTCCCCCACACCGCACGAGTCGTCGCCCACCAGGTTGCCGCCGGCGCTGGTGACCGGCTCGCCGAAGAAGCTGCACTCCCCGCCGGCGTTGCCCGTGATGATCGAGCCGGTGATGATGAAGTTGCCGGTGTCGATGGCGCCCAGCACGCCGACGCCCACCAGCGTGTCGGTGAGGGTGACGAACTGGAGGTGGATTCCCGCACCCAGGAGGGATGTCTGCACCGTGCCCCCGAGGTTGTCGTTGATGTCGGTGGTGGTGTTGGCGTGGAGGGTGGAGTTCAGGATCGTGATGAGGCCGAAGCTGTTGTAGATCGCACCGCCGGCCCGAGCCTCGTTCTCCGTGAACGTCGATCGGGTCGCCGACACGCGGCCGTTGCTGGTCAGGATGGCGCCGCCGACGTTGGCCGCCCGGTTGTCGAGGAACGTGGTCTCGTCGACGTTGACGAACCCGTCGCTCGTGTTGATGGCACCACCGTTGCCGTTGAGCTCGTCGGTGGCGGCCACGTTGCCGACGAAGGTGCTGCCGTTGGCGTTCACGAAGCCGCCCGCCGAGCTGATCGCACCGCCGTGCGCGCCCTGGTTCTCGGCCAGGACGGCATCGAGCACCCAGACCCCGTCATCGACGCTCCGGATGGCACCCCCCGGTTCGATGCCGGCTTCACCGCCGGCGAGGGTGAGCGAGTCGACCGTGAAGGTCCCGGCGGTGACGTCGATGAGGCGGTGACCGCCCGACCCGATGATGCCCGTGGAGGACGCGCCGGCACCCACGATGGTGAGGCCATCGGCATCCGACACGACCAGCTGGCTGGCCAGCGGGAAGGTGCCGGCGGGCAGCACGATGGTGTCTTCGCCGCTTCCGGCCGGGCAGGCGTCGACGGCGGCATCGGTGTTGGCGGCCTCGACGGCCTCCCGGAGCGAGCAGTCGCCGTCGGCGTTGAGCTCGTCGGCGTCGGTGGTGACGGCGAGGGTGGCGGCCCCCGCCGGTGCCTGCGCGATCATGACCTGCGCGGCCGCCGCCAGCGCCACCGCCGCCCCGATCCGCGCTGCTCGGGTTCCCTGCATCGATCCGCTCCTCGTCGTAGGTGGTGTCACCCTACATACGGCCGGGACCACCGATCCGTTGACATCGCCGCTCAGGTGGTGGCGAGGCGCGTGAGCTCCCGGCGGATCTTGGCCTCGCTGGTGCCGCTCCTGGCCCCCACGGCCTGGGCGAAGGTGCTCACCCGCAGCTCCTCGAGCATCCAGCGGACGGAGCCGTCGAGGTCGAGCGGCGCCAGGGCCTGGTACTCCCTCTCGAGGGCGCGGACGGTGGCGATGCGGGCCCGGTCGCGCCCGGGCTCGCCCGCGGCCTTGGTGACCCGGTGCTCGAGCGCCCGGAGATAGCGGACCACGTCGGGCAGGCGGTCGTGGCCCGCCGCGGTCACCCAGCCACGGTGCAGCAGGCGTCCGAGGTGGGCCTCGGCGTCGAGCACGGTCTCGTCGTGCTCCTGGCGGACCAGCGTGGACAGGCGCCGCTCCACCTCGCCGGCCACCGCCAGCGCCTCGCCCGCGAGGGTGGCCACCTCGAGCGCGGCCGGGGCGAAGCCCGCCCGCACGCGGACCAGCAGCGTCGAGAAGCCCTCGTCGTCCCACGCCGGGCCTCCCGCGGCCAGCAGCAGCCGGTCGACGGCCGCCGCCGACGCCTCCTGGTAGATCTCGGCGGCGGAGGCCCGCTCGGAGCGGGCGATGGCCAGCTTGGCCGCGTTGGGCAGGCCCTTGTCGATGGTGCGCAACGGGCTGCCCAGCTGCAGCAGGAGGAGGCGTCGGGTGCCGGCCCACATGGCCCGCTGCTGCTCGGCGGCCGACGGCAGGATGCGCAGGGCCACCGAGGTGACCTCGTCGACCAGGGCCGGGTGGCCGGGCACGAGCTGACCGGCGAAGGGCACGTCGACCTGCTGCGGGACGGTGCCGACGGTCCACGAGCGCAGGCCCTCCTGCTCCGGCAGCGGCGAAGCGGCGGCCAGGGCGGCGGCCACCCGGGCGGCCATGCGGGCGCGCAGCGCGCCGAGGTCCTTGCTCCAGGCCAGCGGGCGGCCGGAGGCGTCGACGGCCCGGTACGTGACGCGGAGGTGGCCCGGCACCGAGGCCAGATCGACGTCGGCCAGCCCGAGCGGCGCCCCGGCCCGGTGGGCCAGCGCTCGCACCAGCGCGGGGAGGAACGGCCCGGAGGAGGGGTCGAGCTCGGCCACCGCCGCAGCGGCGGTCTCCGGTGCGGGCACGAGGTGCCGCCGCACGTCCTTGGGCAGGCCCCGGATGATGGCCGTGACCAGGTCGGTGCGCAGCCCCGGCACCTGCCAGTCGAGGCCGGCGCCGGCCGCCTCGTCGAGCAGGAGCAGCGGCACGTCGACGGCGACGCCGTCGAGGTCCGACGACGGATCGGTGGTGTAGGTGAGGGGCACGTCGATCCCGCCCACCCGCCACCACTCCGGGAAGGCCGCCTCGGCGTCGACACCCACCTGGCCGCCCTGGAGCACCTCCATCGGGTAGGTGAGCAGGTCGGGCCGGCGCTCCCGCTCGCGCCGCCACCACCGGTCGAAGCGCTTTCCGGTGGTGACGTCGGCCGGCAGGCGCTCGTGGAAGAAGTCCTCGAGCTCGTCGTCGCCCACCAGCAGGTCGCGACGGACCCGGTGCTCCAGGGCCAGCACCTCCACCACGCGGTGCCGGTTCTCGTCGAGGAAGGCGTGGGGAGCGTCCCACTCCCCCGCCACCAGCGCGTGTCGGATGAACAGCCTCCGCGCCTCGATCGGGTCGATGCGGTCGAGGGCCAGGCGACGGCGCTCCACCAGTGGCAGGCCGTAGAGGGAGACCCGCTCATGGGTCATGGCCGCCGCCCGCTCTGCGTCCCACCACGGTTCACCGTGGCTGCGCTTGACGAGGTGGGCGGCCACCGCCTCGATGCCCACCGGATCGAGCTGGGCGACCGTGCGGGCCCGGAGACGATCGGTCTCGACCAGCTCGCCGGCCATCACCCACCGGGGGCGGCGCTTCCCCAGTGACGAGCCCGGCGCGATCGTGAACCGGCTCTCGCGCGCGCCCTGGTACTCCCGCTTCTCCTCGTCCCAGAGGCCGATGTGCGAGAGCAGGCCAGCCAGCAGCGAACGATGGATGCCGGCGCGGTCGGGCTCCTCCGCCAGGGGACGGACCTCCAGGCCGATGCCGCGGGCGATCTGGCGGAGCTGGGCGTGGAGGTCCTGCCACTCGCGCACGCGGAGGTGATGGAGGTGCTCCGCCTGGCACAGCTTGCGGAACTGGCTGGAGCCGCGTGCCTGGCGCTGCTCCCGGAGGTAGCGCCAGAGGTTGAGGAAGGCCAGGAAGTCGGAGTCGGCATCGGCGAAGCGCTGGTGGTGCTCGGCCGCCGCCTGCTGCCGCTCGTCGCGCGGGCGCTCGCGGGGGTCCTGGATCGACATCGCCGCCGCGATCACGAGGATCTCGGCTACGCAGCCGTGCCGGTCGGCCTCGAGCACCATCCGCCCCAGGCGCGGGTCGAGCGGCAGGCGGGCCAGGCGTCGCCCCACCTTCGTGAGCCGCACCGCGCTCCCGGCGCGGCGACCGGGCTCGATGGCACCGAGCTCCTCGAGCAGCAGGATGCCGTCGGTGATGCTCCGGGCCTCGGGTGGCTCCACGAACGGGAAGGCCTCGATGTCGCCCAGACCGAGCGCCGCCATCTGGAGGATGACCGAGGCGAGGTTGGTGCGCAGGATCTCGGGATCGGTGAAGGCGGGCCGCCCGTCGAAGTCCTCCTCCGAGTACAGGCGGATGCAGGTGCCGGGCGCGACGCGGCCGCAACGGCCCGCCCGCTGGTTGGCCGACGCCTGGCTGATGGCCTCGATCGGCAGCCGCTGCACCTTGGTGCGCCGGTTGTAGCGGGAGATGCGCGCCGTGCCGGGGTCGACGACCCCCACGATCCCGGGCACGGTGAGCGAGGTCTCGGCCACGTTGGTGGCCAGCACCACCCGCCGGCCACGGTGCGCGGCGAACACCCGGTGCTGCTCCGCGGCCGACAGCCGGGCGTAGAGCGGGAGCAGCTCCGTGTGCGGGAGCTGGAGCCGGGCCAGGGCGTCGGCGGTGTCGCGGATCTCCCGCTCGCCCGACAGGAACACGAGGATGTCCCCCGGCCCGGCCTTCGTGAGCTCGGTCACGGCGTCGCAGATGGCCTGGGTCTGGTCGCGGCCGTCGCGCTCGTCGCCGATGGGCCGGTAGCGCACCTCCACGGGGAACGACCGGCCCGACACCTCCACCACGGGAGCGTCGGAGAAGTGCCGGGCGAAGCGGGCGGTGTCGATGGTGGCCGAGGTGATGATCACCTTCAGCTCCGGCCGGCGGGGCAGCAGCTGGTGCAGGTAGCCGAGCAGGAAGTCGATGTTGAGGCTGCGCTCGTGGGCCTCGTCGATGATCAGCACCTCGTAGGCGCTCAGCGTGCGGTCGCGCTGGATCTCGGCCAGCAGGATGCCGTCGGTCATCACCTTGATGTAGGTGTCGTCGCCCACGCGGTCGTTGAAGCGCACCGTGTAGCCGACCGCCTCGCCGATCTCTGAGCCCAGCTCCTCCGCGATCCGCTCGGAGACCGCACGGGCTGCCAGCCGGCGGGGCTGGGTGTGGCCGATGAGACCTGCCACGCCGAACCCGAGCTCCAGGCACAGCTTGGGGAGCTGCGTGCTCTTGCCCGAGCCGGTCTCTCCCGCCACCACCACGACCTGGTGCTCCCGGATGGCCTCGAGGATGACGTCGCGGTGGGCGACGACGGGCAGGTCGGGGTAGGACGGCGTCGGGAGCCGCGCCCGTCGGCGTTCGAGCCGGGCGTCGGTCACCGCTGGTTGCCGGGCTTGCTCCGCACGTGGGCGTTCACGGCCTTGCTGAACCGCCGCTCGTGCGCCCGGCGCTCGTGCTCGTCAGCCCGTCGCGCCGCAGAGGTGGCCTCGGCGAGGAGCTCGCGGTACGCGTCGAGCCGGTGCTGGGTGAGGGCGCCGGCCTCCACCGCAGCAGCCACCGCACAGCCGGGCTCACCCTGGTGGGCGCAGTCGTTGAAGCGGCACTCGAGGGCCAGGTCCTCCACGTCGGTGAAGGTGGCCTCCACCGACTCCTCGTCGCCGGCCAGGCCCACCTCCCGGATGCCTGGGGAGTCGATCACCACGCCGCCGGCGGGCAGGCGGTGCAGCTGCCGGTTGGTGGTGGTGTGGCGGCCCTTGCGATCGCTGGCCCGCACGGCCCCCACCACCGCGGCGTCCTCGTCCTCGAGGATGGCGTTGACGAGACGGGACTTGCCGGCACCTGACTCCCCCACCAGCACCGACGTGCCGCCGGCCAGCCGGGCCCGCAGCTCAGGGATGCCGGAGCCGGTCTCGGCCGACGTGACGTGGCGCTCCAGGGCGGGGAACTCCTCCTCGAGGGCGGCCAGCACGGCGTCGAGATCGTCGGCGGCGTCGGCCTTGGTCAGCACCAGCACCGGGAGCGCCCCGGCGTCCCAGGCCAGGGCCTCGCCGCGCTGGACCCGACCGGAGCGCACCTCGCGGTCGAGCCCGCACACCAGCAGCACCAGGTCGATGTTGGCGGCCAGCAGCTGCTGATCGTCGCCGCCGGCCGACCGTCGCCGCAGGAGGGAGGCGCGGTCGAGCACGGCCACCAGCTGCTCGCCGTCGAGGGCCAGCCAGTCGCCCACGGTGGGGGCGTCGGCGCCACGACGCAGCTTCACGATCCGCTCACCCGACGGGGTGAGGACGGTGACGGCCACACCGTCGTGGCGCAGCACCCGCCCGGGCTCCGCTGCGGGGCCGTGCTCAGCGAGGAGCGCGGCCCAGCGGTCGCTCCAACCGATGGCGTCGAGGTCGTCAGACACGATGCGCCGGACGGTAACGCTGCTGGTCATGGGCCACAACGCCCCCCGGCCGGTGGAGCGCGACGAGGCCCCGGATCCGAGGGACCCGGGGCCTCGAGCACATCGGGTGGGACTACTTCTTCGGGGCCGGGGTGTAGGCGCCCTTGACCAGCTTGGGAGCCTGGCTCGGGGTCATGACCGCGTCCTTGAAGCCCTTGAGGGGGGTGATGCGGGCCTTCTTCGACGCCTTGATCTTGATGGCCTCACCGGTGGCGGGGTTGCGGCCCATGCGGGCGGCGCGCTCCACCTTGGCGAACTTGCAGAAGCCGGTGATGGCCACCGGCTCGCCCTTGGACACCACGTGGGTGGTGACGTCGGTGAAGCCCTTCAGCACGGCGTCGACGGTCTTGGCGTCCACCTCGGTCTGCACGGCGATCGCCTTGACCAGGTCGCGTCGGTTCATTCGGTTGTCCTCCAATGGACGGTGGGTGTGCGGGAACGGGCGAGTCTGCCTTGCTTCGGTGCCCAACGCGCGGATCCAGCCCGGATTTCCTGGCTTTCTTGCTCAGCCCATCGGGACGGGCGGGCGGTCGGCAGAGGGGTGGTCGCGCTCCCGGAGCTCCGGCTCGGGCAGCCCGGAGCCGCCCTCGACGTCGAGGGCCGGGAGGAGGCGATCGAGCCACCCCGGCAGCCACCAGTTGGCGTCGCCCATGAGCCGCATCGACGCCGGCACCAGCACCAGGCGCACGATGGTGGCGTCGACCAGCACCGCCGTGGCCAGGCCGAGGCCCATCATCTTGATCACCGGGTCGTCGCCCAGCACGAAGCCGAGGAACACGCAGATCATGATCAGCGCGGCCGAGGTGATCACGCGGGCGGTGGAGGCGATGCCTCGCACCACCGACGCGGTGTTGTCGCGGCAGTGCAGGTACTCCTCGCGCACCCGCGACAGCAGGAACACCTCGTAGTCCATGGAGAGCCCGAAGAGGATGGCGAACATGAACATGGGGACGAACGACACGATCGGCACGGTCTCCTCGAGGCCGATCACGTCCTTCAGCCACCCCCACTGGAAGACGGCCACCACCACGCCGTAGGCCGAGCCGATCGACACCAGGTTCATGAGCGCGGCCTTGAGCGGCACCAGCACCGAGCGGAAGACCGCCATGAGCAGCAGGAACGACAGCCCCACGACCGCGCCGATGAACACCGGCAGACGGCTGGCCACCTTGTCGGAGAGGTCGATGAACACCGCGGTGAGCCCGCTCACGTAGCCGGCGGCGCCGGAGGCCTCTTCCACGGCGGGCACGTGGTCACGGCGCAGGCGGTGCACGAGCTCGGTGGTCTCCGCCGCCTGCGGTGCGCTCGCCGGGATCACGGGCAGCACCAACGTGTCGCCCGCCGCGTTGGCCTGCGCAGGCGCCACCAGGGCCACACCCGGGTCATCGCCGAGGGCGGCAGTCAGCGCCTCGGCGGCCGGGCCCACATCAGAGGGGTGCTCGAGCACCACCAGCAGCGGACCGTTGAACCCCGGACCGAACCCCTCGGCCAGCAGGTCGTAGGCCCGACGGATCGACGAGTCGGGAGGGCTGTTGCCCGCATCGGTCTGTCCCAGCCGCATGCTCAGCACTGGTGCCGAGAGCAGCAGGAGCACGGCGGTGCCGGCGCCGAGGTAGCGCCACGGGTGAGAGGACACGTGGAGGCCCCACCGCTCCCACCGGGTGAGCGGCGCGGCACCGCCGAGGCGCACCAGCCGCTCGGCCCGGGCGGCCTGGCGGGCCTCCCGGCGGCGGACCCATGGGAGGCTGGCCACGGCCAGGCGGGTGCCGGCGAAGCCGAAGAGGGCGGGCAGCAGCGTGATCGACGCCACCACCATCACGGCCACCACGATGGCGGCGGCCAGGCCCATCGTGGTCACGAGCGGGATGCCGGCCAGGGCCAGCCCGCAGATGGCGATCACCACGGTGCCGCCGGCGAAGATCACGGCCTGGCCGGCGGTGGCGTTGGCCCGCCCGGCCGCATCCTCCACCGTGCTGCCCTCGACCAGGTGCTGGCGGTGCCGGGTGACGATGAACAGGGCGTAGTCGATGCCCACCCCGATGCCGATCATCGTGCCGAGGATGGGTGCGGAGGTCGACACCTCCACCACCGAGGCCAGCACCAGCATCAGGGCCGTGCTCACCGCCAGCCCGAACAGGGCGATGCCGATGGGCAGGCCCATCCCGATGACCGAGCCGAACGTGAACAGGAGGATGAACACCGCCGCCACCACGCCGAGCGCCTCAGCGGCCTTCGTCTCCGGCTGGGCCGAGTACTGGGCCAGGTCGCCGCCCAGCTCCACCTGCACCCCCGCCCGTCGTGCCCCCGCCATGGCGGCGTCGAGATCGGCCAGCGCCGCCTCGCCGAGGTCGGTGATCTCGGCGCTGTAGCGCACCTCCGCCAGGGCGGTGCGCTCGGCGACGGGCGAGTCGGGGCGGACGGCCCCGGCGGGCACGGCCACCGGTTCCTCCACCACGGAGTCGAGCTGGGCCACGGCGCGCAGCGAGGCGGCGATGGCCTCGGCTCGGGCCGGTTCGGCGAGGGTGCCCTCGTCGACGTGGAGCACGATCTGGGCCCGGCCGCCGGACTGCTCGGGGAACCGCTCCCGGAGGATGTCGATGGCCTCCTGCGACTCCACCCCGGGCACGCGGAAGTCGTCGGAGAAGGTGCCGCCCGAGCCCTGGGCCACGCCGCCCAGCACCACCGCGGCCCCCACCCAGATCAGCACCACCAGCCGCCGACGGCGCACCGCCGCTCGACCGAGGTGGTAGAGCGCCCGTGCCATGGCAGCAGCCTACGGAGCCACCCACATCAGGACGAAACCGACATCTGCTCGTCGCTCACGAGGTGGGGCTGGGGAGCTCCTGGACCGTGCTGACCGCCGGCTCGAACAGGTCGCCCATGGCCTCGATGCGCTGGTGGACCTCGGGCGCCGTGAAGGACAGCGCACCCGACGTCGCCGCCTGGTCGACCTCATCCCAGGTGACGGGCGTCGACACGGTCGGCTGGGGCCGGGCCCGCAGCGAGTAGACGGCCACCGTGGTCTTGTGGCGGCTGTTCTGGCTCCAGTCGATGAACACCTTCCCTGGCCGGGCGGTCTTGGCCATGGTGGAGGTGACGCGCTCGGGGTGGTGCTTCTCCAGCACCTGGGCCACGGCCAGGGCGAAGTCAGCGCAGTGCTGGTGGGTGTGGGGGGCGTTCAGCGGGACGTAGACCTGCAGCCCCTTCGAGCCCGACGTCTTGGGGAGGCACTCGAGGCCGGCCAGTCGCTCGAGCACGTCGCGGATGTCGAGGGCCACCTCGGCGCACTCCTTGATGGCGGTGCGCGGGCCGGGGTCGAGGTCGAACACGCACAGGGTGGGCGACTCGATGTCGGCGCCCTTGGCCATCGGCGCGTGGATCTCGAGGGCGGCCAGGTTGGCCGTCCAGGCCAAGGCGGCCACGGAGTCGAGGGCGCAGTAGCCGATGGTGCCGTCGCGGTCGCCGGGACCGTCGAAGGTGCCCACCCACTCGGGCCGGTGCGACGGGCATCGCTTCTCGAAGAACGACGGCTCGTCGACCCCGTTGGGGTAGCGCCGCAGGGTGACGCCACGATCGGCGATGTGCGGCAGCATCACCGGCGCCACCCGCACGTAGTGGTCGATCACCTCGGCCTTGGTGAACCCCGCCTCGGGGTAGAGCACCTTGTCGAGGTTCGACACCTTCAGCTGGCGGCCGTCGACCTCGACGGCGCGCTCGGTGCGGGCCTTCTCCGCCACCCGCGGCTAGGCCGACTTCTTGGCGCGCTTCTTGGCCGGGGCGGCCGCCTTCTCCGGAGCGCCGGCCGGGTGGCGCTTGCGGGCCGCCTTGGCCTCCTTCACGCTGGCCTCCAATGCGGCCATGAGGTCGACCACCTTGTCCTCCGTGAGGGCCTCGGGCGGAGCCACCAGCTCGTCGACGTCGCCGGACGCCTTGCGCTCGATGAGATCGAGCACCCGCTGGCGGTAGGTGTCCTCGAACTTCTCGCCCTCGAAGTCGGCCTCCAGCGACTTGATGAGCTGCCGGGCCATGTCGAGCTCCTTCTTGGTGAGCTCGACGTCTTCGAGGCCGGCGATCTCGGGGATCTCGGCCGGCTCGTTGACCTCGTCGGCGTAGACCATCGTGGAGAGCACCAGCGCGCCGTCCTTCGGGCGCACCACGCACAGGTACTGCTTCGAGCGCATCACGAAGCGGGCGATGCCGGCCTTGCCTGCCTCCTCCATGGCCTGGGTGAGCAGGGCATAGGGCTTCTGCGTGGCCTTGTCGGGAGCCACGTAGTAGGCGGAGTCGTAGAGGAGCGGGTCGATGTCGCCCAGGTCGACGAACTCCTCGATGTCGATGGTGCGGCTGGCCTCGGGGTCGAGCGAGGCCAGCTCGTCGTCGCCCACCGTGACGTAGGCGCCCGACGAGAGCTCGTAGCCCTTCACGATGGCCTCGCTGGGGACCTCCTCGCCGTCGGCGGAGGAGACCTTCTTGTACTTGATGCGGGCCCCCGTACGGGAGTCGAGCTGGTTGAAGCTCACGTTCTTGCGGGACACGGCGGCATAGAGCTTGATCGGGATGTTGACCAGCCCGAAGCTGATGGCACCGCTCCAGATGGCTCTCGGCATACGTGCGAGTATTCCCAACTCGGTGGAGAATGAACAGAGGGGACGGTCATGAGACGGTTGGGGACACGGCAGATCATCGGCGCGCTGCTGGTGGGAGCGGCGGCGCTGGCCGCCTGCTCGGACGGCGACGGCGAGGCCACCGGCCCCGACGACACCACCTCCACCACCGCTGCGCCAGTCTCCGCTCCGGGCCTGCACCAGGTGCAGGTGCTGGCCGCCCACAACGCCTACCACCTGGAGCCGGAGCCGGCGCTGGCCGCCGCCATCGACGCCGAGCTGCCCACGCTCACCCCCACCATCGAGTACTCCCACCCCACCCTCACGGAGCAGCTCGGCCTCGGACTGCGCTCCTTCGAGCTCGATGTCTACGAGGACCCCGAGGGGGGCCGCTACGCCAAGCCGGCGGCGGCCGAGCTCCTCGGCCTCGAGGCCATCGACCCGGTGATGCAGGAGCCTGGCCTGAAGGTGTTTCACATCCAGGAGGTCGACTACCGCTCCACCTGCCTCACCTTCGAGCTCTGCCTGCTCGAGCTGCGCGACTGGTCCGACGCCAACCCCGAGCACCTCCCGATCGTGATCCACCTCGAGGCCAAGGACGGCGTGATCCCCGATCCGCTCGGGCTCGACTTCGTGCAGCCCATCCCGGTGTCGGAAGGCACCTTCACGACCATCGAGGACGAGGTGCACGCCGTGCTCGGCGAGGACGACCTCATCACCGTCGACGAGGTGCAGGGCGAGGCCGGAACCCTCCGAGAGGCCGTCGAGACGGTCGGCTGGCCGTCGGTCGACGACCTCCGTGGCCGGTTCCTGTTCGTGCTCGACGACTCGGGGGCCAAGCGCGACCTCTACCGCGGCCTCCACCCCGACACCCGCGACCGACTCATCTTCGTGTCCGCGCAGCCCCCCGACGACGACGCCGCCTTCACCGTGATCAACGACCCGGTGGCCGACGGCGACCGCATCCGCGAGCTGGTGGCCCTCGGCCACCTGGTGCGCACCCGCGCCGACGCCGACACCGCCGAGGCCCGCTCGGGCGACACCACCCGACGCGACGCGGCCTTCGCCAGCGGCGCCCAGATCATCAGCACCGACTACGAGCGGGAGGACCTCCGGTTCCCCGGCTACGTGGTGACCATGCCCGGCGGGGCCGTGGCCCGGTGCAACCCGGTCAGCGCACCCGCCGACTGCGATCCCCTCCTCCTGGAGTGACCTCGGCGCGGCAGCCGAGCGCTCACACGATGCGCCGCTCGGTGGCCCACCGGGTGAGCTCGTGGCGGCTGGAGAGCTGCAGCTTCCGCAGCACCGCCGACACGTGCGTCTCCACCGTCTTCACCGACAGGGTCAGGCGTCGGGCGATCTCCTTGTACGTGTAGCCACGGGCGATGAGGCGCATCACCTCCCGCTCGCGCGGGCTCAGGAGGTCGAGCTCTGGATCGGCCACCGTCGTGGGGCCGTCGCCCGAGAAGGCGTCGAGCACGAAGCCGGCCAGGCGGGGTGAGAACACGGCGTCGCCGTCGCGCACCCGGGTGATGGCCACCGCCAGGTCGGCCGACGAGATGGTCTTGGTGACGTAGCCGCGGGCCCCGGCCCGGATCACGGCGATCACGTCCTCGGCGGCGTCGGACACCGACAGGGCCAGGAACACGAGGTCGGGGTGGTCCGGCTTGAGGGTGTCGAGCACGGCCTTGCCGCCGCCGCCGGGCAGGTGGACGTCGAGCAGCACCACCTCGGGACCCGTGGCCCGGATGCCCTGCACGGCCGACTCCACGTCGGCCGCCTCCCCCACCACCTCCACCGCGTCGCCCAGCTCGGCCCGCACCCCCGATCGGAACATCTGGTGGTCGTCGACCAGGAACACGCGCGGAGCGCTCATGCCGTGGCCTCCGGCTCCGGCACCCGCCCGATGGAGAGCACCACCTCGGTCCCCTCACCCGGTGCGGTGTGGACCTCGGCCGTGCCACCGTGGCGGGCCATCCGCCCGACGATCGACTCCCGCACCCCCACTCGGCCGGCCTCGACCGCTTCGAGGTCGAAGCCCTTGCCGCGATCGCGCACGTAGGCCGTCACGAGCGTCGCCTCCACCTCGACGTAGACCGACAGCTCGTCGACGCCGGCGTGGCGGGCCGCGTTGTGAGCGGCCTCGCGCACGGCGGCCACCAGCGCGTCGAGGCGCGGCTCCATCGAGCACTCCCCCACCACCACCAGGTCCACCTCCACGTCGTGGGCGTCCTCCACGTCGGTGACGATCCGCTCCAGCGCAGCGGTGAGGTCGGCGGCGGGGCCGATGGTGTCGGGCGCACGGTCCTCGAAGAGCCAGGCCCGCAGCTCGCGCTCCTGGCGGCGGGCCAGCGTGCGGGCCCGACCCGGCGCGTCGGTGCGCTGGATCAGGGCGAGGGTCTGCAGCACCGAGTCATGCAGGTGGGCGGCCATCTCGGAGCGCTCCTCCGAGCGGATGCGCTCACGCCGCTCCACGGTGAGGTCGTTCCAGAGCCGCAGGATCCAGGGCCCGAGCAGCAGCGAGACGCCCAGCCCTGTGGCCACGGCGGCCACGCCCAGCTGGCCGACCGTGGAGAGCGCGCCCCCCGCCGTGAGGAGCAGGGCCAGGCCGAACACCAGCAGGAGCCCACCACCGGCAGCACGCACCAAGAGGCTGCGATTGCGGTCCCGCTCCTCCGTGCGGGTCCACACCAGCCCAAACCCAGCGGCAGCCAGCGCAGCCGACCACACGATGGGGGCCGGCAGCAGGAGGCCGGCATGGCCGAACAGGAGCAGCAATCCAGCCGCGCACAGCACCGCACCGAGCGCACGGTCGGTGGTGGGCGCAGGGCTCTCGGCCGCCGAGGCGAGCGAAGAGCCCGGCGCGGGCGCAGGGAGCAGCGTCCAGCCCACGAGGTAGAGCACGGCGCCGGAGCCGTTGGCGATGGCGAGGACCCCCAAGATGAGGCGCAGCACGGTGGGATCGACGCCAAGGTGCCGTCCGACACCACCGGCGACGCCCGCCACCACCCGATCGTCGGCCGAGCGCGCCATGCCCGGGGCAGGGCGCAGCCGGCGGAGCTCGTCGAGGACAGGTTGCACCATGGTGAGGCGATGATCCCACGGAGCAGCCGCGGGCGACATCGGGGAAGCCCACGGGACCCTCAGGGTCATCCCCGATTGTCGGCGTGGCGTGATCGGCCGATGCTGGCCCCATGGAC
>JBPPMN010000345.1:0-5072 GCA_051306055.1 Acidimicrobiales bacterium
GCGCCGACGCCACCCCACCGCCCGCCCGGTCGAGCCGCCGCCGCGCTCGCGCACCTTCGTCGCACTGCTCGGCGTGATCGTGGCTCTCAACCTGCTCGGGCTGCTGATGGTCGTGTCAGCCTCCTCGGTGAGCGCCTTCGACACGTACGGGTCGTCCTGGTACGTGGCCAGCCGGCACCTCGTGTGGCTCTTCGTCGGTGCCGCCGCCTGCGTCGCCGTGCTCCGGGTCGACTACCACCGGTGGCGGCGGTGGGCCCGTCCTGCGCTGGTCGTGAGCGGCGTCCTGCTCGCCCTCGTGCTCGTGCCGGGTGTGGGCATGGAGGTCAACGGCGCCACGCGCTGGCTGGGCTACGGCCCCGTGTCGCTCCAGCCCTCGGAGCTGGCCAAGCTCACCGTGCTCCTCTTCTCGGCCGACCTGCTGGCCCGACGAGCCGCCTGGATGGACGACATCCGCCTCACCCTGCGGCCCGTCGGCGTCGTCTTCGGGTGCATCGCACTGCTGGTGATGCTGCAGCCCAACCTCGGCACCACCATCGTGCTGGCCGGGATCGTGCTCACCGTGCTGTTCGTGGCCGGCACCCCGATGCTGCCCCTGAGCGCCCTGGCCGGGGCGGGTGCCCTCCTGGCCACGGCCCTCGCCCTCTGGGCGCCCTACCGCCGGGCACGGGTGCTGGCCTTCCTCGACCCCTGGGCCGACTACCAGAACACCGGCTACCAGAACATCCAGTCGCTGGTGAGCCTGTCGTCGGGCGGGATCACGGGCACCGGCCTGGGGGAGAGCCGGGCCAAGTGGGGCTTCCTCCCCGAGGCCCACACCGACTTCATCTTCGCCATCATCGGTGAGGAGCTGGGCCTGGTCGGGGCCCTGCTGGTGGTCTCGTTGTTCGCCACGCTGTGCGTGCTCGGCGCCCGCACGGCCCTGCGCGCGCCCGACCGCTTCGGGATGCTGCTGGCCGCGGGAGCCACCACGTGGTTCGGCACGCAGGCCTTCGTGAACATCGGCGCCGTGATCGGCATCCTGCCCATCACCGGCGTGCCGCTGCCGTTCGTGAGCTACGGCGGGTCCTCGCTGCTGTTCAGCATGATCGGCGCCGGCCTCCTGCTCAACGTGGCCCGACAGGCCGAGAAGGCCGAGCGCCGCCGGGCCCGGGCTGTGCCCGCCCGTCGGCCGGCGGCCACGTCGGATCGCCGATGACCAGCACCGCACCGCGCGGGTTCGCCATCGTCACCGGGGGCGGCACCGCCGGGCACGTGCTCCCCGCGCTGGCCATCGCCGACGCCCTCGTGGCGGCCGGCCACCCGGCCGACACCATCCACTACGCGGGCGCCGAGCGCGGGATCGAGGCCAGGCTGCTGCCGGCCACGCCCTACCCGCACACGCTCCTGCCAGGGCGAGGCATCCAACGGCGGCTCACCCCGGCCAACCTCCTCGCCATCGCCGACCTCGTGCGGGCCGGTCTGCGCGCCCTGGTCCTGGTGCGCCGGGTCCGGCCGGCCGTCGTCATCGCCGTGGGGGGCTACGCCAGCGTCGCCGTCGGACTGGCCGCGGTGCTCTGGCGGATCCCGCTGCTGGTGGCCGAGCAGAACCAGGCCCCGGGCGCCGCCAACCGGCTGCTGGCCCGCTTCGCAGCGGCGGCGGCCGTGAGCTTCCCCGACACGCCCCTGCCGCGGGCCGTGGTCACCGGGAACCCGATCCGCCCCGAGATCCTGGCCGGGGCCGCCAAGGGCGCCGACGGCCGAGCCGAGGCCAAGGCGGCCCTCGGGGTCGATCCCGAGCGTCGACTGCTGCTCGTGTTCGGCGGCTCGCTGGGCGCGCTCAAGCTCAACGAGGCACTGCTGTCGGCCCTCGAGGCGTGGGGGGACCGGGCCGACCTGGCCATCCACCACGTGATCGGTCGGCGCGACTGGCCCGACCTCTCCCGCCGCCTGCCGGCCCGCCCCGGCCCGCTGGCCTACCGCGCCGTCGAGTACGAGGACCAGATGCCCACGGCCCTGGCGGCGGCCGACCTCGCGGTGTGCCGGTCCGGGTCCAGCACCTGCTTCGAGCTGGCCGCGATGGGACTGCCCTCGATCCTCATCCCGTCGCCCCACGTCACCGCCGACCAGCAGACCGGCAACGCTCGCCACCTCGTCGACGTCGGTGGGGCCGTGCTGCTCCCCGACGCCGAGCTCGACGGCCCCCGGCTGGTGGCCGAGGTCAACGCCCTGATCGACGACACCGCCACCCTGGGCGCCATGGGCGCCGCGGCGCGCCGCTGGGCTCGCCCCGAGGCCGCGAAGGAGATCGCCGCCCTGGCCGAGGAGCACGCCCGTGGCTGACTCCGCCGTCGACCTGGGGGCACCGCTGCGGATCCACGTCACCAACGTCGGCGGTGCCGGCATGAGCGCCGTGGCCACCCTGCTCGCCGAGATGGGTCACCAGGTGAGCGGCCACGATCCCGCCCCGGGTTCGCCGTTCCTCGACGCTCTCCGGGCCCTCGGCGTCGACGTGCAGACCGGCACGGCCGGCGACCTGCCCGGCGGGGTCGCCCTGGTGGTCACCTCCACGGCCACCCCCACCGACCACCCGCAGGTGGCGGCGGCGCGCGCCGCAGGGACCGCCGTCGTCCACCGATCAGCCGCGCTGGCCGCCATCTCCGCGCCGCGGTCCACGGTGGCGGTGGCCGGCACGCACGGCAAGACCACCACGTCGGCGCTCCTGGCCACCGTGCTCCACGGCGCTGGCACCGATCCAGGCTGGGTGGTGGGTGCCGGAGTGGCCGGTCTGGGCCGCAACGCGGCCTGGGGTGGCGACGGCGCGCTGGTGGTCGAGGCCGATGAGAGCGATGGCACCTTCCTCGCCCTGGGAGCGGAGGCGGCCATCGTGACCAACGTGGAGCCCGATCACCTCGAGCACTGGGGCGGGGAGGCCCAGCTCCGAGCGGCTTTCGAGCGGTTCGTGGCGGCGCTCAGCGGGCCGGCCGTGCTGTGCGCCGACGACCCCGGCGCGATGGCGCTGGTCTCGGTCGCCCGCCGCCCGGTCACCTACGGCACCGACGCCGCCAGCGACTACCGGATCGCAGAGATCGTCACCGAGGGCACCGGCGTGCGGTTCGATCTCCACCACGCGGGTGCCGTGCACGCGGTCCGCGTTCCGGCCGCTCCGGGGATCCACAACGCCCGCAACGCAGCGGCGGCGCTGGCCCTGGCCCACGAGCTCGGCGTGGCGCTGGCCGACGCCGTCGCCGCCATCGCCGGGTTCCGAGGGGTGGCGCGACGCTTCGAGGTGCGGGGCGAGGTGGCCGGCGTGGTGCTGGTCGACAGCTACGACCACCTCCCCACGGAGGTGGCGGCGGCGCTGGCGGCCGCCCGAGCGGGGTCGTGGCGACGGGTCGTGTGCTGCTTCCAGCCGCACCGCTACAGCCGCACGGAAGCCCTCGGCGCCACCTTCGCCGACGCCTTCGTCGATGCCGACCTGCTCCTCGTCACCGACATCTACCCCGCCGGGGAGCCGCCCCGCCCGGGGGTCAGCGGCAAGCGCATCGTGGAGGCCGTCCTCGACGCGCACCCGTGGCAGGCCGTCGCCTGGCTGCCGCACCTCGACGACGTGGTGGCCTACCTGGCCGCCAGCCTGCGCTCCGGCGACCTGTGCCTCACCCTCGGCGCCGGCGACCTCACCAGCGTCCCCGACCGGATCCTCGCCGCCCTCGAGGCCCGCCGACGATGAGCACGCCGGAGGTCATCGCCCGCACTGCCGCGCTGCTGGCTGACCGAGCGCAGCGCGACGCGCCGCTCGGCCCCCGCACCACCTACCGGGTGGGTGGTCCGGCCGCCCTGCTCGTGGAGCTGGCCGACGAGGCCGACGTCGCGGCGGTGGCCGCGGCCGTGGCCCACAGCGGCATCGACACCCTCGTGGTGGGCAAGGGCTCCAACCTCCTGGTGGCCGACGCCGGGTTCGCGGGACTGGCCATCGTGCTGGGCGACGCCTTCGCCGCCGTGGAGGTCGACGGGACCACCGTGCGGGCCGGTGGCGCCGCCGCCCTCCCGGTGGTGGCCCGTCGCACCGTGACGGCCGGGCTCACCGGCTTCGAGTGGGCGGTGGGCGTGCCGGGGAGCATCGGCGGCGCGGTGCGCATGAACGCCGGAGGCCACGGCTCCGACATGGCGGCCAGCCTGCTCGGGATCCGCGCCGTGGATCTGCGCAGCGGGGAGGATGGGTGGGTGCCCAGCGCCGATCTCCACCTCGGCTACCGCACCTCCTCGCTGCGGACCGACCAGCTCGTGCTGCGCGCCGACCTCGCCCTGGCCCCGGGGGATGCCGAAGCGGGGCAGGCCCAGCTCTCGGAGATCGTGGCCTGGCGACGGGCCAACCAGCCCGGCGGACCCAACGCCGGCTCGGTGTTCACCAACCCGCCCCACGACTCGGCGGGACGGCTCATCGAGGCGGCCGGCGCGAAGGGCCTGCGCCACGGCACGGCGCAGGTGTCGACCAAGCACGCCAACTTCATCCAGGCCGACGACGGTGGGCGGGCCGACGACGTGCACGCGCTCATGCACCTCGTGGCCGACCGCGTGGAAGCGCATGCGGGGATTCGCCTCCACCCCGAGACCCGGTGCATCGGGTTCCCCCACGACGACCCTCGACCTGTGGTCGAGGGTTGAGCTGATGGCCCCGCCCACCATGGTCGAGGATGCCCCCGCCGCGCCTCGCATCGACCCCCGCATCCGGGCCCGGCGGATCGAGGTCCAGCGCCACCGGGGCCGCCGTCGGCTCCAGCGGCTGGTCGACGTGGGCGTGGTGGCGGCCGTGGCCCTCGGGTTCCTGGTCGCACTGCGCACCCCGCTGCTCGATGTCGACGTCGTCGAGGTCACCGGTGCCGAGCAGACCACGGCCGAGTCCGTGCGTGCGGCGGCCGGGATCGCCCCCGGCACCCCGCTCGTCGACGTCGACGTGCGAGCGGCGGGGGAGCGGGTGGCCGCCCTGCCGTGGGTCGAGGAGGTGGAGGTGCACCGACGTCTCGACGGCACGGTGGCCTTCGCCGTCACCGAGCGTGTGCCGGTGGCCCTGGTGGGGGGTGGGGACGGTGCGGTGG
>JBPPMN010000006.1:0-15105 GCA_051306055.1 Acidimicrobiales bacterium
CCCACCTCTGGCCCGGCCGCCGCCGGCCCCACCCGTCGCTCCATCTGGCCGGCCATGCACCCGAAGCTGCTGGAGCTGGTGCGGGAGCATCGCTCCACGCTCATCTTCGTGAACGCCCGTCGCCTGGCCGAGCGCCTGGCCACCCGCCTCAACGAGCTGCACTGGGAGGGCGAAGACCGCGGCGACCAGCAAGATGGCCAGCCGCCCGAGCAGGTGGAGCTGGTGAAGGCCCACCACGGCTCGCTCTCCCGCGAGCGTCGGCTGCAGATCGAAGACGAGCTCAAGGCCGGCACCCTCAAGGGACTGGTGGCCACCAGCAGCCTCGAGCTGGGCATCGACATGGGCGCCGTCGACCTCGTCATCCAAGTCGAGTCACCAGGGGCGGTGGCCACCGGCCTCCAGCGCATCGGCCGCGCCGGCCACCAGGTGGGCGCGCCCAGCAAGGGCAAGCTCTTCCCCAAGCATCGGGCCGACCTCCTCGAGGCCGCCGTGGTGGTGGAGCGGATGCAGGCGGGCCAGATCGAGCGCACCCACTACCCCCGCAACCCGCTCGACGTGCTCAGCCAGCAGATCGTGGCCATGTGCGCCCTCGACGACTGGCGCGTCGACGACCTCACCGCGGTGATCCGGGCCTCCGCCCCCTTCGCCGAGCTGTCGGATGAGGTGCTGGCCTCGGTGCTCGACCTGCTGGCCGGCCGCTACCCGTCCGAGGAGTTCTCCGAGCTGCGGCCCCGACTGGTGTGGGACCGCGTCGAGGGCACGGTGCGTGGCCGGTCCGGCGCCCAGCGCCTGGCCGTCACCAACCCGGGCACCATCCCCGACCGCGGCCTGTTCACCGTCACGCTGCCCGACGGCACCCGGGTGGGCGAGCTCGACGAGGAGATGGTCTACGAGAGCCGCCCCGGCGAGACGTTCCTGCTCGGCGCCTCCACCTGGCGCATCGAAGACATCACCTTCCAGAAGGTCATCGTCACCCCCGCCCCCGGCCAGCCCGGGAAGATGCCCTTCTGGCACGGCGACGGCCCCGGCCGACCGCTCGAGCTGGGCCGGGCCATCGGCGCCTTCACCCGCGAGCTGCGCGCCGGTGCCACCAAGGGCATCGACCCCGTCGCCCGCCTCCGCGATGGCGGGCTCGACGAGCGGGCCGCCCTCAACCTCGTCGCCTACCTCGACGAGCAGGGTGAGGCCACCGGGGCCGTGCCCGACGACCGCACCATCGTGGTGGAGCGCTTCCGCGACGAGATCGGCGACTGGCGGATCTGCGTGCTGTCGCCCTTCGGTGCCCAGGTGCACGCCCCTTGGGCCATGGCCCTGCAGCACCGCCTCGGCGAGAGGTGGGGGATGGCGGTGGAGCTCATGTGGAGCGACGACGGCATCGTGATCCGCCTTCCCGAGTCGGTCGACGACATCCCCGACGACGACCTCCTCCTCGACCCCGACGAGATCGAGGAGCTGATCGTCTCCCAGCTGCCCGGCACGGCCATGTTCGCCAGCCGCTTCCGCGAGTGCGCCGCCCGCGCCCTGCTGCTGCCCAAGCGCCGGCCCGACCAGCGCACCCCGCTGTGGCAGCAGCGCCAGCGCTCGGCCGACCTCCTGGCGGTGGCCGGCAAGTACCCGAGCTTCCCGATCCTGCTGGAGGCCACCCGGGAGTGCCTCAACGACGTGTTCGACGTCCCCGCCCTCACCGAGGTGCTGCGCGACCTGCGCAGCCGGAAGGTGCGGCTCGTCTCCGTAGACACCCAGCAGGCCTCGCCCTTCGCCCAGTCGCTGCTGTTCGGGTGGATCGCCGTCTACATGTACGCCGGCGACGCCCCGCTGGCCGAGCGCCGGGCGGCCGCTCTGGCCCTCGATCGCGACCTCCTGCGCGACCTGCTCGGCGCCGAGGAGCTGCGCGAGCTCATCGACGCCGACGTGCTGGCCGACCTCGAGCTCGAGCTGCAGCGGCTGGTGGAGGGTCGCCTGGCGCGAGACGTCGACGAGGCCCACGACCAGCTCCGCCTCCTCGGACCGCTGTCGGTCGACGAGCTCGGCCTGCGCTCGATCGATGGCGCGCCCGTGAAGGCCTGGGTCGACCAGCTGGTGGCCGAGCGTCGCGCGTTCATCGGAGCGGTGGCCGGCGAGGAGCGCGTGTGCGCGGCCGAGGACGCCGGCCGCCTGCGCGACGCCCTCGGTGTCGCCATCCCCGTCGGCCTGCCCGGCAGCTGCACGGAGTCGGTCGAGAACCCGGTGGACGATCTGGTGGCCCGCTATGCCCGCACCCACGGGCCCTTCCTGGTGACCCACGCCGCTGGCCGCTATGGCCTGGCCCCCGAGCCGGTGCGGGCCGCCCTCGAGGTGCTCGAGATCGAGGGCCGGGTGGTGCGGGGCGAGTTCCGCCCGGAAGGCGTCGAGCGCGAGTGGTGCGACGACGACGTGCTGCGCCAGCTCCGCCGCCGCTCGCTGGCCTCCCTGCGCAAGGAGGTGGAGCCGGTCGACGCCACCACCCTCGCCCGGTTCCTGCCGCGCTGGCACGGGATCGGCAGCGAGCGCCGGGGCATCGATGCCCTCATCGAGGTGGTCGCCCAGCTCCAGGGCGCTTCGCTGGTGGCCTCCGCCCTCGACCGCGACATCCTCACCGCCCGCCTGCCCCAGCACCGCGCCGGCGACCTCGACCAGCTGTGCACCTCCGGCGAGGTGGTGTGGGTGGGCTCGGGCGCCATCGGCTCCACCGACGGTCGCATCCGTCTGGCCTTCCGCGACCAGGCCGGCCTGCTGCTGCCGGTCACCGAGGGCTTCGAGCCCGACCCGCTCCACGCGGTGCTCCTGGAGCACCTCACGGGCCGGGGCGCCTCCTTCTGGACCGACCTCACGCGTGCCGCCCAGCAGGGAGGCCAGCCCTTCGACGACCCCACCGTGCTCACCGCCCTCTGGGACCTGGTGTGGGCCGGCCTCGTCACCAACGACTCCCTCGCCCCGCTGCGGGCCTTCGTGGGCGGCACCGGTCGCCGGTCGTCCGGTCGATCATCGGCCAAGGCCGGTGCCCGAGGTCGGCCCCGCCCGGGCCGCCTCAACCGCCTGGGCCCGCCGGCCGGCGCGGGGCGCTGGTCGTTGGTCGCCCCGCTGCTCGAGCCCCGTCCCACCGCCACCGAAGCGGCCCACGCCCGCGCCCTCCAGCTGCTCGAGCGCTACGGCGTCCTCACCCGCGAGGCGGCACTGGGGGAGGGAGCCGAGGGCGGCTTCGCTGGTGTGTACCCCGTGCTCAAGGCCCTCGAGGAGCGGGGCCAGGTGCGTCGCGGCTACTTCGTGGCCGGGCTCGGTGCCGCCCAGTTCGCGGTGGCCGGCGCAGTGGACCGCTTGCGGGGCGAGCGCGAGGGCGCCGAGGCCGACCCGCCCGTGGTGGTGGCGGCCACCGATCCCGCCCAGCCCTTCGGTGCGGCGATCCCGTGGCCGGAGTCGACCGGCCGCCCCGCTCGCGCCGCCGGCGCGCTGGTGGTCCTGGCCGGTGGCGAGGCCCTGGCCTACCTCGAGCGGGGCGCCCACAAGGTGCTGCGCTTCCCGTCGGCCGTCGAGGGCGATCACCGCTGGATCGCTGCGCTGGCGGCGCTCGTCACCAACGGGCGGTTCCGGTCGCTCGAGCTCCGCGAGGTCGATGGCCAGCCCGTCCACGAGGCGGCGCCCGAGCTCCAGGAGGCCCTGCGCCAGGCCGGCTTCCAGCAGGCCTACAAGGGCTGGGTCCGCCGCTCGCCCTAGGTCTCGACCGCCTGCGGGTCGCCGGCGGCCACGGCCCACGTGGCCGCGGTGGTGATGGCGGAGTCGGCGTCGGCGACGTCGTCGAGCACACGGAAGGCCACCGTGAGCTCGTCGGGGGTGACCTCGACGGTGAGGTAGCCGTGCCCGTTGGTCTGCTGGCGCACCTGGGGGGTCCGGCCGGTCACGTCGGCGGCGAAGAGCACCGAGGAGATGGGTGGCGCCATGAACTCCGTGGCCACCAGGGGGCTGCCCGCCTCGAACGGTCGCTGGTTGACGTCGAGCACCATGCCGGCGTGGTAGTCGCCGGTGAGGACCACGGGGTTGTCGACCGTCGTCAGCCGGTCGATGAGGCGGTGGCGGGCGGTGGGGAAGCCGTCCCAGGTGTCGAGGTAGTACTTCGGGCCGTCGGCATCGCTGCCACCGTCGACCCCGGCCAGCACCACCGGGTTGCCGATCAGGTTCCAGGTGGCGGAGCTCTCCGCGGTGGCGTCGTCGAACCAGGCCTCCTGCTCGGCGCCGAGCCGGGTGCGGTCGGCGTCGTCGGTGCGCTCGGCGCAGTCGCCGAAGTCGCCGACGGCGGTGTCGGTGTCGCGGCAGGGGGGCACGTCGCTGTGCTGGCGCTGGTCGAGCACGTAGAGCCGGGCCAGATCGCCCACGTCGAGGTGCTGGTAGATGGGGAGGTCGGCACCCTCGGGCGGGTCGAACCGCACCGGGAGGTGCTCCCACCACGCCTGGTAGGCCGCCGCCCGCCGGGCTCGGGCCACTGCGGGGTCGGGGTCTTCCACCAGCACCTCGCCCATGTAGTTGTTGGCCACCTCGTGGTCGTCCCACGTGAGCACCCAGGGGAACCGTCCGTGGGCGGCTTGGAGCTCGGGGTCGAGCTGGTAGGACGCGTAGCGGAGCCGGTAGTCGGTGAGCGTCTCGAGCACGTGGTCGGGCTGGGTCGGTCGAGCGCCGTCGGGATCGCCCGGGTACTCGTAGATGTAGTCGCCCAGGTGGAGCACCAGGTCGACGGTCGGCTCGTCGACGAGGTGCCGGTAGGCGGCGTAGGTGCCGGTCTCGAACCACTGGCAGTTCACCACGCCGATCCCGAACCGATCGGGTGACCCGTCGGGGAGGGTGCGGGTGCGGCCGACGGCGCTGACGGCCTCTCCAAGCGTGAACCGGTAGCGGTACTCCGCGCCCGGCTCGAGGTCGGCCGCGTCGGCGTGCACGCTGTGGGCATGGTCCGGGTCGGCGGTGGCCACACCGGTCTGCACCACGTCGGCGAAGGCGTCGTCCGTCGCCACCTCCCAGCGCACGTCGACAGTCTCGTCGGGCATGCCGCCCAGGCCATCGAGGGCGAGGGGGTCGGGCGCGAGCCGGGTCCAGAGGATGACGCTGGTGGCGGTCGGGTCGCCGGAGGCCACTCCCAGCGTGAACGGATCACCCGACAGCTCGGGCGGGGGACGCACCGGCGTCGTGGTGGTGGTCGCGCCGTCGCCGTCGCCGTCGCCCCCGTCTCCGTCGTCCCCACCGCACCCGGCGGCCCAGCCGGCCGCCAGCACCGCCCCACCCACCAGCACCTGCCGGCGCGTGAGCCCCAGCTGCCCGACCTCGTCCTCCCGCATCGCGGCAGCATCCCACGCGCTGCTCCCCGGCGCTGACGGGCTGGGTTCCGCGACGGTGGCGGACCTCCCGATGACCGTCGACGAGCCGTGCGCTCCGTGCGGCTACTCCCGAGGAACGCCCGCACAGGGCGCATCGCCGCACACGTCGACGATCTGGCCGGTGGTGAGGAAGGCCACGATCTGTTCGATGGCCGCGGGCGTGTTGCGCGGATCGCCGTGCGGGTCGTTGCCCTCCCGGGAGGGTTGGTTCTCGTCAGGCGGGATGGCAGCTCCGCTGTCCCACACCACCACGCCCGAGCCCTCGACAGGGTACTCGAGGGTGGGGATCCCGAACCAGGGGTCGGTGGCGGTGGTGCGGCCGTCGGCGTAGACGGGACGGTGCACGGAGAGGCCCAGGGTGCGGGCCTGGATCTCGGTGGCGATGTTGGCCACCTGGTGGTCGCCCAGCGCCACGTGGAGCAGCACCTGGTGCTCGGGGGTGTCGGGGTAGGGGTCGTCGACGAGGTGCTGGAGGTAGCCGTTGGCCTCGCCCCGATCCCACAGCATCTGGATGAGCTGGAGCCCGAGCGCCCGGTCGGCGGCCGAGGGGTAGGCCGGGTCGAGCACGGCTCGGAACGGGTCGAAGTCGATGCTGCGGTCCAGCAGGAGCCCGTAGTTGGCGGCCGGCACGTCGAGCATGGCCAGCGTCCAGTCCTGGGCCACCGCCGTGGTCGTGGCGCCCATGATCCCGCCCTGGCTGATCCCGTAGTACACGAGCTCGTCGGTGAGGATCGTGGTACCACCATCCTGGAACGATGGATGGCTCCCGAGGCCCTCCGGGTGGATGAGCAGCCGGCCCAGGAACAGGGTGTTGAGGTGCCCCTGGTGCAGGCGGTCGGCCAGCGTGTTGAACGTGGACAGGTCGCCGATGACGGCCACGGCGTTGCTGATGTCCTCCTCGGCCATGCCGATGAGGTCGGTGCCGCAGAACACGATGTTGCCTTGGGCAGCCACCGCACTGCTGCCGCCACGCACCTGCTGACCGGTGCCGAGCAGGCCGTGGCCGTACACACCGGTGCCGGCCGGGTCGGCCGCGGAGGCGCTCTCGGGGATCACGCAGGTGAAGGGAGCGGTGTAGGTGCCGGTCTGGGTGGGGAGCCCGTCCTCGAGGACCAGCGAGCTGCCGGTGACGCCGTCCTGGTCGAGGTAGAGGGGGATCTCGTAGGTGCCCTCCACCTCGGTGGCGATGCCCTCCCGGTCCGAGGGGGTGGTGGCGGTGACGGTGAACGACGGCGCGTCGTCGCCGAGGGTGGCGAAGGCGTCGTCGCGCAGGTGCAGCAGCCGCGACGACAGCGCCTCGGCACTGGCCACGGTGAAGTCCCACGCCATGAGCAGGTCGCCCCGGGCCACGCCGGCGGCCTCGAGGTCGTCGAACACGGCCTCCATGGCTGTGCGGCGGTCCTCGACCTCCGGCACGTCGGTCTCGAGGCGGTCGCGCAGCGCCCGGAAGGCGTCGGTGGGCGCCACCGGCTCGCCGCTGGCGTCGACCAGGCCCCGCACCCCCACCACGATGCGGTGGCCTTCGGGCAGGCTCACGGCGGGGCGCACGAACGTGGTGGGCACCTCGGCCGCCTCGGCGTAGGTGTCGGCCTCCACCCAGTGGGGGATCCGCTCGCCCGTCTCGCTGTCGAGCAGCACGAAGGGCGAGCGGTCGTCGAGCGACTGCTCGATGTCGGTGATCGGGGCTGGACCGGAGGCGGCCAGGTCGAGATCGGGGATCTGCAGCAGGACGGCCGCCCCGGGGCTGAAGCCGTCGAGGTCGTTCCAGTGGGTGGGGTCGATGTGGACGCCGTCGGCGTTGGCCGGCATCGACTCCTGGTCGAGCGCCACGCGGCGCCCGGTGGGGGTGGTGTCGTCGGCGACCGTGAAGTGGTCGTTGGGAAAGGGGTAGAGGCAGCCCTCGGCGATCGGATCGCACCGGTCGGCGTCGGTGACGACCACGTCGATGGTGCCCTCGAGCGCGCCGTCGGTGTTCCCCGAGTCGTCGCCGTCGTCGTCGCCGCTGCAGGCGACCGCCAGGAGTGCGGCGCAGAGCGCCATGGCCACCAGCCGCGGCCCCGTGCGTCCCCCCGGATCCTCCACCAAGGGGGGAGCATGGCACGACGCTGCTCGCGGTGCGCCGGATCGGGGACCGACGGCCTAGGTTCGGCGCTCGTGGCTGACCTCGTGATGACCGTCGACGAGCTGAACGAGTTCCTCGACGGTGCCTTCCCTGGCGCACCTCGGGCCTATCGGGTGGAGCACGTCGGCGACGACGGGCTGCGCATGCGGGTGCCCTACGACCCCAGCCAGCTGCGCCCGGGCGGCACGCTGTCGGGGCCCACCATGATGGCGCTGGCCGACGCCGCCGCCTGGCTGGTCACCCTGGCCCGCATCGGCCCCGTGGCGCTGGCCGTCACCAGCGGCCTCACCATCTCCTTCCTGGCCAAGCCCCAGCCCGCCGACCTCCTGGCGCAGGCCACCCTGCTGCGCCTGGGCCGCCGGCAGTCGGTGAGCGAGGTCCGCCTCTGGAGCGACGGCACCGACCCGAGCGCCCCGGTGGCCCACGCCACCGTCACCTACGCCATCCCCGCGCCGCCCACCTGATGCGCTGGACGGTCCACGGGGAGCGGTGGCTCTACGAGAGCGAGTGGGTGGGGCTGTCGCTGGTCGACGTCGAGCTGCCGTCCGGAGCTCGCTTCGAGCACCACGTCGTGCGCATGCCCGCCCATGCCTCGGGCGTGGTGGTGACCGACCCCGAGCGCGGGGTGCTCCTCCTGTGGCGCCACCGGTTCACCACCGACACCTGGGGCTGGGAGGTCCCCGCCGGCCGCATCGACGACGGCGAGTCACCCGAGGAGGCCGGCCGACGGGAGACCCTGGAGGAGACCGGCTGGGCGCCCGGGCCGCTGCGGGCGATCACCACCTACTTCCCGCACAACGGCAGCTCCGACGCCACCTTCCACCTCTTCCGAGCCGACGGCGCCGAGCACCGCGGCGACCCCACCGATCCCGACGAGGCCGAGCGGGTGGAGTGGCTGACCTGGGATCAGGTGCGGCAGGAGATCGCCGCCCGCCACGTGGGTGACGGCCTCAGCCTCACCGCCCTCCTCTGGATCCTCGCCGACGTCTGAGGCTCAGCTGGCACAGGCTGCAGGTTCGACGAGAGCGGGGACGGGCCTCGGGGCTGGGGCAGGCGGGGGTCGCTGGCCCATCGTCACCGCCGCCAGGACGAGCGCCATCCCGATGAGCTGCGTGGTGGTGAGCGTCTGCTCGAGGAGGAGCCAGCCGGCCAACGTCGCCACCACGGGGCTGAGCAGGCCGAGCACCGACACCCTGGCCACGGGCAGCGAGGCGATCCCCCGGAACCACAGCGCGTAGGCCACCGCGGTGCCGCCCGTGGCCAGCCAGAGGTAGCCGAGCAGGTTGGCACCCGTGAGCGCCGGTGGAGCGCCCTCGACGACGAGCGCCACGGGGAGGAGGACCAGCCCTCCGGCCACCAGCTGCCAAGACGTGAACGCCAGCAACGGGACGGGGCGCCCCCACCGCTTGGTGAGGACGACGCCGGTGGCCATGGCGGTCGCACCGGCGAGACCGGCCGCCACCCCCACCCCATCGAGCTGGGCGTCGGCCCGCAGCACCAGGAGGGCCACGCCGATGAAGCCGAGCGCGCCCGTCGCCAGCGTCCAGGCGCGCAGCCGCTCGTGGAGCAGGCCCGCCGCCAGCCCGGCTGCGAGCAGCGGTTGGATGGCGCCGAGGGTGGCGGCCACGCCACCGGGGAGCCGGTACGCAGCCACGAACAGCAGAGCGAAGAAGGCGCCGATGTTGAGGGTGCCGAGCACGAGGGCCTTCCCCCACCACACCCCGACGGGGAGCCGGCGGGTGGCGGCCGCCAGGGCCAGGCCGGCGGGGAGGGCTCGCAGCACGCCGGTGAGGAGCGGACGTCCGGGGGGCAGCAGCTCGGTGGTCACGACGTAGGTCAGCCCCCAGGCCGCCGGCGCCAGCGCGGTGATCATCACCGAGGACGCTGCGGGGGTGTCGCTCGGATCGGTCACGTGTGGTCTCCTCGTGGACATGTATCTTGCTAACAAGGTACCTGGAGGAAACTGATGAGTCAAGATGCTTTGGAGCAAGGTAATGGCGACGC
Organism: Acidimicrobiales bacterium; assembly: GCA_051306055.1. Classification (GTDB taxonomy): domain Bacteria; phylum Actinomycetota; class Acidimicrobiia; order Acidimicrobiales; family VFJN01; genus VFJN01. Next base: position 9,505 of record JBPPMN010000006.1, read on the forward strand.
CGTCGACGCGATCGTCGACCAGTGGCGCCGCGAGCGGCCCGACCTCGACCCGTCGGCCAAGGAGGTGACCGGGCGGATCGTGCGGCTGGCCGGCCTCTTCCAGGCGGCCTACGCGGAGGCGTTCGCGCCCCTCGACATCTCGGAGGCCGACTACGGCATCCTCGCCCCGCTCCGGCGGGCCGGAGCGCCCTACGCGCTCACCCCCACCGAGCTGGCTCGCCAGAAGATGATGACGTCGGGAGGGATGACCGCCGCCATCGACCGGCTCGTGCGCAAGGGGCTGGTGATCCGCAACCCGAACCCGGCCGATCGCCGCGGCAGCCTCGTGCGGCTCACCGACGAGGGGCTCGCGACCATCGACGAGGCGATGGAGCTGCACACCGCGGTGGAGCAGCAGCTCACGAGCGGTGTGACCGCCGAGGAACGCAACGAGCTGGCCCGCCGCCTTCGGGGCCTCCTCCTGCTCGTGGAGCCCTGAGGCGACCGGGTCGGCTCGTCAGTCGGAGAGCCAGAGGCGCACCAGGTCGCGCAGCCGGTCGATCCCCACGTTCTTGGCGGCGCTGACCCACACCACGTCGCCGGGGTCGAGGTCGCAGCCGGCGGCCAGCTCCTTCTTGCGCTTCTCCCGGAGCTTGGCCTTCACCTTGTCGTGCTTGGTGGCGATCACCTGGTGGGGGAGGGCCTCCTCCCGCAGCCACTCGAGCATCGAGCGGTCGAGCGGGGTCGGGCCCACCTCGCCGTCGACGAGGACCATCACCATCTGGAGCGGCTCCCGGTCGAGGAGGTAGTGCTCGATCATGGAGGCCATGGAGGCCCGCTGGACCTTCGACACCTTGGCGTAGCCGTAGCCGGGGCAGTCGACCATGGTGGAGCCGTCGGGCAGCTCGAAGCAGTTCAGCAGCTGTGTGCGTCCCGGTGTCTTCGAGGTGTTGGCCAGGCCGTTGCGCTTGGCCAAGGCGTTGATCAGCGACGACTTGCCCACGTTGGAGCGACCCACCACCGCCACCTCGGCCGGGCTCTCGGGAAGCCGCTCGAGCTGGTCGGCGGAGGTGACGAAGCGCAGGTCCAGCGGCGGGCTCACCTCAGCACCTTGGCACGTCAGGTGTTGCGCCAGCGGTCGAGCTGCCGCCGATCGCGCTTGGTGGGGCGACCGGCCCCGCGCTCCCGCTCGGCCACCCGGATCCGGTCGACCTCCGGCACCGGCGGGCTGTGGTCGATGAAGCACCCGGCTGCGATGGCGGCGCCGACCCGCTTCTCGATGACCTGGGTGACCTCCAGCACCCGGTCGCGATCGTGCACGCGAGCCTCCACCCGCGTGCCGATGGCCACCGGCGTCGCCGGCTTGGCCGTCTTCCCGTTCACCTTCACGTGGCCGCCCTTGCAGGCGTCGGTGGCATCGGACCGGGTCTTGTAGAGGCGCACCGCCCACACCCACCGGTCCACCCGCGTGGTGGCCATCAGGCCGACAGCTCCTTGTCCAGGGGTGTGGGGAAGCGAGGGGTCACCCGCACCTCGCCGATGAGCTCCTCCAGCGCGGCGGCTGCGTCGCCCACCTCGGCCGTTCGCTCGGAGCCGATGTCGTCGAGCAGCCGGACCACCACCTCGCCGCTCTTGCGCTGCGCCCAACCGCCCACCACCCGGCCGTCGGCCCAGACCGTGGGCCCGGCGTTGCCGTTGCGATCGAACACGTGCGGCTTGTGGTCGCCGAGGTACCACGAGCGGTCCTGCCAGCCCATCGTGGTGGGGTCGAGGCCGGGGAGCAGCGCCACCCACGGCTCGGGCTGCGGGGCGTCGTCAGCGTCGTCGATCAGCACGATGCCGGGGGTCCCGTCGAGGTCGACCTCCTCCACCTCGAGCGCGGCCACCGCAGCCCGGGTGGCGCCCAGCGTCCACCCCGTCCACCACTTGAGGTCGCTGAGGGGGGCCGGACCGAACCGCTCGAGCCACCGGCGGGCCAGCGCTGCCCGGGCGGAGGGCGCGTCGAGGCTGCGGTCGACCGGCTCGCCCAGCCACCGCTCGGCTCGGCTCCAGCGGTGGACGCCGCTGGTCCACCCTCCCTTCGGGCGCCCACGCACGAGGTGGCCCTCGACGGCCAGCTGGAACAGCACCTTCGACGACACGCCGATGGAGCCGGCGTAGCTCTTGCCCTGGGCGACGGGGATCTTCTTCGTCAGCTCGGGCACCCGGGGGGTCAGGTCGGTGGCGGCTGCCTCGCCGAGCTCGTCGAGGGCGGCGAGGGTCTTGCGCTCGACGCCCCGCAGCCAGCGCCGAGGGTCCCGGCTGATCTCCCCCTCGAGGAGCATCTTCTCGAAGCGCCGACGCTCGACCGCCGCGACGTCGTCGCTGCTGGAGACCTGCACGGTGCCGATGTCGGGCGCCGCCACACCAAAGAGGGTGCGGCGCATCCCCAGCATGCGCACGATGGTCCGGTCGTCGTAGAGGGCCGCCTCGACCGCCGCCACCGAGGGTGTCCGCATCCGAACCGCCGCCGACAGCACCATCGTGGCCGGGTCGGTGGCGTGGAGCACCACGAGGTCGCGGGTGATGGCGGCCACGTCGTCGTCGGTCCGGGCGGCGGGAGCCAGTCGATGCCGCCACGCCAGCCGTGCCCGGCGCTGCTCGACGGTCACGGATCTCATCGCCCGATGGTGGCAGAACCGGGCCCTTGTCGAGCGCCGGTATCCTCGTGGCACCAGAGGAGGGGTGCGCGATGGCTGATGTGACCGAGACGGTGCTCCCGGGCGTGGGGGTCCGCCACGAGTTCACCACCGACGAGGGCGAGCGGGTCGGCGTGCTCGTCCACCGCAACGGCCGGCGCGAGGTGCTGGTGTACGACCACGCCGACCCCGACTCGTGCTCGGCCCGGATCGACCTCACGACCGACGACTCGCGCACGCTGGCCGAACTACTGGGCGCCTCCCAGATCAGCGAGGCCGTCACGGCCGTGCAGCAGCAGATCGAGGGCCTGGCCATCGAGTGGCTCGACGTCGACGACGGCTCGTCCGCGGTCGGCACCACCATCGCCGACGGCATGTACCGCACCCGCACCGGCGCGTCGATCGTGGCCGTCGTGCGCCACGACACCTCGATCCCGGCACCCGGTCCGGAGTTCGCCTTCGAGGGCGGAGACGTGGTGGTGGCCGTGGGCACCACCGACGGGCTCTCTCAGCTGCGCGCCCTCCTGCGGGCCTGAGCTCTTGTTCAGCGGGTCGGCCGTTCTGGCCGCCACCTCTGCGGAGACGGCCCGGGCGTTCATCGAGATCGGCGCCCTCACCATCCTGCTGTCGGTCATGGCCCGGCTGGCGTCCCGCCTCGGCATCACCGCCATCCCGCTCTACCTGATCGCCGGCCTCGCCATGGGTGAGGGCGGGCTCGTCGATCTCGAGGTGAGCCAGGACTTCATCGGCCTGATCGCCGAGATCGGCGTGCTCCTCCTGCTGCTCACCCTCGGCCTCGAGTACTCGGGTGACGAGCTGCGCGAGGGGCTGCGCACCGGTCTCGGCGTGGGGGCCCTCGACGCCGTCGTGAACTTCCTCCCCGGTCTGGGCCTGGGCCTGCTGCTCGGCTGGGAGCCCACCGCCGCCATCCTCTTGGGCGGGGTCACCTGGATCAGCTCGTCGGGCGTCATCTCGAAGGTGCTGGGCGACCTCGGCCGCCTGGGCAACCGCGAGACGCCGGCGGTGCTGAACCTCCTCGTGATCGAAGACCTCGCCATGGCCGTCTACCTGCCCATCGTCGCGGCGCTGGTGGCGGGCCGGGCCGCGGGCGCCACCGCGCTCACGGTCGTGGTGGCGCTGGTGGTGGTGGGCGTGATCCTCACCGTCGCCATGCAGTGGGGCCACCACATCAGCCGAGCGGTGGGGCACCGGTCCGACGAGGCTCTCCTGCTCGGGGTGTTCGGCCTCACCCTCCTGGTGGCCGGAGTCGCCCAGCAGCTCCAGGTGTCGGCGGCCATCGGGGCCTTCCTCGTGGGCCTGGCCCTCTCGGGTCCCGTGCAGGAGCGGGCCGGCGAGCTGATCACCCCCCTGCGAGATCTCTTCGCGGCCGCCTTCTTCGTGTTCTTCTCGTTCCAGATCGACCCCGCCACCATCCCCGAGGTGCTCCTGCCGGCGCTGGCCCTCGCCGTGATCACCGCGCTGGGCAAGCTGGTGACCGGTTGGGTGGCCGCCGAGCGGATCGGTGTCGCCCCTCCCGGTCGGCTGCGTGCCGGCAGCGCCCTGATCGCACGTGGGGAGTTCTCGATCGTCATCGCGGCGCTGGGCGTCGGCCTGGCCGACGGCAGCCAGCTGGGCGCCCTGGCGGCCACCTACGTGCTGCTCACCGCCGTGCTCGGACCGCTGGCCACGAAGTTCGCTCACCGGATCCCCGTCCCCCGGAGCCTCATGGCCCGCTCGGGCGCCCCATCGGTGGCTCGCGCCGACTGAGCAACCGGTATCGTCGGCCAGCTAGCGGGTCGGCCGCGATGAGCGAGGAGAGGGTGATGGCGGACGAGCGCCTGCTCGGCCAGTGGCTCGAGTACTGGGCGGATCATCAGCCGGAGGCGCCCGCCCTCACCGGCGACGACGGGTTCAGCTTCACCTACGCCGAGCTCGACGCGGCCGCCAACCGGATCGCCAACGCCATCGACGACGGCGACCCTGGCCGCGGCCACCCCCGGGTGGCCATCGCCATCGAGCAGTCGACCGCCGCAGTGCTTGCCGTCCTCGGCGTCGCCAAGGCTGGTCGCACCGCCGTTCCCCTCGACGTGGCCGCCCCGCCCGGCCGCCTCGCTGCCACGCTCGACCAGGTCGGCCCGGTCATCGTGCTCACCACCGAGCACGACCGCGGCGCGGTGGCGGAGGTACCCGTCGAGCAGCGCTCGCTCCTCCTCGTCGACCCTTCCGCGGTGGCGGGCGATGGCTGCCGTCGCGAGCGCCCGGTCGATCTCGACGGGCTCGAGGTCATCCAGTTCACCTCGGGATCCACCGGGGTCCCCAAGGGCGTGCCCCGGCCGAACCGGGCGGCGGTGGGGGCCCTGCTCCGTCGTCAGGGGTGGGCGTCGCTCGGGTCCGGGAGGCGGGTGGCCCTCACGTCCGACTTCCAGTGGGTGGCCGGATGGGGCACGATCCGAGACGCGTTCTGCACGGGTTCGTCGCTGCACCGGTACTCCACGCGCCACCGTGGTCCTGCCGATCTCGCCCGGTGGCTCCACGACGAGGCGATCACCAGCTGGGGCACCATCCCGTCGCTGGCCCAGGCCATGCTCGATGCCGGCCCGGACGCCCGACTCCCGCACCTGCGCTGGCTCGGCTTCAGCGGCGACATCCTGCACCGGACGCTGGTCGAGCGCCTGCGGGAGGCCCTGCCTGCCGATGCCACGATCTCGAACCGCTACGGCGCCTCGGAGACCGGAGGCGTAGCTGTCTTCAAGATCACCCGCGACACCGAGCTCGACAGCGATGTGGTGCCGGTCGGGACGCCGCTCGACGGAGTGCAGGTGGACATCGTCGACGCGGATCCCGATGGCATCGGCCAGATCGTGATCACCAGCTTCCGGGGGGCGCGGAGCTACCTCGGGACGGAGATCGGAGCGGCCCAGCGGATCTCCGATGCCGGCGATGG
>JBPPMN010000055.1:0-7093 GCA_051306055.1 Acidimicrobiales bacterium
GAGGTCCTGGCCATGAGCGACGCGCTCACGCGCCTGCCCAACCGACGACGCCTGGAGATCGACCTGGCCGCCGAGGTGTCGATCAGCAGCCGTCACGGCCGTCCGCTCGGCTTCGCCATGATCGACGTCGACCACTTCAAGGCCTACAACGACACCCTCGGCCACCAAGCGGCCGATGTCGCCCTGCAGTCCCTGGCCGGGCTCCTCGCGGGCAGTGGACGGGAGGGAGACACCGTGTACCGCTACGGCGGTGAGGAGATCGCCGTGGTCATGCGGGAGACGCAGGCCCAGGGCGCCGCCGAGCACGCCGAGCGCCTACGGGCTTTGGTGGAGCACCACTTCGCCGACCCTGCCCAGCCCCGGCCGGTCACGGTGTCGGTGGGCGTGGCCGCCATGCCGGAGCACGCCTCGACAGCTGGCGACCTCGTGGCTGCGGCGGACGCCGCGCTCTACGAGGCCAAGCGAAGTGGCCGGAACCGGGTGCACCTGGCGCAGACGTCGAAGGCGTAGCCGCCGCACTGGACATCTGTCCAGACAGTAGTCTGGCCAGATGCCTGAGAGCAACGCCGACCACGACCTCCACGACCTCCACGACCGGCCCGACTACAGCGGTCCCTTCGACCCCGACTTCCGCTATGAAGACCTGTCGAAGGAGGCGCTGGTGCGCCTCGTGCGGGAGTACGCGCTGATCGTGCACCTGCTCGACCGCTCGATGTGCGCGGCCATCGGCATGAAGTACGGGCAGGAGGTGGTGGAGGAGCTGGCCATCGAGGAGTGGCGGGGCGCCTCCCCCATCTACGGCGACCGGCTCCGGCAGATCATGGGCATCGAGGGCAACGGCGTGGAGGCCATCTTCAAGGTGCTCCAGCTCGACCCCGGGTTCCCCCAGCACTACATGGACGTCAAGTACGAGGTGGTCGACGACCACCACGGCTTCTTCGAGCTCACTTCCTGTGGCGCCCTCCTCGACGTGGAGCCGTGGGGCGAGCGGGCCATCACCGGCATGTGCCACACCATCGAGGACGCCACCTTCGACCCCACCGCCCAGGCCGTGAACCCGAAGGCCCACATCACCCACGTGCACCGCCCACCTCGCACGCCGGAGGACCGGGTGCCCCACTGCCGGTGGGAGATCACCATCGACGACGCCAACGAGACGCTCGACGAGCCACCCATCACGACCATGACCCGCGGCACCACCGCAGCCACGTTCCAGTTCCCGGCGATGCGCGACGGCACCCCCCACCTGCCCGCCGCCGCCACCAACGTCCAGATCGGGTAGGCAGGGGGCGTGCCGCCCCGCGTCGTGAGCCTGGTCCCGTCGGTGACGGAGACGCTGTTGGCGTGGGGGATCGAGCCGGTGGCCTGCACCCGCTTCTGCGAGCAGCCACAGCTCCACCACGTGGGCGGCACCAAGGACCCCGACCTGCCGGCCATCGGCGACCTCGACCCCGACCTCGTCGTGCTCGACGAGGAGGAGAACCGCCGGGAGGACCACGACGCCCTGGTCGGCGCCGGCATCGCGGTCCACGTGCTGGCCGTGCGCGACCTGGCCCACCTGGACGACCAGATGGCCGACCTGGCCGCCGCCGTCGACGGGCGCTGGACGCCGTTGGGCCCGGTCGACGAGCCCACCCCCACCCGATCGGCCTGGGTGCCGATCTGGAAGCGGCCGTGGATGGCGCTGGGCGAGCCCACCTACGGCTCGGCGGTGCTGCGGGCGCTGGGCATCGGCAACGTGGCCGCCCCCGACGGGGCCTATCCGGACCTCGCCCCCGAGGGTGCTCGCTCCCGCCACGCCGACCTGGTGGTGGCCCCCAGCGAGCCGTACCCGTTCGCGGAGCGGCACCGGTCCGAGCTCGAGGAGGTGGCTCCCACGGTGCTGGTCGACGGTCGCGACCTCCTGTGGTGGGGCGCCCGCACCCCCGGGGCGCTCGAGCGCCTGGGCCGGGTGCTGAGCGACCGGCCTCCCGCTCAGAAGTAGGAGATCTCCACCAGCGCGGTGCCGGCCATGCCCAGGACCACGCCGGCGATCGCCGCCACCAGCGGGGCACCGCCGACGGCCAGCAGGGAGAGCAGGCCGAAGCCCTACGGCAGGGCTCAGCCCTCGGGGTCGCCGCCGGCCTTCGCGGCCTTGGCGATGAGCGACTCCACCTGGGAGTTGAGCTTGGCACCGTCGGGCCAGCCCGCGTAGTGGGTGAGGAGGATCACGACCTCGCGCAGCTCCTGGGCCGAGAGCTCCTCGTTGCCGAGCGCCGCCTCCACCTGGATGGGGATCACGTCGTGCAGGCCCCGGCCCACCAGCAGGCCGATGAGCAGCAACCTCCGGTCGCGGAACGAGAGGCCCGGGCGGTTCCAGATCTCGCCGAAGAGGTGCTCCGCCGTGTAGCCGAAGAAGTCGCCGGGCCCGTCGCCCACCTCCGGCCAGCCGTACACCTGCGCCATCGTCTCGAGCCCACGCTGTCGCTTCTCCGGGTCGCTCTCCATGCGCGGCAACGTACCGCGCCCGGCTCAGGAGCTCGGTGCTGGTGCCGCAGGGGACGGGCCGCGCACGCCCCCGAGGCGACGGTCGAGCTGGAGTGCGCCGTAGGCCAGCCCCAGGAACAGCGCCGCCACCGCCGCGCAGCGCACGAGCGCCACGGCGTAGCCGTGCACCTGCACGTTCATGAACGGGTAGGCGTAGTAGTCGTTGCCGAAGCGGTCCTGCACGAAGGCGCCCCGCACGAGGGCATATCCCAGCCAGGCCACGGGCGGCAGCACGGCGAGCCGCACGATCCGGGCGTCGAGCCGGCGGCGCGGGCCGAACAGGAGCCAGCCCGCCACCGCCATCAGCGGCGAGACCGTGTGGAGCAGGGTGTCGGCGAGGAGATCCCAGCCGGTGAGCTCCTGCAGGTCGGCCAGGGCCAGGTGGAACACCACGCCGGTCACGGCGATGCACAGCACCGCCACGATCCGCAGCACCCAGAAGGTGGTGGAGGAGCGGTGCAGGTCGCGGGCCAGCAGCGCGCTGGTGACGGCCACCAGCAGGTTGGACTGCACCGTGAAGAAGCTGAAGAAGTTCCAGACGCGCGCTGGCGTCGACTCGAAGAAGCCGGCGCCGGGCTCGGCGGTGACGGTCAGCACCATCTGCAGTACCAGCCCACCGCCGACCAGCACGGCCAGCACGCCGAAGAACAGCTGTGCTCTGCGCTCGTCGGCCATCGTCGGCGATGCTACGGCCGCGCTCCGACCCGCATGGGTCAGAAGGCGGAGACGACGTAGAGGATGCCGGCGGGGACGACGAGCCAGCTGACCGCAGTGAGCACGATGGCGTAGATCGTGAGCTGCCGGGCCTGGTCCTTCGGTGGCTGTCCGGCCCGTCCCACCGTCTCCCAGAGGGCGGCGATGGGGGTCTCGATCGTGAGGCGGATGCGACGCCGCGCCACTGCGGCCGCTCGTATGGCGGCCCAGGCCAGACCGCCGAGCGCCACCGTCACCAGGAACAGCGCCACCGACGCAGCCACCCCGGAGCCCAGTGCCGCTTCCCCGGCGGCCCGCGTCAACGAGCCCAGGGTGCTGATCACCGCACCGCCCAGCAGGAACGCAGGCAGCCCGACCGGGTTGCCCCGGAACGTCTCCTTGGCCCGCTCGACGTCCTCGTGCGCCTGCAGGAGCACCGGGCGTGCCTCGTCGTCGACCTTCGTCCAGGCCAGGCGCTGGGCGTAGAGCGTGGCGACGGCCTCCACCACCGAGCGCTCGTGCTGGCGGACCAGGAAGCGGCAGCCGAGGTGCACGAGGAAGCCGGCCATGGGTCGAAACGGACCGAGGCGCTTCGGCACCTCGACGCCGCGGGCGCCGTTGCGGCCCAGCACCTCGAGTGACCGCATGGCGAGGACGTGGCTCTCGAGGAACCGCTCCGGGTGGGTGAGGGGTTGGGTGACGGAGAGCTGGTCGACGATGTCGCGCTCAGCCTCTGACTCCGCGCCGAGGTCCTCGAGGAGGTGGTCGGTGGCCACCGCGTCGCTGGCTCGAAGGAAGCGGAAGCGCTCGAGGGTGCCACCGATCTCATCGATCACCAGCACCTTGCGCTTGGGTGCGGTGGGCCCGATGTGCCCTTCGTCCTGATCCGCCACGGCGGCAGGCTAGGCGCAAGGGTGACCGTGCGTCGGCTGGGGTAGGACGACGCCGTGCACAGGACCAGCAGCGCTGAAGCGACCGCCCACAGGTGGGCCAACAACAAGTGGGCCGAGCGCCTCGCCCGGCTGGGGTTCGCGGCCCGCGGGCTCGTCTACGTGGTGGTGGGCCTCATCGCGCTCCACATCGCCCGCGAGGGTGGCCGCACACGCGAGGAGGCCAGCAAGGACGGCGCCATCGAGGAGATCGCCAGCCGCTCGTTCGGCACCGCGCTGCTCTGGGTGCTGGCGGCCGGCCTGGTGGGCTACATCCTCTGGCGCTTCAGCGAGGCCCTATGGGGCAAGCGCGACGAGGACGACGACAAGAAGCGCGCCGCCAAGCGCCTCGGGTCGGCCGCCAAGGCGCTGCTCTACACCGGCTTCCTGCTCAGCACCCTGCAGTTCCTTCTGGACGGGTCGTCGAGCCAGGGCGGCGGCGGTGGTGGTGGCAGCAGCGACCAGGAGAGCTCAGCCACCGCCCGGGTGCTCGAGCTGCCGGCCGGGCAGCTCATCGTGGGTGCGATCGGGGCCGCCATCGTGGCTGGCGGCGCCTACCTCCTCTACCGAGGCTTTGCCCAGAAGTTCGAGAAGCACCTCGACGAGTCGCAGATGAGCCCCACCGTCGAGCGGGTCGTGGGGTGGGTGGGCACGATCGGCATGGCCGCTCGCGGCCTCGTCTTCGCGCTGGCCGGCCTCCTGGTGATCAAGGCGGCGGTCGACTTCGACCCCGACGAGGCCAGGGGCCTCGACGGCACCCTCCACCTGATCGCCCAGCAGACCTACGGCCAGGTGCTGCTGAGCGTGGCCGCCTTCGGCGTGGTGTGCTTCGGGCTCTACTCCATGGCGGAGGCCCGCTACCGCGAGCTCTGACCCGCCGATCGGCGGGTCAGACGGGGGCGGGCTCGTCGTCGTCGGTGGTGTCGACCACGGCCAGCTGGGGGTCGCCGGCCGGGGCCTTCTTCGCCTCGACGAAGCCCTGCACCAGCTCGCCGAGGTCGATCCCGAAGAGCGACTTGGCGATCTCCTGACCCTGGGCCACGGTGGACGCCACGCTGCGTGCCGTCTGGCTGGCCCCATCGGTGGAGATGACGGTCATGGTGTCGATCTGGCTCATGGGCCGGGCTGCCTCGGCCACGATCTTGGGCAGCGCCTCGGCCACGATGTCGACGATGGCGGCGTCGCCGTACTCCTTGTAGGCCCCGGCCTTCTTCTGCATGGCCTCGGCCTCCGCTTCGCCCTTGGCCCGGATGGCGTCGGCGTCGGCCAGACCCTCGGCCCGCACTGCTTCGGCCAGCGCGGTGCGGCGCTCCCGCTCGGCGGCTCCGGAGAGGCGGGTCTGCTCGGCCTCGGCCTGGGCTTCGGCGATCTCCCGCGCCTTGTTGGCCTCGGCCTCCTGCTCCACCGCGTAGCGGGCGGCATCGGCCGGGCGGCGGATCTGGGTGTCGAGCTCGGCTTCGGTGAGCTCAGCTCGTCGGGCCGCCACCTGCTCCTGCGCCACGATGACCTCTTGGTCCTTGGCCGCCTGGGCCAGCGGGCCGGCCGCGGCGGCGTTGGCCGTGGCGGCGTCGGTCTCGGCCTGGATCTCGGCCACCTTGAGCTGCAGCTCGCGGTTGGCGATGGCGATCTCCTCCTCGGCCCGGATCCGGGCCTGCTCCGACTCACGCCGGGCGATGGCCTCCGCGATGGCGGCCTCCTTCTCGGCCCGGGCCGCCTCGGGGCGGCCCAGGTCCTCGAGGTAGTCGCCCTCGGCCTGGATGTCCTGCAGCTGGAAGGTGTCGAGCACCAGGCCCTGACCGGTGAGGCTGTTCTCGGCCTCCTCGGCCACGGCGGCGGCGAAGGCGGCACGGTCGCGGATGATCTCCTCCACCGACAGCCGGCCGACGATGGCGCGCAGCGAGCCGGCCAGCACCTCACGGGTGAACACGTCGATCTCGCCCTGCTGACCGAGGAAGCGCTGGGCAGCGGCCCGGATCAGGCTCTCCGTACCGCCCACCTTCACGACGGCCACGCCCTCGAGCGAGCAGCGGATGCCGTTGGACGACACGGCGGCCGGCACCGACACACCGATCTGGCGGCTGGTGAGGCCCATCACCCCGAGCTTCTGGACGAACGGGATCACGAAGACGCTCGCTCCCATCACCACCTTCTGCCCGGAGGTGTCGTCGGAGCCCATCTTGCCCTTGCGGCCGGTGATGATGAACGCCTCGTTGGGGCCGGCAACCTTGATGCGGGACACCACCAAGGCGATCAGCACGACCACCAGGACGACGAGGCCGAGGACGGCGGTGGTGACGGGGTTCATGGCAGCGGGCTCCAGGTGTAGGTGGGGATGGGTTGATCAGGCAGGGGGGTCGACGGCCGGTGGTTCGGAGGCTGGGGCGGGCAGCCGTCGGGTGCCGTCGGCGTCGAAGGGATCGACGGTGACGAGGGTGGAGGACAGCACGTCGACCACGACCACCTCGGTGCCGACCGCCAGCGGGGCCGAGGCGGTGCAGGCCACCTTGAGCGGCCCGGTGGGGCGCGCCAGGAGCACCTCGCCGTAGCGGCCGGGCTCAGGGGAGGTCACCACGCGACCCAGCGATCCGAGCATCGCCGACTCGGTGTCGGTGCGGCCGGTGGGCATGTGGATGATCGCCGCCGTGAGGCGGGCCGCCAGCCAGCCGAAGGCGATCCCGACGGCCAGGCCCGGGACGAGGGCCACCGGCCCGAGCGTGCCGTAGGTGGCCCCGGTGCCGAAGCCGAAGGCGGCCAGGAACCCGGCGATGACCGGCAGCGACAGCCAGCTGGGCCCGAGGTCGAGCGCGTCGAAGGCGTCGTCGAGGCCGTCGAAGACGATGGCGACGAGGAGGACCGCCGTACAGGCGATGCCCAGCCAGAGGAAGCCGTTCATGCCGCCTCGACCCTATCGACCGGGCTGCGCCCCCGTCGGCCGGGCGGTCGTG
>JBPPMN010000211.1:0-5784 GCA_051306055.1 Acidimicrobiales bacterium
CCGTCGCCGCCGTCGCCGCCGGAGACACCGATGGCATCGCCGCCTGTCGCCGAACCGGGTCGTCCCGAGGTGGAGAAGCCGCCCGTTCCTGCGAGGCCACCGGTGCCGCCCTGGCCGCCCCCGCCGGGGAGGCCAGCGGCGCCACCGTTCCCGGCGCCGTTGTCGCTGAGGGTCGAGCGAGCGACCGTCATGGTCTGGCCGGCATCGAGGTCGGCGTAGATCCCGCCGCCGTCACCGCCGTCGCCACCGTCACCTCCGGCGCCCCCCGTCCCGCCGATGCCGGCGTCTCCGCCGTCACCCGAGGTGGCATCGCCACCGTCGCCGCCGGGAACCGAGTCGCCGCCGGCGGCGCTGCCGCCCAGCCCGCCGGAGGTCGCACCGCCCCGGCCGCCGGCGCCGCCGGCGCCGCCGGCGCCGCCACAGCCGCCTGCGCCACCCGCGCCGCCATGGCCGGCCTCGTTGCCGGCGACCGTGCTCTGATCGATCGCCAGCGACGTGCCGCCGGCTGCGATGGCGCCGCCGTTGCCGCCATCACCGCCAGGCGCGCCGGCGCCGCCCGCTCCGCCGAGACCACCGAGGCCACCGAGCCCACCGGGCGTGCCGGCGGGGCCTTCGCCACCGTCGCCGCCAACGACGCTGCTGCCGGGACTCCCGGTGGCCACGCTGCCGTTGGCCCCGTAGACCGAGGGGGGCTGCGCGCCTGCACCACCGGCGTCTCCGTCGGTTCCGCAGGTCCCGTCGCCGCCTTGGCCGCCGGCGCCGGCCGCGTTGGACGCGAAGGTGGACCGCTCGACGACCACCGAGCCGCCGGTCGCCGCGATGGCGCCACCGCTGCCGCCGTGGCCGCCCACAGAGCCGTCGGCGCCGGGCAGGGCCGAGGAGTCGCCGGGGCCGCCGTCGCCGGCGTTGTTGTCCACGAACGTGCTGTCGGCCACGGTGAGGACACTGTCGCCGTCGGCCAGGATGGCGCCGCCCGACTGTCCGTCGGAGGAGGGGGCACCCTCGTGGGCCTGGCCGCCTTCGAAGATGACGCCGGTGATGGTGACGTCGCCGGTGCCGAGGATCTCGATGAAGCGGGTGGCGGTGCCCGGGGCGCAGCCGCCGGTGGTGAAGGTGGGCGGGTTGGCGATGTCGCCGATGATCTCGGTGAGGGCGGTGTCGTCGATGTCGAGGTCGCCGTTGGCGTTGTCGTCTTGGTCGTCGGCCACGCAGTCGAAGGTGTACGTGGCACCGGGGGTGAGGACGATCGTGTCGGCCTCGCCGTTGCCGTTGGCGGCATCGACCGCGGCACGCAGCTCCGCCATGGTGGTGGCCGACAGCTCCGCCGCACCGACCGCACTGGGCATCAGCGCCAGCCCGCTCACCGCCAGGAGTGCGGCGCTCCCTGCCGCAAGCGCGCCGCTCGAACGTCGTCCGTGCTGCATGAAGTCGATCCCCTTCGTCCGCCGACTGTGTGCGGAGGGTACCGAGTGCGCTCGGCGCGTGCGAGCAATCGCACGTTCTGTCCACCTGGAGCGGCCGATCGCGGGGCGGGGCGTCGCCGATAGCCTGCGCTCCTTCCATGCTGCTTCGTGATCTCCCCCCGCTGCTGCGTGAGGAGCCCGGCTTCGCGTCTGTGCTCGGCCGCTCCTCGGCGGTCCTGGCCGTCCCCGAACCCGCGCGCGCCCTGGCCATCGCCGGTCTGGCCACGCTGTCGAGCCGGCGGCCGATCGTGGTCGCCGTCCCCACCACGGGCGACGCCGACCGCGTGGCCAACGACCTGCGCACCTTCCTCGGCGCCGATGCCGTCGACACGTTCCCGGCGTGGGAGACGCTGCCCTTCGAGCGGGTGTCGCCGTCGGTGGAGACGATGGGCCGCCGGCTGCGCACGATGTGGCGGCTGCGGTCGCCGGAGCGGGCGCCGCGCGTCCTGGTGGCCCCGGTGCGGGCGCTGGTGCAGCGCCTCGGGCCGCACGTGGAAGACGTCGAGCCGATCGTGGTGGCACCGGGGGAGCGGCGCGACCGAGACGAGCTGGTGGCCGAGCTGGTGGGCATGGGCTACCGGCGCGAGGAGATCGTGGAGCACCGCGGCGAGGTGGCCGTGCGCGGCTCCATCGTCGACGTGTACCCGTCCACCGCTGACCGTCCGGTGCGCATCGATCTCTGGGGCGACGAGGTCGACCGGCTCACCGAGTTCTCCGTGGCCGACCAGCGGGCCACCGACCCGCTCGAGCACGCGGAGATCTTCGGATGCCGCGAGCTGCTGCCCACCGACGAGGTGCGAGCCCGGGCCGAGAAGCTCATCGCCCTCGAGCCGTGGGGCCGGGAGCAGTGGGAGCGCCTCAGCCAGGGCCAGACCTTCGACGGCATGGAGAGCTGGCTGCCGTGGCTCACCTCCGGCGAGCACGTGGTGTTCGACCTGGTGCCGTCCGACGCCCTCGTGCTGCTCCTCGAGCCCCGCCGCATGCGCGACCGCGCCGGCGACCTGTTGGCTGAAGAGGCCGACCTGGCCGCCACGCTGGCCAAGACCTGGGGTGCGGTGGCCGCCGACGGCGACGAGGGCTTCCCCCGTCTCCACCTCCCCTTCGACCGGCTCCTCACCCACACCGACGCCCCCGCCTGGACGGTCACCACTGCCCCCGAGGGGCCCGACGTCGCCACCATCACCGCCACCGGCATCGACGGCCTGGCCGGCGACCCGGAGCGCGTGGTGCGCCAGCTGGTCGGCCTGGCTGCGGAGGGGTACACGATCGTGGTGGCCGCCGACGGCGAGGGGTCCGCCGCCCGGCTGCGCTCCCTGCTCGGCGAGCACGGCCTGGCCCCCACCATCGACGTGCTGCCGCTCGAGCGGGGCTGCGTGCTGCCGGCCATCAAGCTGGCCGTGGTGGCCGAGAGCGACCTCACCGGCCGTCGTCGGTCCCACCGCAAGGCCCGGACCCGCCGCCGCGACAGCCAGGGCTTCTTCGACGACCTGAAGCCCGGCGACCACGTCGTCCACCACCAGCACGGCGTGGCGCGGTACGCCGGCATGGTCAAGCGGGCCATCGGCGGCGTGGACCGCGACTACCTGCTGCTCGAGTACCGCGGCGACGACAAGCTCTACGTCCCCAGCGACCAGATCGACGCCGTGCGCCACTACACCGGCGGCGACTCGCCCAGCCTCAGTCGGCTCGGCGGCGACGGCTGGCAGAAGGCCAAGGCCAAGGTGCGCTCGGTCGTCTCCGAGATCGCCCAGGAGCTGGTGGTGCTCTACCAGACCCGCCTCAACGCCCCCGGCCACGCCTTCGCCGAGGACACCCCGTGGCAGCGCGAGCTCGAGGACGGCTTCCCGTTCCAGGAGACGCCGGATCAGCTCACCGCCATCACCGAGGTGAAGGCCGACATGGAGGCCGACCACCCGATGGACCGCCTCGTGTGCGGCGACGTGGGCTTCGGCAAGACGGAGGTGGCGCTGCGGGCCGCCTTCAAGGCGGTGCAGGACGGCAAGCAGGTGGCCGTGCTGGTGCCCACCACGCTGCTGGCCCAGCAGCACCACCAGACCTTCTCCGACCGCTTCGCCGGCTACCCCGTGCGCGTGGAGGTGCTGTCGCGGTTCCTCACCCCGGCCCAGGCGCGCGAGGTGGTGCGCGGCGTGCAGAGCGGCGAGGTCGACGTCGTCATCGGCACCCACCGGCTCCTGTCGGCCGACATCGCCTACAAGGACCTCGGCCTGCTGGTGGTCGACGAGGAGCAGCGCTTCGGCGTGGGTCACAAGGAGCAGATCAAGGCGTTCAAGACGGGGGTCGACGTGCTGACGCTCTCGGCCACGCCGATCCCCCGCACCCTCGAGATGTCGCTCACCGGCATCCGTGACCTCACGCTGCTGAACACGCCGCCGGCCGACCGCATGCCGATCCTCACCTACGTGGGGGAGTACGACGACCGCGCCGTCGGCGAGGCCATCCGCCGCGAGCTGTTGCGCGAAGGCCAGGTGTTCTACGTGCACAACCGGGTGCAGAGCATCGAGAAGACGGCCGAGCACGTGCGCGACCTCGTCCCCGAGGCACGGGTGGCCATCGCCCACGGCCAGATGGACGAAGGCACGCTCGAGCAGGTGGTGCTGGCCTTCTGGGAGGGCGAGTACGACGTGCTCGTGTGCACCACCATCATCGAGAGCGGCATCGACATGCCCACCGTGAACACGCTGGTGGTCGACCGCGCCGACCTGCTCGGCCTCGGCCAGATGCACCAGCTGCGGGGGCGGGTCGGTCGCTCCGGCCAGCGGGCGTATGCGTACCTGTTCGTGCCGCAAGACCGCGTGCTGAGCGAAGACGCCTACGAGCGCCTCAAGACGATCGGCGAGGCCACCGAGCTCGGCTCCGGCTTCAAGATCGCCATGCGCGACCTCGAGATCCGCGGCGCCGGCAACCTGCTCGGCACCGGCCAGTCGGGCCACATCGCCGCGGTGGGCTACGACCTCTACTGCCAGATGGTCACCGAGGCGGTGGCGGAGCTGAAGGGCGAGCCGGTGAAGGAGCCGGCCGAGATCAAGCTCGACCTGCCACTGGCCGCCAACCTGCCCCGCGAGTACGTGCAGAAGGAGGAGCTGCGGCTCGAGGCGTACCGGCGGCTGGCCGCGGTCACCACCGACGCCGAGGTGGCCGACATCCGCGCCGAGTGGGAGGACCGCTACGGCCCGCTCCCCAAGGAGGCGGAGCAGCTGCTGTCGGTCGCCCGCCTGCGGGCGGAGGCGGCCCGGGTGGGCCTGCGCGAGGTCGTGGTGGTGAAGCCCAGCGGCTACGGCGGCGCCCCGTCCACCGCCCGCGTCTCACCACTGCCGCTCAAGTCGAGCCAGCAGATCCGCCTCAAGCGCCTCCACCCCACCGCCGTCTACAAGGAGCCCGACCAGCTCCTCATCGTCAAGATCCCCCACAAGCACCACCCCGCCGACTGGCTCGTCGACCTCCTCCGAGACCTCGTCCCCGCCGAAGACCCCGTCCCCGCCTGACGCGCCGGTGCCCGTCGCCGTGGCGACGGGCACCGTCTGCGCCAGAGGTCAGATCGTGGAGCTGATCAGCCCGTGCACGTGGGTGCCGCGGTGACCGGCTGCGCCGCCGGCGGTGCCGCTGGTGGCCGTGTAGTCCACGCCGGCCAGCGCCTTGCCGTCGGCGGTCTCGTAGGAGACGACGACGTCTTGGGAGACCGGCCCGCCCGGAAGTGTCACGGTGAACGACTCGGTGGCTCCCTCGGCCGCGGTGGAGTCGCCGACGGAAACGGTGGCGTCGGTGGCCGCCAGCAGCACCGTGAACCACCCGGTGGCGACGTCAGCCTCGGGCTCGCCGGCTTCGTCGTAGGTACCGAACCAGTCCCAGGCCAGGTAGACGATCGAGCCGAGGCCCTGCGGGATGACCGTGACGGCGGGCTCGCCGTCGGTCCAGGCGCAGATGGTCTTGGTGCCGGCCGGCAGGCTCACCGGCGTCGACCCGCCGGCCGGGAGGTGGGTGGACCGGGCCGTGAGCTGTTGCGGGCATACCGCCGGAGCCACCGGCACACACCCGGCTCGCGAACTCGTCGGGCCCCCTGGGGGAAGGGGGCCCGACTGGAGCGCTGATCGGGGGAACAGGAAGCCGCGACCGAACGCTGCGGCGCCAGTACCCAGACCCGAAGGACCCCAAACCTCGCTGTCGCCGCGGGACCGCCCGGGTTCGGTTGGGGTCGGCCTGCCCTCTAGGCTCACCAGCCGTGCCTCGCCGTCTCCTCGCCCCCCTCGTCGTGCTGCTGGCCCTCGGCCTCAGCGCAGGCTGCGCCGACGACGTCTCGCCCGCC
>JBPPMN010000152.1:0-2400 GCA_051306055.1 Acidimicrobiales bacterium
GACTGCCCTCGCATCACCTGGTGGCGGGCCGACGGCGAGCCGCCGAGCGATCTCGGCCCCACCTCCGCCACGCGGGTGCACGCCATCTCAGCCGACTGGCTTGAGCGGGTGCGGGTCTGCCGCCTGTTCGCCTACCGCTTCGCGAGCGACGGCTTCGAGCCCTGGCCCGAGGCCGGCGGCCACTGGGTGGCCCGCGCCGAGCAGCGACCGCTGTCGGTTGAGGCCGTCGGCGACCTCTTGGCCCGCCACGTCGGGGCCGGCATCGAGCTGCGGGTGGTGCCCGACCTCGCTCCGCTGCGCGACGCCGTGGTCGCCTCCGGCCACCGCTTCTCCATGTGCCGCCTCAGCAACGCCGGCCTCTGAAACCCCGCAACTTGTGTTGGAAACCACCGCTTCGCGCCGGGATCGAACACAACCTGCGGGGTGGGGGCGCTCGAGCCTCAGCTTGTGTTGGAAACCGCCGCTTCGCGCCGGGATCGAACACAGGCTGCGGGGGTGCGCGTCAGACGCGGGCGGCGAGCTGGTCGCGGGTGAAGCGCTTGGCGCCGCCGCGGACCAGCCAGAGGGCCACCAGCCAGATCACCAGGCCGGCGCCGACGGCCACCTTGAGCGGCACCAGCAGCAGGCCCGACGACTGGCCCACGGCGAGGAAGATGAGGGGCAGGATCACCGCACCACCGAGCTGGTTGGCCTCCTGGCTGGTGCGGGCCCGGGCCGACACCCGCACCATCACGGCCAGGCCGAGGGTGGCCACAGCCGGGGCGATCCACAGGATCATCACCAGCCACATCTGGGTGGGCACGAAGATGCGGCCCATCACCGGCCAGGCCACCGTGTTGGCCACCAGGCAGAAGCACAGGAAGCCGATCCACGACACCGCCATGGCCGGGAGGAAGGCGGTGAGGAGCTTGGCGAAGAACAGGTCGCGGTCGGCCACCGGGAGGTGCAGCAGCGACTCCAGCGTCTTGCGCTCCTTCTCGCCCGCGAAGGCGTCGGCGGCCAGCACGGCGGACACCATCAGCGGCACGATCAGGAAGAGCGGGGCCAGCAGGTAGCCGTTGACCAGCACGATGAGCTGCTCCCGCTGCGGGAGCTCGAGGATGGGGCGGGCCAGGTCGCCCGGCATCGACGACAGGATGCGCTCGATGTCGCCGACCACCTGTCCTCGCGCGGCCAGGCCGACGAACAGCGGCAGCACGATCATCAGCAGCGCCGGCACGGCCAGCATCGGGATGACCACCGCCTTCGAGCGGCGCACCGCGATCAGGTCCTTGGTCATGATGGCCCGCACGACGGAGCGGTTCACGACAGCACCTCGAGCGGCCGGCTGAGCACGTCGGTGGTGCTGTGCGTGGGCGGCCTGCCCTCCGTGGCCGCGATGCGGGCCTCGACGGCGAAGTAGACGTCTTCCAGCGTGGGGGCGTGGGCGGTGGCGCCGTAGACGGCCACGCCCCGCTCCACGAGCAAGCGCACCAGGGCGGGCACGTCATCGCGCGCCGGCACCCGCACCATGGCCCCGGTGGGGGTGACCGCCACGACCCCCACGCTGGGCAGGCTGCGCAGCGCGTCGGCTGCGGCCGGGTCGATCGGGCCGCCGAGGTCGAGGACGGCGTCGAGACCGTCCCAGAGCTCGGCCGCGATCTCCTCCGGGCGGCCGAAGGCGTGCAGCACCCCACGGTGGAGCACCGCCATGCGGTCGGCGAGGCGGCCGGCCTCCCCGAGGAAGTGGGTGCACAGCACGACGGTGCGGCCGTGGTCGGTGGCCAGGGCACCGATGAGATCGATCACGTCGCGGGTGGCGGCGGGGTCGAGGCCGGAGGTGGGCTCGTCGAGGAACAGCACGTCGGGGTCGTGGAGGAGGGCCCGGGCCAGCGCCAGGCGCTTGCGCTGGCCGGTGGAGGTGCCCTGCACGGTGACGTCGGCGCGGTCGGCCATGCCGAAGCGCTCGAGCAGGTCGGCGGTGCGCTTGGCGGCCCAGCGCCGGTCGAGGCCCCGCATCCGGGCGGTGAGCTCCAGGTTCTCGCGGGCGGTGAGCCGCTCGTCGAGCCCGGCGTGCTCGGTGAGCACGCCGGTGCGGCGGCGGACGGCGTCGCCGTCGACGGCGGGATCGATCCCGAGCACGACGGCCCGGCCGCGCTCCGGGGTGAGGATGCCGTTGAGGAGCCGCACGGTGGTGGTCTTGCCGGCGCCGTTGGGCCCCAGCAGGGCCAGCACCTCGCCCTGCTCCACCTCGAGGGTGAGGCCGTCGAGGGCGCGGCCGCTCGGAAACGACCGCGTGAGGTCCTCGGTGACGATGGCCGCGGTCATGGCCGCCAGTCTCGCCGCCCCGGGGCCGAACGCGTCGGTCGCGGGAGCTCGGGTGCCTGGGACGGCACTACTGCTCGAGCGAGCGGAGGGGGT
>JBPPMN010000153.1:0-2685 GCA_051306055.1 Acidimicrobiales bacterium
CCCCCGGCGCGCTGCCGGTCGTGGCCAACCCCACCTTCACCGGCTGACCCGACCCGCCAAGTGCGGGACCGATGGCTCCCGCGTGTCGGACCAGTGGCGGGTCAGTGCTCGCGGCGTCCACTCCGGCCAGGCGGGTTCGCCCAGCAGGACGCCCCGCTCGACTGGGGCGACGAGACGGAAGGCGGGCGTCGCCGCCTCCGGGCCACCCTGATCTCCTGACCCGGACCCGATGCGGGCTCCGCCGGTCAGCCGACCTTGGTCCACTCGCCGCAGCGCTGGGACGAGAAGGTGAAGACCGATGGCTCGATGACCACGGTGGAGGGGCCGCTGGGCAGGTCGTTGTCGATGATGTCGCCCGACGCAGTGTTCTTCGACCAGTAGCAGCTGTCGCTGCCGGCGGTCTTGTACTTGCCAGGCTGGATGTCCACGCCGACCTCCCACACGCCGTTGCCGAAGGTGTTCTGGTCGCGCTCGACCTCGCTCTGGGTCACCGCCGCCTCACGAGCGGCCACCTCGGCCTCGCGCTGGTCGAGCTCGGCCACCCGAGGGGCCATCGCCGCCTCGGCGGCGGCCAGGGCGTCGGCCTCGGCCGTCTCCGCGGCCTCGAGCGCCTCGTCGCGCTCGGCTTCCGCCCGCTCGACGCCCTGGCGCGCTCTGGTGAGCGCTGCGGTCTGCGCGTCGAGGTCGTCGTCGAGGGCTCGCACGTCGGCTCGCAGGTCGTCGACTCGCTCCTCGGCGGCGGCAAGCTCGGTGCGCCGGTCGGCGAGGTCGGCCTGGGTGGCCGCCACGGCGGCGCCCGCCACCGCCGCGACGACCACGACGGCCCCGACCAGCGCCCCCAGCGGCACCGGCCGGCCGACGAGGCGCCGCCACCGGGGTGCCCCGTCGGTTCCGTCCCCGTCCCCCTCGGGGAGAGGATCGGGCGTCACCTCGGGCCAGCCGCTCACGACGCGAGCCGCTCGACGTCGGACACCGTGCAGGTCGTGCCGTCGCGCCAGTCCTCCGCACCGCTGGCGTCCCACTCAGCGGTGGCACCCGGCGCCAGGTCGGTGACGCTGGCGATCCCCTCGGCGTACTGCACTCCCTCGGCGTCGGCGAAGGTGACCGTGATGAGGTAGCTCGACTGCCCCGACGACGAGTTGGTGACCCGTCCCGAGGCGGAGGCCCAGCCGATGTCGTCGGGCTCGCAGGCGACCTCGTCGGCCACGTCGGCCGCCTCGGCCACACGCTCCTCCTCGAGGTCATCGGAGGCCTCGTCGGCGGCGCCACCGATCAGCGCCGCGCAGCCGACGCCGAGCAGGACGGTGGCCAGGATGATCCCGGCCGCGATCTTGAGGATGGTCTTCATGGGGCAGCACTCCTTGGTGATGACGTGCTCCCCTCGTACGGAGGTGCCGTGACCGAACGCCGCGACCGCGGCGTAGCGTGCCGACGATGAGCGATGACCCGAGGCGCTGGTCGCCCTCCGAGCGGCCCGACTGGGAACGGGAGGCGAGCGACCACGCCACCCGCCGCCAGACGGCAGGCCTCTACCGCTGGTACCGCTGGACGCTGGTGGCGGCCTTCGTGGTGCTCGTGGCCCTCCTCCTCGCCGGCGGCGACCCCTTCCGCTGAGCACCAGGCGGTGCCGTCTACCCAGCCAGGATCCCGCTGGCAGCCGCGAGGAGGGTGACGGCCCATGACACCGCCTTGGCGGCGTCTGCCGGCGACACGTCGGCCGTCTGGTACTGCGACCGGTTCTTGAGCCTGAGGAGGCGGCCCAGCGTGGGGGCGAGCGGCCCCATCGTCGGCCCGGCCGCCCGCAGCTCGCCGACGGCGTCGGTGTGGTCGTCGGACTTCCTCGACTCGCCGGTCAGGGCCAGGCAGATGGCGTCCTTGGCGTTGATCCCGCTGGTGACGGCACTCGAAGCGGCCGCGTTGGCGTGACCGTTGGCAAGGTTGAGCTCGGCGGCATCGAGGAACTCGCGAGCCTTGCGAAGGTGAGCGCGGGCGTCGGAGCGGGCACTCATCGCGGATCAGCGGCCAACGCCGCACGGCCAGGCAGCAGTCGCCCAGTGAGCGCGATGCCATCCGAGCGAAGACCATCGACCAGTCGGTCGTCGGTCTCCAGCAGCGAGGTCAGCTCGTCGGCGCCGTACTCCACGACCCGGCAGCGATTGCCGGTCCACGCGGTGACTGCGGTGGCGAGCTGATCCAGCTGGGCGGCCCAGGCAGCCTCGGCGTCGTCCTCCAGGTCGGGGCGGACGACCAGCACATCGATGTCGCTGTCGTCACTCCCGTCGCCTCGAGCGGCGGAACCGAACAGCCATGCCCCCCACGCCGGGATGGCCCACCCCGCGAGGTGATCCTGCATTGCCTCGATGAGCCGGGCCCGCAGCGTGGCCAGCTCCTCGATGCTGCGAGCAGCGAGGTGGTGGCGGTTCAGGCGATAGAGGATGGCTGGAGGATGCGATTCGGCGAGGACGAGGCCGGTCCGGACGAGTGCCCGCAGCGCGAGGTTGGTCCCTTTCTGGCTGAGCCGACCGTCGGTGAGGTCCGCCACGCGGCGGCCGCTCAGCGGTCGGTCCGTACGGGCCAGCACGGCCAGCACCTCGCCCTGGCCGACCGGGATGACCGAACGCATCGGGTTGGAGAGGTCCATGGCGCTCCACGAAGTTGAGTCGAGTCCTACTCGTTCGAGTCGCA
>JBPPMN010000189.1:0-4896 GCA_051306055.1 Acidimicrobiales bacterium
ACCCGCCACGCCGACCTGCTCGACGTGGAGCACCGCGACGAGATCTTCTCCAGCGCCGGCAGCTACCGCTCGATCCAGAACCCCACCGAAGACAACATGATCGCCCAGGACGATCCGGGCCACATCGACCAACGGCGCCTCATCTCACGCCGCTTCACGCCCAAGGCCGTGCGGGAGCTGGAGCCGGTGATGAGCCGCATGATCGGCGGCCTGCTGGGCGAGATCGTGGCCGACACCGCCCCTGGCGAGCGGGGCCAGATGGAGGCGGTCACCGCGGTGGCCGCCGCCCTGCCGGCCCAGCTCACGGCCCACCTTCTCGGCTTCCCCGAGGAGCTGTGGCCGGAGATCAAGAGCTGGTCGGAGCGCCTCATGCGCTACGACTCCGTCCCCTTCGACAACGCCCTCGCCAACGAGTTCCTGGCCGCCATCGGCGAGTTCGTGGCGGTGCTGCAGGCGACGGCGGCCGCCCGCCGCGAGTGCCCGGCCGACGACCTGGTCACCGCATGGGTGCAGGGCGAGGCCAACGGCTGCCCCATGGACGACAGCCGCCTCGTCAACGAGACCGGCCTCGTGATCTCGGGCGGCGCCGAGACCACCCGCACCGTGATCGCCCGCTCGCTGGTGGCCTTCGCCGAGCACCCTGACCAGTGGGAGGCCATGCACGCCGACCCGTCGCTGATCCCGGGCGCCGTCGAGGAGATGATCCGCTGGGTCACGCCGCTCAACAACATGTTCCGGGTGGCCACCGCCGACACCACCGTCGACGGCCACGCCATCCGCGAGGGCGACCGCATCGCCCTCCTCTACCCCTCCGGCAACCGCGACGAGCAGGTCTTCGATAAGCCCTTCCGCTTCGACATCCGGCGCAGCCCCAACCCGCAGATCGCCTTCGGCTTCGGCACCCACTTCTGCCTCGGCGCGTCGTTGGCCCGCCTCGAGCTGCGCCTGCTCATGGAGCAGCTGGTGGCGTCGGTCACCGACCTCGAGGTGCTCAGCCCACCCGACATCGAGCCCAACATCTTCGTGGGCGCCGTCCGGAGCCTCGACCTCGCCTTCACCCGCCGCTGAACAACCCAGTTCTGGCGTCGGATCCGGGCGCGTCACGCCGGAACCTGACGCCAGATCCCGCGATCAGCCGACGGAGCAGATCTGGCCACGGATCCGGGCGTGGTGCGCCCGTCCCTGACGCCAGAACTGGGGGTGGGTCAGTCGCGCGGCGGGCGGATCGTGTAGACGAGCGTGCCGTCGGCGGCCAGCTTGCCGCTGGGGGTGCGCACCTCGGCCCGGCAGAACACCAGGGTGCGGCCGCGCTGCTCCACCCAGCCCTCGGCGATGGCGTCCTCGCCCACCACGGCGCCGATGTAGCGCACGTCCATCTGCACGGTGAAGTAGGCCCAGCCCACGTCGTAGGCCTGGCCCACCGCCGGCACCACCACCGTGTCGATGAGGGTGGCGATGGCGCCGCCGTGCACCACCCCGGCCGGCTGCTCCAGCTCCGATCGGAACGGCAGCCGCATGCGGGCGTAGTCGGTGCGCACCTCCTCGATCTGGAGGCCGACCAGCTTCGGGAAGTAGGTGCGGTCGAGGCCGTCGGGGAACTTGGCCCACCGGGCGGCGATGGCCTCGTCGACGGGGGCGAAGCGATCAGCGTGCAGCGACGTCATCCGGGCAACGTAGCGGCGCGCCCCCGTGGGGCGGCCAGCCGGTGACCGAGGGCCGTCGCACCTCGCCGGTAGCCTCGTCCTCCGTGCCCGATGACTTCCGCCGCCGCCGCACCCTCCTCGGGCTGGCCCTCGTCAGCGTCTTCGCGCTGGTGATCAGCATCGCGGTCGACCAGCGCGCCGACTCCGGCGGCGCTGCCGACGACCAGGCTGCCGACGACGCCGGCGATGCCACCGACGCCGATGGCGGCGACACCGATGGCGGCGACGGCGACACCGATGGCGACACGGGCGACGACGAGCCGGAGGGCGAGTTCTTCCGCACCGACTTCGAGGGCCTGGCCGATCCCGACGGCTTCGGCCGGCCCTATCCCAACGCCGAGGTCGAGGGCCTGCTCACCTTCCGGGGGAACCCGTCGCGCAGCTACTACGGCGCCGGCACCGTGCCCCGCACCACCCCCACAGTGATCCATCGCTTCCCCGACGAGCCGATGTGCCGCGAGTCGCTCAACCTCGGTGAGACCAAGGTGTGGTGCGGGATGGGCTGGACGGGCCAGGTCACCATCGCCGAGCGCGACGACCGCACGTGGGCGATCTTCGGCGGCTACGACGGCAACATCCACTTCATGGACACCGCGACCGGCGACCGGATCCTCCCCGACGTCGAGACCGGTGACATCATCAAGGGCACCCCCACCATCGACCCCGACGGCAGCCCTCTCGTCTACTCCGGCTCCCGCGACAACCTGATGCGCGTGATCGCCTTCGACCGCCCCGGGGCGGCCGAGGTGCTGTGGACGCTCGATGCCGACGCCGTGCAGCCCACCCTCTGGAACGACGACTGGGACTCGTCGCCGATCATCGTGGGCGACCACATGATCGTGGGTTCCGAGAGCAGCCGCTTCTGGGTGATCAAGCTCAACAAGTCCTTCGACGACGCCGGCCTCGTGCAGGTGGTACCCGAGGTGGTGTTCACCACTGAGGCGTGGGACCAGGAGGTCCTCGCGGCCAACGGCGACCAGGTGGCGTCGGTGGAGAGCTCGGTGTCGCTCCACGGCGACACCGCCTACTTCGGCACCTCGTCGGGGCTCATCTGGGGCTACGACCTCAGCGGGCTCGACGAGGGGCGCACCCCCACGGCGGAGTTCCGCTTCTTCACCGGTGGCGACAACGACGCCTCCGTGGTGGTCGACGACGAGGGGATGCTCTACGTCGCTGGCCAGTACGACCGCGACCTGGCCCGGGCTCGCGAGGTGGGCCAGCTCACCAAGGTCGACCCGTCCAACGAGGCGAACCCGATCGTCTGGAAGATCGACGACGCCACCGCCCTCAAGGGCGGCATCTACGGCACGCCGGGCATCTACGGCGACACCGTCTACGTGGGCACCAACGGCGGGCGGCTCATCGCCGTCGACCGGGCCAACGGAGCCATCCGATGGGAGAAGCGGCTCCCGCCGCCGCTGTGGGCCAGCCCCGTCATCGTCGACGACGTGCTGCTCATCGGCGACTGCGCAGGGTTCTTCCACGCCTTCGACGTGAGCGACCCCACGGTGGAGCCGCCGCTGCTGTGGACCATCGAGCTGGGTGGCTGCATCGAGGCGACCCCCGCCGTGTGGGACGGACGCATCTACGTCGGCACCCGCGCCGGGCACCTCTACGTGCTGGGCTGAGCCGCCCGTCGCCCTACGGGGCCGTGGTCCCCGTGGTGGCGATCGTGGTGGCGGGCAGGTCGACCGGGTTGAGGCTCCAGAGGTACTCCCGCAGGGTGAGGCCGCTGGCGATCACGTCGGCGGCCATCTCCCGGCCGACGTAGCGGAGGTGCCAGGGCTCGTAGTCGTAGCAGGTGCGGGTCTGGGCGTCCTGGGGATAGCTGATGATGAAGCCGTACTTGTGGGCGTTGGTGGCCACCCACTGCCCGGCCGGCGACGCGCCCCATGCCTGTCCGACGTCGGTGTCGCCCTCGGTGGTGACGTCGATGGTGGTGCCCAGCTGGTGCTCCGAGTGCCCCGGGCGGGCCACCCGGCTGCCGGCCTCCGCCACCCCCATCTCGGTCACGCGCCGATCGAAGAGGGCGGCCTGCTGCTCGAAGCTCCGGTAGCCGGCGATGATGCTGAGGGGCGTGCCGTTGTCGGCGGCGGCCTGGCGCATGGCGTCGAGGTCGGGGATCACCAGCGCCCGCACGGCCAGGCCGTCGGTGAGCGGGAAGCCGGCATCGGCGATGTTGCGGAGGTCGTTGGGGTGGTAGCCGGATCCGAGCGCCCGCTCGGTGTCGACGATCAGCGTGGCCCACTCGGCGGCGGGATCGCCGGGCACGACGAGGTCACCCTCGACGCAGGGCGGCACCGGGGGGATGGTGGTGGTCGTGGTCTCGGGCACCGTGGTGGTGGTCGCCTCCTCGTCACCCCCACCGGTGACCGCCCCCACCAGCTGCGCGCACAGGAACAGCGCCACCACGACGGCGGTGGCGGCGAGCGCTCGCCGCACCCGGTAGACGTGCGAGGGCTGGCGGCGGTGGCGGGGTCCGGACGGCACCATCTCGCCTCGGAGCGTAGGCAGGGGGTCGCCCCTCACCCCAGTCGACGAGCCGGACCACCGGGTCCGCTGCTTCTGGTTTCGACCTAGTTCGCCGCCGATTCTGATGAGTGGTGCGGGCTGATCGGCGGCGCACAGCAGGAGACGGCTTCCTCGCCGCCGAACCCGAGAGGTGTAACGGGCGTCACAGCTCGTGACCGCCCCCGATCCGGAGCCTTCGATCATGCGCCGACCTGCCGCTGCCCTCGCCGCCACCTCCGTGCTGGCCGCCACCTCTCTCCTCGGCCCCGCTCTCTCTGCGGCGCCGGCCCCGGCCGATGCCACGGTGTCGTGCTCGGAGGCCCCGGCGTCGACCTCGGCGGCCTGCGACCTCCTCGCCCAGCTCAGCGACCAGCTCGGCGTCCTCGAGCCCGTGCTGGCCCTGGCCGGCCCGGCCCTGGCCGACCTCGGCGCCGGCAGCCAGGCCCTCAGCGCCCTGCTGGGCTCCGACGCCGCCGTGTCCGCGGCCGAGCTGCGCACCAGCGCGCTGGCCGTGAGCGATCTCCTCGACACGATCCCCGAGCCGCTGCGCGGCATCGTGGGTGGGGGTCCGCTGGGGGAGCTCGCCGCCACCCTCGACGTCCTCGTGACCGAGCTCGACGTGCTCCTCGAGCCCGTCGTCGGCCCCATCGCCTCGCCCCCGGCCCCGGCCGCAGCCGAGGCG
>JBPPMN010000217.1:0-3136 GCA_051306055.1 Acidimicrobiales bacterium
GACGGCGCCGTCGGCACCGACGTGCTCGATGCGCCCGTCGGGGGCGTCGGCCACCGGGACGGAGCGCTCGTTGGCGCGGACGTCGCCCGCGGTCAGGTGGGAGTCGTGGGTCTCGGAGTCGGCCGACCAGGCGCCCATCGAGTGGGGGTGGGTGCGGGCGAAGTGCTTCACCGAGGCGGGGGCTCGGCGATCGGAGTTGCCCTCGCGCAGCACCGGGTTCACGGCGCTGCCCTTCACCTTGTCGTAGCGGGCCCGGATGTCGCGCTCCTCGTCGGTGGACGGCTCGTCGGGGTGGTCGGGCACGTCGTAGCCCTTGCCCTGCAGCTCAGCGATGGCGGTCTTCAGCTGGGGGAGCGATGCGCTGATGTTGGGCAGCTTGATGATGTTGGCCTCGGGACGCTGGGCCAGGGCCCCGAGCTCGGCGAGGTGGTCGCCCACCTGTTGCTCCGCGGTGAGGCGCTCCGGGAAGCTGGCCAGGATGCGCCCGGCCAGGGAGATGTCGCGCGTCTCCACCCCGACCCCGGCCGCCGAGGCGAAGGCCTGGATGATCGGCAGCAGCGAGTAGGTGGCGAGCGCGGGCGCTTCGTCGGTGAACGTGTAGATGATCTTCGAGTCCGGCATCACGGCCGAGGCTACCCAGCGCGGCCACCGGTGCTCGCGGCCGCGCGCACGGGTCGGTAGCGTGGCCCTGCTGTCACACCCCCTGCCTAGGGTCCCTGGTGTGAGCAGAGCGACGAGAGGGTTGGCCACGGTGGATGCAGGCGCGCAGCGCAGGCGAGCGACGTCCACGTCCGCCTTCGGCGTGTCCCGGCGCGAGAACCACGACGCCAGTGGCTTCTACGCCCGCTTCACCGCTCCCGTCCTGAGCGACGACGCCACCATCGAGGCGCCCGGCGTGGTCGACCAGATCTACGTGGGCGATGCCCGCTCGATGGATCGGGTCCGGCCGTCCTCGGTGGCGCTGGTGGTCACCTCGCCGCCCTACTTCGCCGGCAAGGCGTACGAGGCGGAGCTGGGCGAGGGCCACATCCCGGCCACCTACGTCGACTACCTCACCATGCTGGAAGACGTCTTCGCCGAGTGCGTGGAGAAGCTCGAGCCCGGTGGTCGCATCGCCGTCAACGTGGCCAACCTCGGCCGCAAGCCGTACCGCTCGCTGTCGGCCGATGTCATCGGCATCCTGCAAGACCGCCTCGGCCTCCTGCTGCGGGGCGAGGTGGTGTGGCGCAAGGCGCGCGGCGCCGGCGGCAACTGCGCTTGGGGGTCGTTCAAGCAGCCGGCCAACCCGGTGCTGCGCGACCTCACCGAGCGCGTGGTCATCGCCAGCAAGGGCCGCTTCGACCGCGCCGTGAAGGGTCCCTTGCGGGCCGCCCAGGGCCTCCCCTCCCAGGCCACCGTCACCGCCGATGAGTTCATGGACGCCACGCTCGACGTGTGGGAGCTGGCCCCCGAGAGCGCCACCCGCGTCGGCCACCCGGCCCCGTTCCCGGTGGAGCTGCCCCAGCGGCTCATCGACCTCTACACCTACGAGGGCGATGTCGTGCTCGACCCGTTCATGGGCTCCGGCACCACCGCTGTGGCCGCCGTGCGCACCGGGCGCCACTACCTCGGCTACGACACCGACGACACCTACGCCAAGGCTGCCCGCGAGCGGGTGGCCCGTGAAGCCGCCGCCGTGCTGGCCGGCCCGCCGGTGGCCCGGCCCGACAAGGCGGTGGCGGCGGCCGGCGAGCTGCTCGCCGAGGCCGGCTTCACGCTCGCCGATGCCAAGGCCACCAAGCGCCGCCGTCTCGCTGGCGGCCTCACGGTCGACTTCGCCGCCACCGCCGCCGACGGTGCCGAGTGGGTCGTGCTGGTGGCGGGCGCCAGCACCGTCAGCCGCAACGGCCTGCGCCGCACCGATGTGCTGTTCCGCACCCTGGGCGAGGCCGGCGTGCTCACGGCCGCCGGTCACCGCGTGCTCGTGCTCACCACCGACCTCCCAGCCCGGGCGTCCGGCGCCCTCGCCGCCCTGCGCGATGCCCGGGGCGGCCCACTGGTCGACGCAGTCGAGCTCACCGCCCCCGGCGCCCAGGCGCGGCTGGCGGCCTACGCCGCGGGCGGCGTCGCTGAGCCGGTGGGCGACCTCCTCCCCGGCACCGCCTGACCCGGCCCCCGCTCCACCGTGCCGTCGGCCAAGACCGAGATCACCGAGATCGTCACCGGTCTGGCCATCACCGGGGCGACCTCGCTGCCCGCCGCGCTGACCGCCCGACCCGTCGCCAACGTCGCACCGGAGGTGTGGGACCGGCTGTCGGAGCTGGAACGAGCGGGGCAGCACCGCCAGGAGTTCGCCGCCGCCTGGGCCAACGGCCAGGCCTTCCTGGCCGCCGAGCAGGGCCTGCGCGGTCGTCCGCCTCGCCTGGTGGAGTGGAAGGGCCCGAGCCAGGCGCCCGGCGACGAGGTGGTGCCGGCCGACCTGCGGGTCGATCACGTGTGGCTGGTGAGCTGCAAGTACCTGTCCAAGGTGCTGGCCAACGCCCAGCCCGCCCGCCTCTTCGAGCGCGGCCTGGCCGGCGGGCCTGCCCGCAGCGCCGGCGACTGGTACGCCGAGGTGGCCCCCGACGCCTACCAGGCCCTCTTCGCCCAGGTGCGCCTCGAGCTCGGCACGCGGGCCAGCCTCCCGCCCCACGCCGCCGACCTCACGCCGGCCCACCGCGCCGAGCTGCGGGCCTACCTCGACGCCGGCTGGTCAGCGGAGGCCCAGGTCGTCTACCGCCAGCTGTCCCTGGCCGTCGGACGCGCCTCCGCTGATCGCTGGAAGCGCACCCTGGCCAAGCGACCCGAGGCGGAGGCGGTGCTGTGGCGCCTGCTGCGCATCGGCAGCGCGCCCTACTT
Source organism: Acidimicrobiales bacterium (assembly GCA_051306055.1). Lineage (GTDB taxonomy): Bacteria > Actinomycetota > Acidimicrobiia > Acidimicrobiales > VFJN01 > VFJN01. The sequence goes on from JBPPMN010000217.1 coordinate 2,878, forward strand.
CGTGCTCGGTGCCCAGCGTGATCGCACGCTGCGGCTGCGGGTGATGACCCCGTGGGACTGGCGGCAGGCCTTCGAGCTCAAGCGGGTCGACGTGTGGGGCGACGACGCCGGGCAGCCCCAGGTGCGCTGGCAGGCCGTGGTGCGCCACCGCGCCACGGGGGAGGAGCAGGCCGTCGACGGCCACGTGGAGGTGCGTTGGAGCCACGGTCGCTTCGGCAAGCCCCCCGAGGCCAAGGCCTACCTCGACACCCCCCACCAC
>JBPPMN010000248.1:0-5956 GCA_051306055.1 Acidimicrobiales bacterium
GTGGATGTCGCCCGTCCCAGCCGTCGGCCGATCGCGGCGAACGACTCTCCCGCGTCGAGGCCCGAACGGATCTCCTCGCGATCCGCGGCGGAGAGCCTGGACGGCGACGGGTCCCACTCCAACCGGCGTGCCACACCCCCTGCCTCGCGGATGGTCCGCTGGACCAACGACGTCGACCGGGCCACCTCTCGAGCCACCACAGCCGGCTTCATCCCATCAGCAACCAACCCGATGATCCGCTTCCGTTCCTCCGCGCTCAGCTTCGGATACCGACCACTGTTCGCATTCCCCACCACGACCTCCGGACGAGTCGACGACGTTCAACTCGACCAGAACGTTGCGACGATCCCTAGAACCCACCTCCGCCATGCGGACAAATCCGTCCACAGAACGGGTGGGGTGGGCCGGTAGCGTCGACCTCCGTGCTCGTGGCCAAGGGGATCGTCCGCCACCACGGCGCCCAGGTGGTGCTCGGCGGGGTCTCGGTGGCCGTGACCGCCGGTGCCCGTCTGGGGGTGGTGGGTCCCAACGGCATCGGGAAGTCCACCCTCCTGCGCATCCTGGCCGGGCTGGAGCAGCCCGACGACGGCACCGTGGAGCGCAGCCCGGCCACGACCACCGTGGGCTGGCTGCCGCAGGAGCCCGACGCCACCCCCGGGGAGACGCTGCGGGCCTACCTGGCCCGGCGCACCGGTGTGGCCGCCGCCAGCGACGCCCTCGACCGGGCCACGGCCGCGATGGGTGGCGACGCCGAGAGCATCGAGGCCTACAGCTCGGCCCTCGAGCACTTCCTGGCCATCGGCGGCGACGACCTCGATGCCCGCACCGGTGCCGTGCTGGCCCAGGTGGGGCTCCCCGCTGATCGCGTCGACGTCGAGGTGGGCCACCTCTCGGGCGGGCAGGCCGCCCGGGCCGCCCTGGCCGCCATCCTCCTCTCGCGACAGGACGTGCTGCTGCTCGACGAGCCCACCAACGACCTCGACTTCGCTGGCCTCGACCTGCTCGAGGAGTTCGTGGTCTCCACCCCCAGCGCCGTGGTGACCGTCTCCCACGACCGCGCCTTCCTCGACCGGGTGGTCCACCGCATCCTCGAGCTCCGGCTGCCGGACCACGATGCGGTGGAGCACGCCGGCGGGTGGACCGACTACGTGGCCTCGCGCGAGCTGGCCCGCCGGCAGCAGCAGGAGGGCTACGAGCGCTTCAGCGCCGAGCGCGACCGCCTGCAGAGCCGGCAGCAGACCCAGCGCGAGTGGGCCGTCACCGGCGTGAAGAACGCCAAGGCGAAGAAGACCGACAACGACAAGAACATCCCCCACCTCAAGGCGCAGCGGTCGGAGAAGATGGCGTCCAAGGTCAAGGCCACGGAGAAGGCCATCGAGCGGCTCGACGTGGTGGAGAAGCCCTGGGAGCCGTGGCAGCTGCAGCTCGAGCTCAAGGCGAGCAGCCGCGGGGGCGACGTGGTCGCCCGCCTCGACCAGGCTGTGGTGGAGCTCGGGTCGTTCCGCCTCGGCCCGATCGACCTCGAGGTGGCCTGGCAGGACCGCCTCGCCATCCTCGGTCCCAACGGGTCGGGCAAGACCACCCTGCTGCGGGCGATCCTCGGCGAGGTGGAGCTGTCGGCCGGGCAGCGGTGGCTGGGTCCTGGGGTGACCGTGGGCCTGCTCGACCAGCAGCGACTCCGGTACGGCAGCGATCAGCCGCTGCTGCGCTCCTTCATGGACACCACCGGACTCGACCGGTCGGAGGCTCGCTCGCTCCTGGCCAAGTTCGGCCTCGGAGCCGAGCACATCGACCGGCCCGGCGAGCACCTGTCGCCGGGCGAGCGCACCCGGGCCCTCCTCGCCGAGCTGATGGCCCAGGGCGTCAACTGCCTCGTGCTCGACGAGCCCACCAACCACCTCGACCTCGAGGCCATCGAGCAGCTCGAGACGGCGCTGGCCGCCTTCGACGGCACCCTGCTCCTCGTCACCCACGACCGCCGCTTCCTGGAGGCGGTGCAGGTGACCACCACCATCGACCTCGGCTGATCGCCGCGGTCAGCAGGTGGTCAGCCGTCGGCCGTCGGGCGGCGGCGGAGCTCGATGGCCCAGCCGCCGGCGATGCACAGCGCGGCCAGCACCAGCCCGGGGAGGTTGCCGAGCCGCGTGTAGATGGTCAGCCCCTCGCGGAGCTCGACCTCGCGCTGGATGATGCGTCGCTCGCTGATGGCGGAGCGCTCCACGACGTGGCCCCGCTCGTCGATCACCGCGGTGAAGCCGGTGGGGGCGGTCTGGAGCACCCAGCGACCGGACTCGATGGCACGCATGCGCGACGACGCCACCTGCTGGGTCTGCACGATGGTGCCGGTGAAGGACGAGCCGTTGGTGGGGTTGAGCACCAGCCGGGCACCGGCCTCCACGCCCTCCCGGGTGCGGTCGGGGAAGAAGATCTCCCAGGAGATCGGCGTAGCCACCCGTCCCACCGGGCCGGGCACGTCGAGGTGGCCCGGCAGCTCGCCGATGAGGGCGTCGCGCGCCGGCAGGGCCGACCCGGCCAGCGGTTCGAGGAGCGCCCGCAGCGGCACGTACTCCCCGAAGGGCACCCGGTGGACCTTGTCGTAGCGCTGGATGATCGAGCCGTCGGCGTCGAGCAGCACGGCGCCGTTGCGGAAGCGGTCCGGCCCGGCTCCTTCCACGGTCCCGACGAGCATCGGAGCGGCCACCTCGCGGGCCAGCGCGGCGACCTCGTCGGCCCAGGGGTCGTCGGCGAAGGCGCCCTCGGTGTCGATCACGTCCTCCGGCCACACGACGAGGTCGACGGGCGGCTCGACGTCGGCCGTGGCGGCGACGTGGACCTCGAACACCGCGATCACGCCGGTGTCGCTCTTGCGCGTGCCCTGCTCGCCGCCGCCCTGCACCAGCGCCACCTCGGCCGAGCCGACGGTACGACCGCTGGGCGCCGCCATGGCGGCGGCCATCACCACCAGCACCGCGGCCAGCAGCCCGGCGGCCGGCCTCCAGGCCCGGGCCACCGCCGCGGCCAGGGCCCCGCCGACCAGCACGGTGACGGCCAGCAGCAGCACCGGGCCGCCCACCCGCAGCACCGGGGCCAGCGGCCCGGCCACCTGGCCGATGGGCAGGCTGGCCAGCGGCACCCCGCCGAACGGCCACGACCAGCGGACCAGCTCCGCCACGGTCCACGTGCCGGCCAGCGCCACCCAGCGGCCACGCCCGGGCGGGGCCGCCGCCACGCCGGCACCGACCATGGCCGAGTAGGCCACGCTGGCGATCACGTAGCCCGGGGCGGTGAGGGCGGTCATCCAGCTGAGCGACGGGGCGAAGCAGGCCAGGGCCACCAGCCAGCCGCGGGCGAAGCGGGCCCGGCGGGGCTGATCGGCCACGACCCGGTCGAGCAGCGCCAGCCCCACGAAGGCCAGCGGCCAGAACCCGAACGGTGGCAGGGAGAGGCACAGGAGCGCGCCGGCGGCCGAGCAGGAGGCAACGATGCGGAGACGGTGCGGCACGGGGGAGATGATGGCCGCTCGGCTGCCGTCGAGAGCAACGCGGCGCCCGTCGGCCCGGCGGTGGTCCCCCGCGCCGCGACCTAGGCTCGGCCGTCCGACCCCCGGCGGAGGAGCTTCCGATGTCCCATCCCACCCCCCTTGTCCGACGCGCGACAGCAGGCGCCCTCACGCTGGCTCTGGCGCTCGTCGGTGTCGCAGCCTGCGGCGACGACGACAGCACCAGCGCCGACGACACGACCACCACGGCACCCGCCGAGACCACCACCACGGGTTCCTCCGACGGCGACTCCACCACGACCACGGGTGAGACCACGACCACGGCCGGATCAGCGGGTTCCGGCGAAGGGTTCTGCGGCGACATCGCGGCCTTCGACGCCACGCTCGACTCCGTCGACGAGGCCTACTCCAGCGGCGACCCCGAAGAGATCGCCCTCGGCTTCACCTCCATCCTCGAGCCCATGCAGGCCGTCGACGCCCCACTGCCCATCCGCGACGACTGGAACACGATGGTGACCGCCTTCGAGGGCCTGGCCCGGCTCCTCGACGGCATCGACTACAGCGCCGACGACGTCGACGCCCAGTTCGAAGCCCTCGGCGAAGCCCTCGACGAGCAGTTCGAGGGCATCGACGAGGCGGCCGACCGGGTCGAGGCCTTCGTGCTGTCCGAGTGCGACATCGAGCTGGGCGACTGATCCGTCGTCAGGCCTCCCGGGACGCCCGAACAGTAAGGTCGTCCGACTCTGCTGACGAGGTCCCGGGAGGCCCGATGCGCACCCATCTCACCAACCGCCGGCTGGCCATGGCGGCTGCGGTCATCCTGGCGCTCGGGGCCATGGCGGCCTGCGGCGACGACGACGGTCAAGGCACCGCCGCGTCGTTCTGCGACCAGATCGCCGGCGTCGACGAGGCCTTCGACTCCATCGACGACGACGTGGACGACCCCACCCAGGTGGGCAGCATCTTCGGTGAGGTCGAGGATGCTCTTGACTCGATCGACCCGCCCAGCGAGATCGCTGACGACTGGAACACCCTCACCGATGTGATCGGCGAGGTCGTCGACGCCGTCGAGGACGTCGACTTCGAGGACCCGGCCGCCCTGGCGACGCTGGGCGAGGAGTTCGCCGAGCTCGAAACGCGCTTCGCCGACCTCGAGGAGTCCACCGAGCGCATCGAGGTCTACGCGGATGAGGAGTGCGACATCCAGCTCGGCGAGTGAGCGAGGTGGAGCCCTGAGGGCGACCGTCAGGCGGGGGCGGCGGTGGTGTCGGTGGCCAGCGTGAAGTGGCCCACGATCCGCTGCCGGGCGGAGCCCTTCGGGTGGCAGGCGAACAGCGTGGCCCGGTAGCCGTACGACTGGTCGACGATGTGCAGAGCCGACTCGTCGACGATCTCGATCCGGTCGAGCGCGTACACGTGGCGCTCGCCGTCGAGCATGGTGAAGATCAGCTCGTCGCCGGGCTGGAGCAGGTCGAGGTCGAAGAACGGCCGCGTCACGGTGGTGCGGTGACCGGCCACCACCACGTTGCCGAGCTCGCCGGGCATGGCCGTGCCGGGCCAGTGGCTCGGCCCCTGGTCGATGGCGGTGAGCGTGACCCCCTCGAACAGCGGCTGGGAGAGCCCGATGGCCGGGATCTCGAGCTGGCCGTGACGCACCTCCGGCGTGGGGGCGCGGGCTTCGAGCGGCGACGGCTCAGGGGTGGGGAGGTCGGCCCGCAGGCTGCCCACCAGGCGGGCCGCCGTGGAGCCGAGCGGGGTGAGGTCGACGTCGTCGTCGGCCACCGGCTCCTCTGTGGTGACCACCTGTTCTGCCTCGGCCGTCGTGGGCCACTGCTCGGCGGCCACCACGCCGAGGCCCAGGCCCAGGGCTGCCGTGGTGACGACGGCCAGGAGCCGCGCCGGCCAGCCCAGGGAGGACGCGGGCGCGTGTCGCATGCCTCTCATGATGGCGCGTCGGAGCGCTCGAGGGAACGGCGGGCCGCCGCCGTGCCCTGACGGATGCAGGCCGGCACGCCGAGCCCACGGAGCGCGGCACCGGCCACGGCCACGCCTGGGGCGGAGGCGGCGACGTCGGCCTCGATGGCGGCGACGCGGTCGAGGTGGCCCACGCGGTACTGGGGGAACGAGTCGACCCACCGCCGCACCCGGACCTCCTCGGGAGGGCCGTGGAGGGCCATCGTGTCGGCGAGGTCGCCCAGCACCGCCGCCACCAGAGGCTCGTCGTCGAGGTCGAGCGCCGCCGCGGCGCCATCGCGCCCTGCGGAGGCCCGCAGCCACACCGTCCCGTCGCCGTGGAGGTGGGGCCACTTGGCGCTGGTCCACGAGCAGGCGGTGATCGTGCGGCCCTCCACCTTGGGCACCAGGTAGCCGCTGCCGTCGAGCTCGCGCTCGATGGCCTCACGGGCGACGGCCAGCGACACCATGGCCACCGAGGCGTAGGGGATGGCGGCCAGAAGG
>JBPPMN010000232.1:0-9184 GCA_051306055.1 Acidimicrobiales bacterium
CGGTCACCTACGAGTACGAGACCGCCCCCGAGCACGGCGGCGGCGCCACGGAGCAGACGGCCACCGGCGTGGACGAGACGGGAGGCTGATCGGACGATGCGGCGGGTCTTCCTGTTCGCCGCGCTCCTGTCGCTCGTGGGCCTCTCCACGGCCTTCGCCGCCAGCCTCACCACGCAGAGCGAGGACGTCGCGTCGTTCGGGAGCGATGTGTCGATCAGCGTGCCGACCACGCAACCGCCGCCCGCCGTGCAGGCCTTCTTCCTCCGTGGCGATTCCGACTCGCCCCCCGGCCTGCTCTCGCCCACCCCGCTGCAGTCGAACGTGGAGACCCGCCTCATCAAGAAGGACTCCCAGACCGTGCAGGCCCAGGCCGACGCCACCAAGTACTTCGTGTGGCGCACCGACACGGTGGTGGGCGCGCCGCTGGTGGTCGGCGGCACCACCCGCCTCACCATCGAGCAGAAGGCCCAGGCGGGGTCGAGGCTCACGGCTGGGCTCTTCAGCTGCCCGGCCAGTGCCGCGATCAGCTCGACGGCCGCCACCGGGTGCATCCAGATCGGCCCCAGCGCCGTCGGCACGGTCCCGGGCAACGGCTTCGACGAGGTCACGGTGTCGTTCGGGAACGTGCCCACCTCATCGATCCCGGTGGGGAACCAGCTCCGCCTCAAGATCGTGAACCGCGACAAGGACGACGCAGGGGTCGTGGTCTCGACGAAGGACTTCGACGTGGCCTGGGGCTACAACCCCGCCCGCAAGGCGCGCCTGGAGTTCGGGCTGTGAACGGCCGACTCGCAATGCTGCTGGCGCTGATCGGCGCCGGCGCCTGCGGCGTGATGTCGGCCGGCACCGCCTCGGCCCAAGAGGCCGACGAGGTGATCGGCGATGTGGAGATCTCCTTCGACGTCGGTGACGTCGACCCGGACACCGGGGAGTGGTCCATCGAGGTGGTCGAGGTCTCCGGCGACCTGGAGGACGGTCAGGAGTTCACGGTCGAGCTCACCGGCACGGGCGCCGAGGTGGTGTGGTCGGCCACGCAGGCCTACACGGCGCCCGTCACCCGGATCCGCGTCACGGAGCCGATCGGTGTCGGCGAGGTCACCGGCGCCGGCGTGTCGCAGGGGATCACCGCTGTGGCCGGGGTGCAGATCGAGCCGCCGACGGTGGACTTCTCCGCCTCTGCCGGAGGCGGGGGCGGGCAGCTGGCCCTGTCCATGGTGATGGCCGTGCTCCTCGTGGCCATCGTGTTCCGCACGCCGCTCCCGTCGGCCACGACCCAGAGGTGGACCAAGTGACCCGCCGGCTCCTGCTGCTCTCGGTGGTGCTCCTCGCCTTCTGGCCCCGCCCGGCCGCCGCCCAGTCGACCGATGCCATCGAGCTCGAGGCCGAGCTGGCCGGGCGCGACATCGCTGACGCCGACTCCAGCGACCCGATCACCATCGAGCCGCGGGAGGAGATCCCGCTGGTGCTCACGATCCGCAACAACAGCGACGACACGGAGTCAGTGCGCTACGTCCGCCTCGAGGGCAACGCCCTCGGCCTGACCTTCCTCACCTACGACCTCGGCATCCGCACCACCCTCGAGCCCGGTGAGCAGACCACCCTCGACACCACCCTCGACTTCTTCGACCTCGAGAGCCAGGCCACCGGCTACCTCGGAACCTCGCTGCGCGTCTACGACGTCGATCGCCGCCTCCTCGGCTCGGAGGGCTTCGTCGTCGACGTGCGCGGCAACGCCACCTCCACCCTCGGCCTCTTCGCCGTGGTGGTGCTGGGCGTGGCCGTCTTCTCCGTGACCGTGCTCGTGCTCAACACGCTGCGGCGGCGACTCCCGTCGAACCGGTTCGTGCGGGGCGTGCAGTTCGCCATCGCCGGCGCCGCCATCGGCGTCACCCTGTCGTTGGGCTTGTCCATCCTGCGCATCACCTTCGCCGACGTGGAGCAGTGGGTGCCGCTCGTCTTCATCCCCACCGTGATCGCCTTCGTGATCGGCTACATCGCTCCTGGCCCGCTCCAGCGCAGCATCCGCGACGTCCGGGAGGAGGAGGCGCTCCAGGTGGTGGCCGAGACGGCGGTGGCACGCGCCTCGGGCATCTACGATCCCGCCACCTCGGGTGGGTTCACCCCCGGTGGCCGCTCGAGCGGACCGGCGGCCGTGCCGCACGCCTCGGGCAAGCACGCCTCGATCCCACGCACGTCGAGCGAGCACGCTCCCCCCGAGGCGCCGACGGCCGAAGAGGCCGACAGCACCGAGTAGGCCCAGCTCAGGAGGGTTCAGCCGTCGGCCTCGAACTCCTGCCAGAGGAGCGGGTACACGATGTGGTCGCCCTCGATGCCCTTGAAGGTGGCAGGGCGGGGCTCGCCGAAGGCCAGGTCGCCGCGGGCGGCGGCGATCTCGCGCACGATCGACGACACGAGGATCTCGCCCCCGTCGGCCAGACCGCCGACCCGAGCGGCCAGCATCACGTGCTTGCCGAAGATGTCGCCGTCCTCCGAGATCACCTCACCGGTGTGCACCCCCACCCGCACCCGCACCCCCTGCTCGGGATGGTCAGCCGCGAACTGCTCCAGCTCCTCCTGCACGCCGATCATGGCCCGCAGCGCCCGGCGGGCGCCGCCGAAGGTGAGCATGAAGCCGTCGCCCTGGTTCTTCACCACCGTGCCCTGCCACTGGTCGACGTGGCGCTGGATGATGTCGTTGTGGGCGGACAGGACCTTCATCCAGGCCGCATCGCCCATGGAGGTGGCCCGCTGGGTGGACGACTCGATGTCGCTGAACACGATCGAGATGGTGCCGCTGTCGTGCTCGATGGCCTGGATGGGCGGCGGGGCCTGCTCGACCGCTCGGGCCACCGACTCCATCGAGGTCTCGCGGATCCCGGCCGGACCGCCCGCTGCGCCTCGCACTGCCCCGCCGAACCCCTCGGTGCCACCGGCAGCAGCGGGCGCCGGCGGGGTCGCGGCGGCTCCCGCCCCGACCACCACGGTGGCGCGTGCGCCACCGATCACCCCGGGTTCAGGCTGTACGAGGGCCGGACCCTCGGTCACCAGCTGGAGGACGGTGTCGCCGATCCGCAGGATCGATCCGGGGAGCAGCACGACCGCCGACGAGATCCGGGCGCCGTCGAGCAGCGTGCCGTTGGTGCTGCCCAGATCTTCCACAAGCACAGAGCCACCTCGTGGGGTGAGCATGGCGTGCCGTCGTGACGCCTGGCCGTCGACCAGGATGAGGCCGTCGCACTCCCGCCCGACCTCGATCGGCTCCCGGAGCTGCAGATGCAGCGCCCTGCGGCCTTCCTGCTTCACCACGATGACCGGGTGCACCACGTCGTCGGATCTCCCGCCCCGGGGTCTGGCGTCGAGTCTCCCCGTGGGAGTTCGCCGATGGGGCGGCGTGATCGTATCCGAGGTGTTCGACCAGGATCCTTCGGTGCGCAAACCGGACAGGCCAGAGGACGGTCAGCCGGCGGTCTGCATCCCGGCGGCGGCCACGACCGGCACGGCCGGGCCGTCGGCATGGAGCGCCATCTCCACCTCGAGTCGTCGGAGCTCGGGGTCGAGGCCCGGGACCACGTGGGTGACGACGACCTGGCGGGCCCCGGAGGCGACGGCGAGGCGGGCCGCCTCGGCGGCGGAGAGGTGCTGCACCATGCCCTCCTGGTGCGGCGAGAGCGAGGCTTCGACGACGAGGAGGTCCACGCCCGTGCCGTCGGGGTCGAGGCGGCTGCCGTCGAAGTCCGCTCCGGTGTCGGACGAGTAGGCCAGCGATCCGCTGGCGTGGTCGATCCGCACCGCCATCGTCTCCACCGGGTGGTCGGTCCTGACGAAGCGCAGGCGGACCCCGCCGACGTGGCGCTCGTCGCCGTCGTGGACGACATCCCAGGCGAAGGTGGGCGAGGCCCCACCGGTGAGCTCGTCAACGAGGTCCCGGGTGCCCTCGGTGGTGATCACCGGGAGGTCGGTCACGTGCAGCAGGTACTTGAGGGCGTTGTGCAGCACCGGCAGCTCGGCGCAGTGGTCGGGGTGCTCGTGGGTGACCACGACCGCTGTGAGGTCGGCCAGAGGGAGATGGCGCTGCACCCGAGCGAGGGTGCCAGGTCCGGTGTCGATCCAGATGCGCTCGTGGGCAGTGGACACCAGGTACCCGCTGCACGCACCACCAGCACCGGCGTAGGTGCCGTCGCACCCCAGCACGCTGAAGCGGAGGCCGGGTCCGAGGTGGACGGGGTCGGGGAGGTGGTCGCTCGCAGTGTGCACGAGCCATCATCGCCCGTTCTCGCTCGCTCTGCTCGGCACTGCCCGACCCGTCAGGGTGAGAGACTCCGACGGTGCGCACGCTGCTGGTCTCCGATCTCCACTACGACCTCCGCAAGCTCGACTGGGTGCTCGAGGAGGCGGCCGGCGTCGACCTGCTCGTCGTGGCCGGCGACCTCCTCGACATCAGCTCCTCGGTGCCGCTCGATGCGCAGGTGAGCGTGGTCCTCGAGTACCTCGGCAGGTGCGCCGAGCGCACGATCACCGTCGCCTGCTCAGGCAACCACGACCTCGACCACCGCACCGACGCCGGGGAGAAGGCGACGGGCTGGCTGGCCGAGGCACGCTCGCGAGGTGTGGTCGTCGACGGTGACAGCACCGAGGTGGGCGGGTGGATGGTGACCGCCTGCGCATGGTGGGAGGGACCCGAGACGCTCGCCATCCTCGACGCCAGCCTCGATGCCGCGTCGGAGATCCGACGGGGCCCGTGGATGTGGGCGTATCACGGGCCCCCGGAGGGGCCCCTGTCGTGGACCGGGTCGCGCCACTACGGCGATCCCGAGCTGCCGCGGTTGATCGAGCGACACCGACCCGACCTCGTGCTCTGCGGGCACATCCACCAGGCCCCGATGGTGGACGGAGGGGCGTGGTGGGACCGGCGCGGTGACACATACCTCTTCAACGGCGGCCACCAGCGCGGTCAGATCCCCGCCCACATCCTCCTCGACCTCGACGAGCGCACCGCCTCCTGGTGGTCGTTCGACGCCTCCGGCGAGATCAGCCTGGATCCACCGATGGCCCCTGCTCGTACTCAGTAGTCGGGCGACCGATCCGAACCGGGTTCGATCTCGACCGGGGGCCGCGAGGCCAGCTGGCCGAGTACGGAATCCAGGACGCCGAGGTGACCGTCGGCGTCGGAGTACTGCGAGCGGACATCGCCGAGGTACGCCAGCAACCGGTGGAGGCGCCCAGCCAGCTGGCGGGCCAGCTCGAGCGCCAGGTCGGGGTGCGAGGCGAAGAACTCGTCGGGATCCCCGATGAGCCGCACGGTGGTCGGCGCCAGAGCCACCACGTCGGCGCTCCGGACCGTCCCGAGCAGCGCACCGATCTCACCCACGAAGGCTCCTGGCACGGCGACCTCGGCCAGCGCCACGCCGTCGAGCTCCACCCGCAGGCGACCGGTGACCAGTACTCCGACGGCCTGGCGAGCCGCGTCGCCCTGGGTGAACAGCACATCGCCGGTCTCGACGCGCGTCTCCGGCATCCCTTGGGTGAGGGCGACAGCACGTGCGGGCCGTGCCTCGCTCTCGCCGCCCTTCCCGTGCTGCGCCATCAGCCGAGGCTAGCTGGCCCTGTCCAGCGCCCCGCACCGGTCCCGATGCCGAGCTGAGGGCTGCCGCGAGGTGACGGTGGGTACCCAGGACCGTTGTGAGACCACCATCCGGGCGCGGCGTAGGAGCGCGTGCGCCAGAGGAGCGGGAGCGCCTGGCCGATCGGATCGCCGACCGGCTCGACGTGCCGATGACGGCGGCCGGCGTGGTGTTCCTGCTGCTGGTCGTGGCGGAGACGGTCAGCTCCCCCGGCGGGCGCGTCGGCACCGCGTTCTCGATCGCCAGCTGGGTGCTGTGGGCGGCCTTCGTGGCGGAGTTCGTGCTGCGACTGGTCATCGCCCCCTCCGCCGGGCGCTACCTCCGGCGGAACTGGTGGCAGATCGTGTTCCTCGTCGTCCCGTTCCTGCGCTTCCTCCGGGCGCTGCGGGCCATCCGCGTGGCCCGGGCCGCCAGGGTGAGCCGGGTGGTCAGCTCGGCGGTCAGATCGAGCCGCACCGCCGGACGTCGCCTGTCGAGCCGCCTGGCCACGGTGGGCGTGGTGACGCTGGTCGTCATCCTCGCCAGCAGCCAGCTCCTGTTCGAGACCGGCACCTACGACTCCTACGGGGCCGCCCTCCACGCGGCGGCACTGGCCACCATCGCGGCGACGGCCACGGGGAGCGACGACGGGTTCGTGCGGGTGCTCGAGGTCTTCCTGATCGCCTACTCCATGGTCGTCTTCGCAGCACTGGCGGGTTCGTTCGGCGCCTTCCTCCTCGAGCGGGACGAGGGTGGCGCCCGCACCGACGCTCGCCCGAGCTGATGCCAGCAGGATCGTCACCAGCGCCAGGTAGGCCAGAACCCCACCAGCAGCGTGCGCCCGATGCCCGCCCAGTCGTCGAAGAGCACGCTGCCCCCTACCTGTGCTCGGTCCGCCGCCGTTGGCGCACGCCATTGCGACCGGCCATGGTCGTGCTCGGCTGGGTGTTCGGGGCCGTGGTGCTCGGCGGTTCGGTGGTGGTGGGCGCCGTCGTGGTGGTCGTCGGCGGAGCAGTCGTGGTGGTCGTCGGTGGCTGCGTCGTGGTCGTCGTCGACGGCGCCGTGGTGGTCGTGGTGGGCGGCTGGGTCGTGGTGGTGGTCGGCGGGCGCGTCGTGGTCGGGGGCCGAGTGGTGGTCGACGGGCGCGTCGTGGCGGTCGACTCGGTCGTGGTGGGCTGCTGGGACGAGCTGGTCGACCGACGGGTCGGAGGCGGAGGCGGCCGGGTGGTGGTGGGCCGTCGGGCCTCATCGGACGGCTCCAAGAAGGGCTGCGGCTCCACCCCGTCGTGCGCCACGCGCATCACGTCGCTCCAGATGGCGGCGGGGATGGAGCCTCCCGTGACGCGGGCGGTGCCGTTGACGTCGTACATGGGCTCGTTGCTGGTGGGGTGGCCGACCCATACGGCAGCCACCAGCTGGGGGGAGAAGCCGACCAGCCAGGCATCCGAGTGGTCGTTGGCCGTCCCGGTCTTGGCGGCGACCGGTCGGCCGATGTCGGCTCCGGTGGCCGTGCCGTCCTCCACGACGCCGACCAGCGCCTCGGTGACGAGGCGGGCGGTGTCGGCGGTCATCACCGCGTCGCCCCGCCCCACCGGGGCCCGGTCGACGGGCTCGGCCGCCGGCGACACGGACACGATCGGGCTGGGGTGCAGCCGCTGCCCGTCAGCCGCGATGGTGCCGTAGCCGGTGGCCATCTCGAGCGGGGACGTCTCGTAGGCGCCGATGGCGAGGCTGGGGCCGATGCTCCCGGGCTCGGGGAGGCTCTCGATGCCGGCCGCCCCGGCCAGCTCCGCCACCTCCGCCACGCCGATGAGCTCCGCCAGGGCCACGAAGGAGGTGTTGACCGATCGCTTGGTGGCCTCGGCGAGGGTGATCTCCCCGTAGCCGCGCCGTGCGTAGTTGTGGACCGGCTTCGGGTCGATCACCGTCCGGGGGAGGTAGGTCTCGGGGGCGTCCACTCGGTCGGTCAGCAGCACGCCGCGCTCGAGGGCGGCAGCCAGGACGAACGGCTTGAAGGCCGAGCCGGGCTGGCGGCCCGTGCCGCCGCCGAAGGCACCGAGGGCCAGGTTGGTCTGCGACGCCTCGAAGTCGCGGCCACCCACCAGCGCCACGACCGACCCGTCGGTGTGGTCGATCACCGCGACGGCGGCGTCGGGGCCGGCGGGGTCGGGGAGACGGGTCTCGATGGCGGTCCGGGCGGCATCCTGCACCTCGGGCCGCAGGGCGGTCTGGATGGTGAGCCCCGAGCCGTAGATGGCCTCGGGGTCGAGGCCCACCACGTCGAGGAGGTACCGGCGCACGTAGTCGAGGTAGTAGGGGAAGCGCTCGATCGGCGCGACCGGGTCGCGCACCTCCGGCCGCTCCGACCGGGCGGCGGCGATCTCCTCGGGGGAGAACCAGCCGAGCTCCTCGAGGCGGTCGAGCACCTGCAGCCGCCGGTTCTCGGCCCGGTCGGGATCGCGTTGCGGGTCGTAGAGGGTGGGGGCCGGGATGACGCCCGCGATGAGGGCGGCCTCCGACAAGGTGAGCTCGGCGGCAGTGCGATCGAAGTACACGAAGGCGGCGGCCTCGATGCCGAAGGCACCGCCGCCGAAGTACACGGAGTTGAGATAGGCGGTGAGGATCTCCTCCTTCGAGAAGCGGTCCTCCAGGTCGATGGCCGTGCGCAGCTCCGAGATCTTGCGCTCCATCGTGCGGCTGTCGCCGGTGAAGAGGAGCTTGGCCACCTGCTGGGTGATGGTCGAACCACCCTGGCGGATGGTGCCGTCCTCGGCGTTGGCCACCAGCGCTCGGGCGATGGCCGACGGCTCGAAGCCGCCGTGCTCCCAGAAGCGATCGTCCTCGGCTGCCAGCACCGCAACCACCGCGGTGTCGGGAAGGTCGTCGGGGGTGATCCGCAGGTGGGTGGTCGTCGACACGAAGCGCCCGATCACGGAGCCGTCGGCGGCCAGGACCCGGCTCGGACGGGCGATGTCACGCTCGGCGGCGTCGCTCAGATCGTCGATGGCCGACACGTCGACGCCCTCGGGCAGCGGGGGGACGGCCTGGAGCACGGCGCCGACCCCGACGGTGATGCTGACCGACACCACGGTGGCCAGGCCCACCACCACCGCGAGGAGCGCGGCGGGACCCCGCCAGCGCGATCGGGCCATCAGGAGGTCGGGACGGCCCGCTCCGGCGTCGCCACCACCTTGACACCACCGATGCCCGCCCCGATCCGGTTGAAGGCCACCGCCAGCAGGGTGACGACCACGACGACCAAGAGGGTGGTCAGGACCACGACGCCCACCCAGCCGGCCAGCAGCGTGGCCGACGGGAGGCTCCACGACTCGAGGCCCAGCGTGCTGGCCATGGCGCTCTCCGCGGAGCCGAGGAGCCCGGCCTGTCCGGCCGCCCACCACAGCGCGATCCCCGACAGGATCAGCGCGCTGGCGCTCAGGGCGGCCAGGCAGGCGGTGGTGCGGGCCAGGGAGGCGACGTTGACGCGCCGGACGTGGAGCTCGATCGGGTCGACGTCAGCGGGCAGGGGGGCGACGGCGCGGAGCTGGGGTGCGCGGTCCCCCACCTGGCGGTGCTCGACGTCG
>JBPPMN010000238.1:0-10361 GCA_051306055.1 Acidimicrobiales bacterium
GTAGCCGTCGAGGCGCCCGCAGGCCACCGAGCACAGGTCAACGGCGGCCGCGCCCTGCCGACGGATGTCGCGCACCCTGGGCAGCACCTCCACCAGCACCTGGGCCTGCCGGCGGCGGCGCTCGGGGTCGTAGGAGAAGCCGGTGCCGACCAGGGCCTCAGCCAGCACCACGGTGTCCGAGGCCCGGATCGGCTCGCCGTCTCGGGTGGCCCCGCCGCCGCGCGTCGCGGAGAACAGCTCGTTGCGGACCACGTCGTACACGACGCCCACGGCCGGCTCGCCGTCCACCTCCGCGGCGATCGACACGTTGAAGCCGGGGAAGCCGTACAGGTAGTTGGTGGTGCCGTCGAGGGGGTCGACCACCCAGCGCACCCCGCTGGTGCCCGCCACGTCGGTGCCCTCCTCACCGAGCAGGCCGTCGGCGGGGCGAACGCCGAGGAGCTCCTCGAGGATGAGGGCCTCGGAGGCCCGGTCCATCTCCGTCACCATGTCGGTGGGCGACGACTTGGTGGCCACCTCGGCTCGCTGGGTCGCCGCCCCTGCGGCGAGGAGGCGTCCGGCCGCCCGGGCCACGCCCTCGGCCAGGCGCAGCAGGTCGTCGAGGTCGTGCTCGTCGGTCACGGCCCGAACACTAGGTTCGGCCCCGTGCGCCGCCACCACCGACCAGGCTCCGCGTGATCGAGTCCGCCGTCCCCGAGCGCGCCCTGGCCGTGTTCGCCCATCCCGACGACCCCGAGGTGGCGTGCGGCGGCACCCTGGCCCGGTGGGCGGCCGCCGGCGCCGAAGTGCACCTCGTGATCGCCAACCGGGGCGAGAAGGGCAGTGCCGACCCGACCACCGACCCCGAGGCGCTGGCCGACGCCCGCGCCGTCGAGGTGGCCCGGGCCGCAGAGGTGATGGGCCTGGCCGGGGTGGAGCACCTCGGCTACCCCGACGGCGAGATCGACAACGACGCCGCGCTGCGGGCCCGGCTCGTGGAGGTGATGCGCCGCCTCCAGCCGCAGGCGGTGGTGGCCCCCGATCCCACCGCGGTGTTCTTCGGCGACAGCTACGTGAACCACCGCGACCACAGGGAGCTGGGCTGGGCCGTGCTCGACTCGCTGGTGCCGGCGTCCAGTCCGCTCTACGTGCCCGAGGCGGGACCGGCCCATCAGGTGGGCCTGGTGCTGCTGTCGGGCACGCTCGAAGCCGATGCCTGGGTCGACATCGCCGACGTGCTGGCGGTCAAGGTCGCCTCGGTGGCCTGCCACGAGAGCCGCCTCGGAGGCGACCCCGAGCTGGTGGCCCAGCTCCTCGAGCAGCGGGCAGCCGAGGAGGGACGGCGGGCCGGCATCGTGCACGCCGAGGCCTTCCGCCGCCTCCACCTCTGAGCGTCAGTCGTCGCGGTGGGTGACCTGGCGCCACTCGCCCATGGCCCGCAGGGCGAGGATGGCCACCACGCCCACCCCGCCGGCCCCGAGGACGGCGCCGAGCAGGCCGGAGGCACCGGTGACGGTGGAGCAGTCGCCGGTGCACTGGAGGTCGGCGAAGCCGTAGCCGATGAGTCCGCCGCACACGCCGCCCACGAGGATGGCCACGAAGGCCAGCACGCGGGCGCCGGTCGACGGCAGCGAGGTGGGGGCGTAGTCGGGCGAATCGGGAGCGTCGGCCATGGCGCTCACAGCGTAGGGACCGCAGCGGGGTTGCGGCGAAGCGGGCTCTGGTGCATAGCGTGCGGCCCGTGAGCGACGCGGCCTGGCCCGGATACCGGACCTTCGACCGGGCGGAGTGGTCCGAGCTGCGGGCGGCCACCCCGCTGCCGTTGGCCGCCGACGAGCTGGAGGCGCTGCGAGGCCTCAACGACCGGCTGGAGCTCGGCGAGGTCACCGACGTCTACCTCCCGCTGTCGCGGCTGCTGAACCTCCGGGTGGCCGCCACCCAGGCGCTCCACCGCACCACCGACACGTTCCTCGGCCGCCCGCTGCAGCGGGTGCCGTTCATCATTGGCCTGGGCGGGAGCGTCGCGGTGGGCAAGAGCACCACGGCCCGGGTGCTGCAGGCGCTGCTGGCCCGCTGGCCCGACCACCCCCGGGTCGACCTCGTGACCACCGACGGCTTCCTCCGCCCCAACCGGGTGCTCGAGGAGCGCGGGATCATGGACCGCAAGGGGTTCCCGGAGAGCTACGACGTGCGTCGCCTGATCCGCTTCCTCGAGGAGGTCAAGCGGGGCGAGCCGGAGGTGCGGGCGCCGGTGTACTCCCACGTGATCTACGACATCGTCGAGGGCGACGAGCAGGTGCTGCGCCAGCCCGACATCGTGATCCTGGAGGGCCTGAACGTGCTGCAGACGGGCGCGGCGGCGGGCGATGAGGCGCGGTTCGTGTCGGACTGGTTCGACTTCTCGGTCTATGTCGACGCCGCCGAGGCGGACATCGAGCAGTGGTACGTGGAGCGCTTCTTCGCCCTGCGCGAGACGGCCTTCAACGACGACACATCGTTCTTCCGGCACTTCAGGTCGCTCTCCGACTCCGAGCTCGAAGCCACCGCGCGGGGCATCTGGACGTCGATCAACCAGCCCAACCTGCGGGAGAACATCCTGCCGAGCCGCTCTCGGGCCGACCTCGTGCTCGACAAGGGTGCCGACCACGAGGTGCGGGCCATTCGCCTGCGGCTGCGCTAGGCGTCGTCGGGGCGCAGCCGGGCCACCGTGCCACCGGTGGCCTCGAGCAGCGCCGACGGCGCGATCGGGAACACGTCGCGGGGCGTGCCGGCGGCGGCCCACACCTCGTCGTAGCCGAGCAGGTCCTCGTCGACGGCGAGGGGCAGCGGTTGGGGGTGCCCGAACGGCGGCACGCCCCCGATGGCGTACCCCGTGGCCTCCCGCACCACGGTGGCATCGGCCCGCTCCACCACGGCTCCGCCGAGCGCCGCGGCCAGGCGAGCCTCGTCGAGGCGGTTGGCGCCCGACACGAGCGCCATCACCGGCCGGCCGTCGAGCAGGAACACCAGGCTCTTCACGATCTGGCCCACCTCCACCCCGATGGCCGCGGCGGCGTCGGCCGCCGTGCGGGTGCCTTCGGGGAACTCGGCGTGGGCCAGGTCGAGGCCCAGGGCCGCAGCGGCCTCCGAGACTCGGGCGACGTTCGGGTGCATCCCCGGAGCATCGCGCGAGGATGGGGCCATGCGTGACTGGGTCGTCGGGGGTGCGCTCATCGTGAGCGACGAGGGGGTGCTCCTCGTGCAGAACCGCCGCCGCAACGGCAGCCACGACTGGACGCCGCCCGGCGGGGTCATCGACGCCGGCGAGTCCCTCATCGAAGGCCTCACCCGAGAGGTCGAGGAGGAGACCGGTCTGCGGGTCACCGAGTGGGCCGGCCCGGTCTACGAGGTGCGCTGCGAGGCGCCCGACATGGGCTGGCGGCTCCGGGTCGAAGCCCACGTGGCGGTGGCCTACGAGGGTGAGCTCCACGTCGACGACCCCGACGGCATCGTGGTCGACGCCCGCTTCGTCGCCGTCGAGGCCTGCGCCGGGCTCGTGGGCAGCGGCCACCCGTGGGTGTGCGAGCCGCTGGGGGAGTGGCTGAGCGAGCGCTGGAGCCACGAGGTCCCCCGTCCCTACGGGTTCCACGTGGCGGGCGCTGCTCCGGGCGACGTGGTGGTCACCCGCGCCGAGCCGTGACCCGCACCATCCTCCACGTCGACATGGACGCGTTCTACGCGTCGGTCGAGCAGCGGCGCCGCCCGGAGCTCCGGGGAAGGCCGGTGGTCGTGGGCGCCCCGGGAGCGCGGGGGGTGGTGGCGGCGGCGAGCTACGAGGCGCGCGTGTTCGGCATCCACTCGGCCATGCCCTCCACGCGAGCCCAGCGGCTGTGCCCCCACGCGGTCTTCGTGCCCGGCGACCACGACCACTACGCCGAGATCAGCCGTCGGGTGATGGGCGTGTTCGGATCGTTCACGCCGCTGGTCGAGGCCCTGTCGCTCGACGAGGCCTTCCTCGACGTCACCGGCAGCCGTCGCCTCCACGGCGACGGTCCCACCATCGGCGCCAAGATCAGAGCGGCCGTCCAGGAGCAGGAGGGCCTGGCCTGCTCCGTCGGCGTGGCGCCGTCGAAGTTCGTGGCCAAGCTGGCCTCGGAGGCGGCCAAGCCGCGCGTCGGCCGGCGGGGCCCCGAGCCCGGCCTCGGCGTGAAGGTGGTGGAGCCTGACGGCATCCTCGCCTTCCTCCACCCGCTGCCCGTGCAGGCCCTCTGGGGGGTGGGCCCGAAGACGCTGGAGAAGCTCCACCGGATCGGCGTGGAGACGGTGGCCGAGCTGGCCAGCCTCGACGAAGGGGCGGTGGTGGCCGCCCTCGGGCAGGCGGCCGGGGTGCACCTGCGCCAGCTGGCCCTCGGGATCGACGACCGGCCGGTGGTGCCTGAGCAGCGGGCCAAGTCGATCGGCCACGAGGAGACCTTCGCCCGCGACCACCACCGGCTCGACACGCTCCAGCGGGAGGTGGTGCGGCTGGGCGACGCGGTGGCCGCTCGGCTGCGGGCGGCGGGGGTGGCCGGGCGCACGGTGTCGATCAAGGTGCGCTTCCACGACTTCCGCACCATCACCCGCTCGGCCACCCTTCCGTCGGCCGTGGCCACCGGCCCCGACGTGGTGCGGGCGGCGGGCGCTCTCCTGGAGAAGGTCGACCCGTCGGTCGGCGTGCGGCTGCTCGGGATCCACGTGAGCCAGCTGGTGGAGGCATCGGCCCGCCAGCTCAGCATCGACGACGTCGAGGCACCGTCGTGGGACGACGCCACCGGCGCCATCGACGCCATCCGGGCCCGCTACGGCGCCGGAGCCATCGGGCCGGCGTCGCTGGCCGGAGCCGATGGGCTCCGGGTGAAGCAGCGGGGGGACCAGCAGTGGGGACCCACCGACGTGGGCGGCGGCTGACGGCCCGGAAACTCTCGTGGGGCGCGTTGTGGCGGGCGGGGGCCTGTGGAAAGATGACGGCGCACGCACTCGGGCCAGAGGGGATCACCGTGCCGCTATCCGAGGACGAGGAGCGCATCCTCAGCCAGATCGCCCAGCAGTTCTACGCCGACGACCCGGAGTTCGCGCGGGAGGTCGGTGAGACCACCCTGTACACCCACACCCTGCGCCGCATGAAGTGGTCGGGGGTCGGGTTCCTGGCGGGGTTCGTGTTCCTGGTGGCCGCCCTGTCCACCAGCTACCTGCTGGCCTTCGGCGGCTTCTTCGTGATGCTGGCCTGCGCGCTGCTCTTCGAGCGCAACCTCCGCAAGCTCGGCAAGGCCGGCTTGGAGCGGGTCACGCAGTCGCTCAAGGGCGCCGGCTTCCGCGACGCCATGGGCAACGCCCGCGGCAAGATGCGCGACCGCTTCCGCAACGCCGACGACGAGTAGCGGCTCAACCTCGGTCGGCGCTGCCGACCAGCTCCCGCTCCACCTCGAGGTCGCCGTGGGCCGTGGTGGTGATGTGGCGGTTCAGGGCCGACCGCTCCCGGCGCCAGCGCTGCACGTGGGGCCGGGGATCGATCCAGTGCCGCACCCGCGCTCCGCGGGTGGCCAGCGCCCGGGCGGCCGCACCCACCGAGCGACCGGCCTCGGTGGCCTCGTCGGCCTCCAGGTCGGAGCTGCCCTGGGGTGAGAAGGTGGCCTCCTCCAGGGCGCGGGCCAGGGCGTGGATCTCGGGCTCGGCGGTGGGCAGGGCGGCGGCCAGCTGCTCGCCCCGCTCCATGTGGGTGTCGCTGGCCCGCTCGCGGAAGTCGACGAGCGCGGCGGCCTCCACCGCCTCCTCCCACGCCAGCGCCACCCGCTGCCCGGGGGTGGTGGCCTGCCGTCGCCGCCGTTCCCGCCGGAGCAGGAGGGCCGCGGGGAAGCCGACCAGGTAGACCAACGCCATGATGGCGAGGCCGGCGGCCAGTGGTCGCAGCTGCAGCAGGAGGCCCGCCAGCCCGCCCCGCTCGCCCGCCGTTGCCGACCCGTCGAAGCCCGGGTCGCGCACGAAGGTGTCGTCGGGGATGGTCGGCGTCGACGGGCCGGTGGGCGTGGTGGGCAGCGTCGCCACGGAGGTCTCCGGCGCGGTGGTGGCGGTGCTGGGATCGCCACCGGCGGCCTGCTGCTCGGGCACCCCCGTGTAGTCCTCGGCGAAGGGGATCCCCCGGCCGGGCGTCGGCTCGTAGGCCACCCAGCCCGCCCCGGCGATGTACACCTCGGGCCAGGCGTGGGCGTGCTCGCCGCGCACGACGAACCGCTCGGGGTCGGTGGGGTCGACGTCGCCGGTGGTGAACCCGACCGCCACGCGGGCGGGCAGGCCGATCGAGCGGGCCATCGCCGCGAACGACCCGGCGAACTGCTCGCAGTACCCCCGCTGCGTCTCGAAGAGGAAGGCCTCGAGCGCGTCCTCTGAGTGGCCCGGACCCACAGCCAGGTCGTAGGTGAACGCCCGCAGGTGATCCTGCAGGGCACGGGCCTGTGCATGCGGACTCTCGGCCTCCGCCGTGAGCTGCTGCGAGAGCTCTGCCACCCGAGGGCTGAAGTCGGACGGGAGGCCGAGGTAGCGGTCGCTGATGTCGTCGGGCACGTCGCCTCCCAGCCCGTCCAGGTCCTCCGACGAGAGCCGAGGCGAGGCGGAGGTGACCCGGTAGGCGAGGCCGTCGCTGGTGTCGACGTCGTTGTCGACGATGAGGGTGGCCGACTCCTCGTCGTAGCGCACCACCACCCCGGCGCCCTCGATGGCCCGGGGCTCGTAGGCGGTGGGCAGCCAGATGGCGGCCAGCGCCGAGATGGTGAACTGCTGCTCGATGAGCTCGGTGGCGGTGTCGACCTCGACCGATTCGGGGAGCTCGCCGTCGGCCCGCCCGAAGTCGCCGCTGGAGGTCCACCGGGTGCCGTCGAAGCGGTCGAGCCCGGTGAGGCGCCAGTACGACCGCTGGCTGGAGCGCACCTCGAACACCTCCACCGCGGCCTGGTCGACCAGGCGGGTCTGGATGTCGACCAGCGGGCTGATGGTGACCCGCCCGTCGTTGCCGTCGCGGAGCTCGCGTGGGTCGAGTACGCCGGGCGACCCGGCCCCGGGGAAGGAGGGTCCGAGGATCGATCCGGCCACGACGGCCACCGCGGCCAGCCCGGTGCCGGTGATCAGCAGGGAGCGGTGGCCGGTCTCCCGACGCTCCGCCACCCAGTGGCTGCTGCCGTCCTGGCGGGCCAGCCGGTGGAGCAGCAGGAACAGCAGCAGGCTCGAGGCGTAGAGGGCGACGGCCAGGCCGCGGCCCGTCTCGACGCCGAGGAGCGCCGTGAACAGGAACAGCGTGGCCGCCGGCAGGCTGGCCTCGAAGGGCACCCACAGCCGGAAGGCCGCCCAGTCGGCCACGTACGCGATGCACCAGACAGCGAGGGCGCTGGCCAGCACGAAGCCCGGCAGCGCCGGGGCGGGGGCCACGACGTCCTGGTACAGCGCCCACGCGTCGGACAGGTCGGCCGACATGGCCGACCAGGTGGCTCCGGTGGGCAGGCCGAGGGTGGTGGTCGACCAGTAGGAGGTCCAGCTGGCGACGAGCCCCGCGGCGGCCGCCATGGCGACGGCCGTCAGCGGCAGGCCGGCGCCGCGGCGCCGCAGCCAGGCGGCGGTCACGTGAGCGGCCACGGCGTGGGCCACGAGCGGCTCGGCCCAGCCGCCGCCGCTGAAGAGTCGGGCCATGCCGGCCACGGTGGCGATGGTGATCAGCGCCAGGCCCACCTCAGCGGTGAGCACGAGGGTGTGCCGGCTCCTCATGTGGGGCTCGTGGTGACGGCGGTGCCGGTGCGGGCGCGCGTGCGGGAGCGCACATAGGCGTCCCAGGTCGGGGCGAACCGGGCCTCGCGCGTGACGCGCAGGGTCGGCACGCTCGGCGGGGGACCCTCTGACGCGCTCAGGTCCCAGGCCGAACGGTCGAGGTGCACGATGGTGAGGGACCCGTAGCGGGGGCGCAGGCTGTGCAGGGCGCGGAGGTCGTCGGCCGGCACATCGGCCACGATGGCCACCAGCGCACCGCCGGTGGAGCGGCGGCCGAGCAGCTCCACGGCGCGGCGCAGGCTGCCCGACGGAGCAGCGGGCACCACGGCCAGGTGCTCCATGATCGCCTCGAGGTGGTCGGAGCCCGGCGAGAAGTCGGAGTCGGCACCGTCGGTCGTGATGAGCCGCACGAGGTCCTGCCGCCGGGCGGTGGCGGCGACGATGCTGGCGGCGGCCGACACCGCCACCTCCAGCGACTCGCCGGCGTGGGCGGACTTGCGCACGTCGAGCAGCACCGTGGTGCGGCCTTGCCAGGGCTGCTCGTTCTGGCGCACCAGGAGCTCGTCGTGGCGGGCCGTGGAGGGCCAGTGGATGCGACGGAGGTCGTCGCCGATCACATAGGGGCGCAGCGCGTAGAAGTCCTCGCCGGTGCGGCCCATCGAGTTGGGCTGGCGAGCGCCGGCGAGCGGGTCGTGGCCCGTGGTGTAGGGGAGGGGGGCGATGCGATCGACGTGCGGGTACACGGTGAGCTCGATGCGCGGCGCGGCCGCGGTGGCCAGGCTCACGAGGCCGAACGGATCGCTCACCACCACCTCGAGCGGGCCCACCTGGACCAGGCCTCGTCGCTCGGTGGGGAGGCGGTAGGCGGCCACGGTGCGCTCGCCCCGACCGAGGGGGGCCACGAGGAGGTCGGCGCCCCGGGTGCCCGAGACGGGGTCGCGGAGGCGGAGCACCGGTGTGGAGCCCGCCCGCTGGTTGCGCACCGTGAGCTCGACCCGGCTGGTGGTGCCCACCTGCACGCGAGCGGGGTGCACGGTGCGGCCCACCTCGAGCTCGAGGCGAGCGGAGGCCACCAGCAGCCAGGCGGCGGCCAGCAGCGCCAGCGCCGCCACGCCCAGGGCGAACAGCTCGGCCAGCCCGAGCAGGCGCCCGCCACCCAGCAGCAGCGCGGCCCCCAGGGCCACCAGCCACCCCTGGCGGGTGAGCATCAGCTTCGGCCGGCGCCGGGCTTGCCGGTGGGCACGGGGACGGTTCGCAGCACGTCACCGAGGGCGTCGCCGGCGCTGAGCCCCTGCAGCTGCGCCTCGGGGGTGACGAGGAGCCGATGGGCCAGCACCGGCTCGGCCAGCGCCTTCAGGTCGTCGGGGACCACGTAGGTGCGGCCGCTTGCCGCGGCCCGGGCCCGTGCCACCCGCAGGAGGGCGAGGGTGGCGCGCGGCGACATCCCGAGCTGCAGGTGCGGATGGCGGCGCGAGGTCTGGGCGAGCTCCACCAGGTAGCCCTTGAGCGCAGGAGCGACGTGCACGCTCTTGGCCGCGGCGGCCAGCCCGCGCACGTGGTCGGCCGACACGACCGGACCGATGTCGCCCAGGAGGTCGTGGTCGCCATGGGTGTCGAGGATCTGCAGCTCGGCCTGCGGCGACGGGTAGCCCACCGACACCCGCATGAGGAAGCGATCGAGCTGCGACTCGGGGAGCGGGTAGGTGCCCTCGTGCTCGATGGGGTTCTGGGTGGCGATGACCATGAACGGGTCGGAGAGGTGGTAGGTGGTGCCGTCGACGGTGACCTGTGCCTCAGCCATGGCCTCGAGCAGCGCCGACTGGGTCTTGGGTGACGCGCGGTTGATCTCGTCAGCCAGCACGATGTTGCTGAACACGGGGCCGGGGCGGAACTCGAAGGCACCGGAGCCCCGGTTCCACACCGACAGGCCGACCACGTCCGACGGGAGCAGGTCGGGGGTGAACTGGAGGCGCCCGAAGGAGCCGTCGATCGAGGCGGCCAGCGCCTTGGCGAGGCTGGTCTTGCCCACCCCGGGCACGTCCTCGATCAGGAGGTGCCCCTCGGAGACGAGGCACAGCAGCACCAGGTCGACCACCTCCGGCTTGCCCTGGATCACGTGCTCGATGTTGGCCAACAGCGCGCCGTGGTGATCGGCGAAGGTGGGGCCCTCTGCCGTGGTCTGCTGCCGGGTCGCCAAGGTGCCGCTCCTGGTCGGTGGGTGGGCCGGGCCAGGGTAGGCCGATCACCGCACCTCTGACGCCGCGAGGCCGGCGCTAGGTTCCTGTCGATGGACGTCGTGCTCGCCCTCGACGTCGGAGGCACCAAGGTGGCGGCCGGGCGGGTCGACGCCACGGGCCAGCTCCTCGCCCGAGCCCAGCGGCCTACCCCCCGGACCGACGACGCGGCCGAGGTGCTGGCCGCCCTCCTCGACGCGGCTGCCGAGGTGCGGCGGGGCGACGAGGTGGCCTGCGGCGTCGGCTCCGGAGGCCCGATGACCCGAGGCGGCGTCGCGGTGTCACCGCTCAACATCCCGGCCTGGCGCGACTACCCGCTGCGAGACCGCCTCGCCGAGTCGCTGGAAGCGCCGGTCCACATCGACAACGACGCCAAGGCCC
>JBPPMN010000342.1:0-17036 GCA_051306055.1 Acidimicrobiales bacterium
TGACGACCCACTCGTCGCCGTCGAGGACGGCACGGGTGGTGATGTTGGCCATGTCGGAGCCGGCCTCGGGCTCGCTGAAGAGCTGGCACCACACCTCGTCGCCGCGGAGCATGGCGGGCAGGTAGCGCCGCGTCTGGTCGTCGGTGCCGTGGGCCAGGATCGTGGGCCCCACCATGCCGATGGCGATGGCGAACACGCCGTTGGAGACTCCGAAGCGGGCCTGCTCCTGGTTGAAGATGGCCGACTCGATCGGCTTGCCTCCCCGACCGCCGACGTCGCGAGGCCAGGTGATGCCGGCGAAGCCGCCCTCGGCCAGCGTGCCCTGCCATTCGCGGCAGCGCTTCACGTACACCGCTTCGGTGTAGTCGGTGCTCCACATGCCGGCGGAGAAGTCGTCGGCGTGCCCCTTCGGGATGGCATGGGCCTCCAGCCACGCTCGCGCCTCGGCTCGGAAGGCTGCCTCCTCCGGGGTGTCGTCGACGTCCACGCGCAGAGATTAGAACGTGTTCTAGAAAGGGACGAGCGGCGACGCGAACTCCCCGCCGTCCCGCCGTCCGGATGGGGCAGGATCGCGACGTGGGAGCGACGTGGCGGGACGAGGCCAAGGTCACCGAGTACGTGGGACGGGTGGGCCGGCTGGCCGCCCGGCAGGCCGGTGAGGCCGAGCTGGTCGAGGCGCTGCCTGCGACCGTCGACCGCTTCGCCGACCTCGGTTGCGGTGACGGGCGCCTGGGCGCCCTCGTGCTGGCTGCTCGCCCGGCCGCCACCACGGCCCTGCTGCTCGACAGCTCTCCACCGATGCTGGAGCGGGCGCGCGCCCGCTTCGCCGACGAGCCCCGGGTGGAGGTGGTCGACCACGACCTGTGCCACCCGCTGCCGGGTGGCGAGCCGCTCGACGTCGTGGTGTCGGGCTTCGCCATCCACCACCTCGAGCACGCGCGCAAGCAGTCCCTCTTCGCCGAGGTCGCGGCACGGCTGCGACCTGGCGGCGCCTTCGCCAACCTCGAGGTGGTGCAGTGCGCCACGCCAGAGCTCCACGAGGAGTTCAACCGGCGCATCGAGCGCCCCGGCGGCGATCCCGAGGACATCCTGGCCGGGGTCGAGGAGCAGCTCGGGTGGATGCGCGCCGCAGGGCTGGTGCAGGTGGACTGCGCGTGGCGCTGGCGTGGCTTCGCACTGCTG
This sequence comes from Acidimicrobiales bacterium, assembly GCA_051306055.1. GTDB lineage: Bacteria > Actinomycetota > Acidimicrobiia > Acidimicrobiales > VFJN01 > VFJN01. Next base: position 1,183 of record JBPPMN010000342.1, read on the forward strand.
GTGGGACAGGCCCCGTGACCGCGTCCGGCGAGCCGGAGTGGCGAAGCGTCAACCGCGCCCTCTGGGACGAGATGGCCGCTGCGCACCCGTCGACCGCTCTCTACGACCTTGATGCCTTCGTGGCCGGTCGAGACGACCTGCGCCCGTGGGAGCCCGAGGAGCTCGGCCCTGTGGACGGGTTGGATCTGGTGCACCTCCAGTGCCATCTCGGCACCGACACCATCGGATGGGCCCGTCGTGGTGCCCGGCGTCAGGGCCGTGGTCGTAGCAGCTGATGGTCGACACGACGGCCGGCATCCGGTCGAGCGCAGCGCTGACCTCGGCCACCTGCTCGGGGGTGACCCCCGGCTTCCACCGAAACAGGGCGACATGGCGGATCGTCACTGGAGACCTCCGTAGGCGCCACCGTCGACGGGGACGTGGGCGCCGGTGATGAAGCGGGCCTGCTGGGAGCAGAGGAAGGCGGCCACCTGGCCGAAGTCGGCGGCGTCGCCCACGAACCCGACCGGGACCGCTCGGGCCGCAGCTGACACGTCGTCGCCGTAGAGGGCGCGGATGCGGTCGGTGTCGTGGGTGCCCGGCTGGACGGTGTTCACGGTGATGCCCTGCGGCGCCACCTCGCGAGCCAGCGTCTTGAGGAAGGCCGTGACGCCGGCGCGGGCGGTGTTGGAGAGGATCAGGCCGGGGATGGGCTGGCGCACCGAGATCGACGTGATGGCGACGATCCGACCCCACCCGCCGGCGGCCATCTCGGGTACGGCGGCGTGGCACATGGCGACGGTCGACAGGAGGTTCTGCTCCAGGGCGGCCCGATGATCATCGGGGCTGGTGGTGGCGAACCCGCCCGACGGCGGCCCGCCTGCGTTGGGGACCAGGATGTCGACGCCACCGAGGGCAGACCGGGCGGCTTCGACGAACGCTGTGGCGCCGTCGACGGTGCCGACGTCGGCCACCAGCGGCACCGCTCCCCTGCCGAGGCGCTCCGCAGCCGCCTCCACCCGGGCCTGGTCGCGGCCGCAGATGGCCACCTGCACGCCTTCGGCCACCAGGGCCGCCGCGGTGCCGTAGCCCAGGCCCGCCGACGCGGCCGCCACGGCCGCTCGCTTGCCGGCGATCCCGAGGTCCACGACGACTACTCGGTGAGGCTCTCGGCCAGCTCGGCCTCGCTGGCGTCGCCCTCGGCTCCCGCGTGGGCGCGGCGCTCCCAGAGCGTGGACAGGAATCGCTCCACACCCTCGATGACCCGAGCGGTGCGCAGCGAGGGGAACACCTCGAAGGCGTGCTGGGCGCCCTGCATCTCGGCGTAGAGCACCGGCTGCTCCGACACCTCCCGCAGCTGCTGCACGAAGGTGCGGGCGTCCTCCACCGGGGCCAGCGTGTCCTTGTCGCCGTGGACGGCGAGGAACGGTGGTGCGCCGGCGTGGAGGTGGTGGATCGGGGAGGCCAGCTCGTAGGCCGCGGGGTCCTCGTCGACGAAGGCCTTCATCACCATGGGCTCGAGGAACTTGCGGTAGATCTCGGGGTCGGACCCGAAGGCGCCCTGCGGCGTGAAGTCGTAGATGCCGTAGAACGGCACGGCGGCGGCCACCGAGGTGTCGGCCCCCTCGAAGCCGGGCTGGAACCGCGGGTCGTCCACAGTGAGGCCCATGAGGGCGGTGAGGTGTCCCCCGGCGGACCCACCGGTGACGCAGACGAAGTCGGGATCGACGCCGTACTCGTCGGCGTGCTCCTTGATCCACACCAGGGCCCGCTTGAGGTCGACCAGGTGGTCGGGGAAGGTGGCGCCCGGGCTGAGCCGGTAGTTGACGTTGAAGGCCACCCAGCCCTGCACGACCATGTGGTTGATCAGCGGGAGGCCCTGCTCGCGCTTGTCGCCGAGCACCCAGCCACCGCCGTGGATCTGCATCAGGGCCGGCCGCCGCGACCGGCCGGCCGGCACCGGCGCGCTGGGGAGGGTGACGTCGAGCTTGAGCGTCTTGCCCGCCACCCGGGCGAAGGGCACGTTGCGCTGGCGGCGGATGCCCTTGCGGTGGTTGAGCAAGAACGGGAAGACGACGTGGCTGCGGGGGAAGCGGGGGGCGTCGGAGCCCGGCTCCAGCTCCTCGAGCGCACCGTGCATCGACACGACCGTGTGACGGGTGCGGAGCCCGATCCACAGCAGCACCAGCCCCGTTCCGCCCATCAGCACGGCGCCGACCACTCCAACGGGGTGGTCGAGGGCGCCCTGCGACACGAGGACCGCGGTGAGCACCGAGCCGAAGAGCAGGTGGTGCCACACCAGCTCGAGGGTGATCCACGAGGCGAAGAAGCTCCAGGCGAACACCAGCGGCGACCGACCCTTGCGGGGGGCGAGGGCGTTGGCGCAGTAGAGCGCCCCGAGCACGCCGAAGAGCAGGAGGAGCCAGGCCATGGAGCCAGTCTGGCCCTTGGGCACCAGGCAGGTGAAGCCGGGGTCGTTGCATAACCTCCACGACGTGGAACGACTCTCCGGTCTCGACGCCTCATTCCTCTACTTCGAGACGCCCAGCATGCACATGCACGTGGCCATGACGGCCATCTTCGACCCGTCCACCATGCCGGGCGGCTACGACTTCGAGAAGATCAAGGACTTCATCGAGTCGCGGCTGCACCTGGTGCCGCCGTTCCGGCGCCGGGTGGTGGAGGTGCCGTTCCGGCTCAACCACCCGATCTGGGTGGAGGACCCCGACTTCGACCTCGACTACCACATCCGCCGCATCGGCTCCCCCGCCCCCGGCGGGCACCGGGAGCTGGCCGAGCTGGCCGCCCAGATCGCCAGCACGCCCCTCGATCGCAGCCGCCCGCTCTGGGAGCTCTACGTCGTGGAGGGTCTGGCCGACGGCAACATCGGCGTGGTCACGAAGATGCACCACTGTGCCGTCGACGGCGTGTCGGGCGCCGAGCTGATGGTGAACCTGTTCGACCTCGAGCCGGGCGGGCGCGACCTCGATCCGCCGGAGCCCCGCACCCCGGAGCCCATCCCCTCCGACCTCGAGCTGGTCGGCCATGCCGTGGCCTCGCGGGCCCGCCGGCAGGCCAGCATCCTTCCTCTGCTCGGCACCACCGCCCGCACGGTGAGCACCCTCGTGAACCGGCACCGCGACCCGGCGGCCGTCGTTGGGGCGGTGCCGCTCACCGCGCCGCCCACGCCCTGGAACCGGGCCATCACGCCGCACCGGCGCATGAGCTTCACCCGGGTGAAGCTCGACGACGTGAAGGCGATCAAGAACCACGTCGGCTGCACCGTCAACGACGTGATCCTCGGTCTCATGGGGGGCGCGCTGCGCCGCTACCTGGCCGACCACGGCGGCGTGCCCGACGCCCCCCTGGTGGCGGTGTGCCCGGTGTCGGTCCGCAGCGAGTCCGAGGCGGGCCAGACCAACAACAAGGTGTCGGCCATGTTCACCAACCTGGCCACCGACGAGTCCGATCCGATCGAGCGCCTGCGGCGGATCAGCCAGGTCACGAAGGGAGCCAAGGAGGACCACAACGTCCTCGGGGCCAACCTCCTGCAGGACTGGGCCGAGCACGCCGCCCCCACCACCTTCGCCCTGGCGGCCCGGCTCTACTCCAACCTGCACCTCGGGGACCGGCACCGTCCCATCCACAACGTGGTGATCTCGAACGTGCCAGGGCCGCCGTTCCCGCTCTACTACGCCGGTGCCCAGCTGCAGTACACACTGCCCATGGGCCCCGTGATGGAGGGGGCCGGCCTGAACATCACCGTGCTGTCCTACATGGACAACGTCGACATCGGCTTCATGGCCTGCCGCGAGCTCGTGCCCGACGTGTGGGACCTGGTCGACCACGTCGAGGCCTCGATGGCGGAGCTGCTGGCCGCCATCGCACCGCCCGCGCCGCAGAGGAAGGCGAAGCCTGGCGCGAAGAAGGCGACGACGAAGGCTCCGTCGAAGGCCCGGGCCGCGACCAGGAAGGCCACCCCGAAGACCGCTGCCAGCGGCTGACTAGAACGCGTTCTCGTTTCTGACGTAACGTCAGGTCATGGCGTACAACATCGCCGACCTCTTCGAGCACACCGTCGACTCGGTGGCCGATCGCGAGGTCCTCGTCGTGGGGGAGCAGCGGCGCACCTACGCGCAGCTGGAGGAGCGAGCCAACCGTCTCGCCCACCACCTCCTCGCCCAGGGCATCGGATCCGGCGACCACATCGGCGTCTACGGCTCGAACAGCGTCGAGTGGATCGAAGCAGCCCTGGCCGCCTACAAGGTGCGGGCTGTCCCCATCAACGTGAACTTCCGCTACGTCGAGGAGGAGCTCCGCTATCTCTTCGACAACGCCGACTTCAAGGCGGTGGTGTACGACCGGGAGTTCGCCCCGCGGCTCGAGGCCGTGCGCGACTCGCTCCCCTTGCTCGAGCACCTCGTCCACATCGACGACGGCACGGGCGCCGACGTCGACGAGGTGCTGAGGAAGCTGGGCTCGGTCGACTTCGAGGAGGCCATGGCGGCCGGCTCCCCCGACCGCGACTTCGAGCCGCGCTCCGACGACGATCGCTACATCCTCTACACCGGTGGCACCACCGGCATGCCGAAGGGCGTGGTGTGGCGCCAGGAAGACGTCTTCTTCGCCCTCGGAGGCGGGATCGACGCCTACACCAACGAGCGGGTGGCCTCGGAGTGGACCCTGGCCGAGAAGGCCAAGGCCGTCGAGGCGCCGATGCGATCGCTGAACCTGCCGCCTCTCATGCACGGCGCGGCCCAGTGGGGCTTCCTGCGCTTCGCCTTCGAGGGCAACCTCGTGGTGATGCTGCGCCGGTTCGACGCCCACGAGGTGTGGCGCACGGTCGAGCGAGAGGGCATCAACAACGTGTCGATCACCGGCGACGCCATGGCCCGCCCGATGATGGACGCCCTCATCGACCTCGGCGGGCCCGACGCCCTCGACCTCAGCTCGATGTTCGTGCTCGCCTCGACCGCCGCCATCTTCTCGCCCACGGTCAAGGACCAGTACCTCGACCTCTTCCCCAACCTCATGCTGATCGACGCCATCGGCTCCTCCGAGACCGGCTCCAACGGCATGCGGATGGTCGGCAAGGGCGACACCCAGAACAAGGGGGGCGGCCCCACGGTCACCGCCGCCCGCGACGCCGTGGTCCTCGACGAGGATCTCAACGAGATCCCGCCCGGCACCGGGGTCCAAGGGCGCCTGGCCCGGCGCGGCAACGTGCCCGTCGCGTACTACAAGGATCCCGAGAAGTCGGCTGCCACCTTCGTCACCGGGGCCTCCGGGCAGCGCTACGCGCTGGCCGGAGACATGGCCATCGCCGAGGCCGACGGCACGATCACCCTGCTGGGGCGCGGCTCGCAGTGCATCAACTCCGGGGGCGAGAAGATCTTCCCCGAGGAGGTCGAGAGCGCGCTGAAGGCCCATCCCGCCGTGTTCGACGCCATCGTGGTCGGCGTGCCCGACGACCGCTGGGGCCAGCGGGTGGCCGCCGTGGTGCAGGCGCGCGACGGCGAGGCCCCCACCATCGAGGCCCTCGACGCCCACTGCCGGGAGTACGTTGCCGGCTACAAGGTGCCCAAGGAGATCCACCTCGTCGCGGAGGTGGTGCGCTCCCCCAGCGGCAAGCCCGACTACCCGTGGGCCGCCAAGGTCGCCCGCGGCGAGATCTCAGTCTGACCACCCCCTCACCGTCCGCAAGCAACAGGAGTCAACGACATGCAGGTCCACGAGAAGCTCTTCATCGGCGGCGAGTGGGTCGATCCCGCCGGCTCCGACGTGATCGACGTGATCTCGCCCCACACCGAGGAGGTGGTGGGACGGGTGCCCGAGGGCACCACGGCCGACATCGACCGCGCCGTGGCTGCGGCTCGCACCGCCTTCGACGAGGGTGAGTGGCCGCGGATGTCCCCCGAGGAGCGCATCGCCGCCGTGCAGCGCTTCAGCGACGTCTACGCCGCCCGCATGATGGACATGGCGCAGGTGATCACCACCGAGATGGGCTCGCCCATCAGCTTCTCCCAGCTGGCCCAGAGCCCGGCCCCCTGGATGATGCTCAACTCCTTCATCCAGACCGCCCAGGAGCACCAGTGGGAGGAGGAGCGCAACGGCGTGATGGGCTCCCCCGTGATCGTGCGCTCCGAGGGCGTCGGCGTGGTGGGGGCCATCGTGCCGTGGAACGTGCCCCAGTTCGTCACCATGTCGAAGCTGGCCCCGGCCCTGCTCTCGGGCTCCACCATCGTGATCAAGCCCTCCCCCGAGACCCCGCTCGACGCCATGCTGATGGCCGAGCTTCTTGAGGAGGCGGGCATCCCGAAGGGCGTCGTCAGCGTGATCCCGGCCGGCCGGGAGGTGGGCGAGCACCTGGTGCGCCACCGGGGCGTCGACAAGATCGCCTTCACGGGCTCCACCGCGGCCGGCCGCACCATCGCCTCCATCTGCGGCGAGCAGCTCAAGCGGGTGAGCCTCGAGCTGGGCGGGAAGTCGGCTGCCATCATCCTCGACGACGCGGATCTGGCCGCCACCGTGGAGGGCCTGAAGTTCGCCTCGCTCATGAACAACGGCCAGGCCTGCGTCGCCCAGACCCGCATCCTCGCCTCACGCGACAACTACGCCAACGTGGTCGACGCCCTGGGCGAGATGGTGGCCGGCATGACCGTCGGCGATCCCGACGACCCGGCCACCGAGATCGGCCCGCTGGTGGCCGAACGCCAGCAGGAGCGGGTGGAGAAGTACATCGCCCTCGGCCAGGAGGAGGGCGCCCGCGTGGTGGTGGGCGGCAACGGCCGGCCCGACGGCCACCAGAAGGGCTGGTACGTCCAGCCCACCGTGTTCGCCGACGTCGACAACTCGATGCGCATCGCCCAGGAGGAGATCTTCGGGCCGGTGCTGGCCGTGATCCCCTTCGACGACGTCGACGACGCCGTGCGGATCGCCAACGACAGCGAGTTCGGCCTGGCCGGGTCGGTGTGGACCGGCGACCAGGAGGTGGGCATGGATGTCGCCCGCCGCGTCCGCACCGGGACCTACGGCGTCAACAAGTACTCGATGGACTTCGTGGCCCCGTTCGGCGGCTTCAAGGCCAGCGGCATCGGGCGCGAGTTCGGCGCCGAAGGCCTCAAGCACTACCTCGAGCTCAAGACCATCATCCCGTAGCGAGCCTGGAGGCTGCCTGGGTGCCGGTGTCAGCCGGCGCCCAGGTAGGCCGCCTCGAGCTCGGGGGCGATGTCTTCGGGCTGCCCCACCGAGGTGATCCGGCCGTGGAGCATGATGGCGGCGTAGTCGGCCACACCGAGCACGGTGCGGGCGAACTGCTCCACCACCAGGATCGACACGCCGCTCTCGGCGATGGCGGCCACCACCTCGTAGAGCTCACCCACGATCAGCGGGGCCAGCCCCATCGAGAGCTCGTCGAGGAACAGGAGGCGGGGGTTCACGGCCAGGCCGCGCGCCATGGCCAGCATCTGCTGCTCGCCGCCCGACATGGTGCCGGCCAGCTGGTGGCGGCGCTCTCCGAGCCGGGGGAACTGTGCGAAGGCCCGCTCCTCCACCTCGGCCTGCTCCACGCCGCCGAAGGTGACCATGCGGAGGTTCTCGCGCACGGTGAGGTTGGGGAACACGCCCCGGCCCTCGGGGATCGTGCACACGCCGATGCGGGCCAGCGCATCGGGAGCGGCCCCGTTGATGTGGCGCCCGGCCAGGTGGACGCACCCGGCGGTGGGCACGATCTGGCCGCTGGCGACCTTCAGCGTGGTGGTCTTGCCACCGCCGTTGGGGCCGAGGAGGGCCACCACGGCGCCTCGGGGCACGACGAGGTCGACGCCGTGCAGCACCTCGATCCGCCCGTAGGCGGCCCGCACGTCGCGGAGCTCGAGCACCGCCGGCGCTGGCTCGGCCACCTCCCTGGGGCTGGCGTGCTCCAGCGTGCTCACGCCGGTGCCTCGGTGGGTGCACCCAGGTAGGCGTCGAGCACGGCCTGGTCGGCCTGGATCTCATCAGGGCTGCCCACCGCGAGGACGGCACCGAAGTCGAGCACGTGGATCCGGGTGCACACCCGCATCACCAGCTGCACGTCGTGCTCCACCAGCAGGATGGCCATGCCGTCGTCGGCCAGCTCCAGCAGCAGGTCGGCGAAGGCCTCGGACTCCGTCTCGTCGAGACCGGAGGCGGGCTCGTCGAGCAGCAGCACCCGCGGACGGGTGGCCAGCGCCCGCCCCAGCTCCACCAGCCGCGCCAGGCCCGTGGGGAGGGCGTCGACCCGCTCCCCCGCCACCTCCCGCAGACCGGTGCGCTCGAGGAGGGCGTCGGTCTCGGCCTGGGGATCGGCGTGGCGGTCGCGCGACCACGAGCGGCGGATCTCGGCCGCCGTGAGGATGTTGTCGCGGGCCGACAGCGACCCGAACACCTCGAGGCGCTGGAAGGTGCGGGCGATGCCCTGCCGCGCCCGGCGGTGGGCCTTGGTGCTGGTGATGTCCTTGCCGTCGAGGCGGACGGTGCCGCTGACGGTGTCCTGGAGGCCGGTGATCACGTTGAAGGTGGTGGTCTTCCCCGCGCCGTTGGGGCCGATCAGGCCGGTGATCTCGCCGGCGTCGCAGTCGAGGTCGACGTCGCGCACCGCGGCGTGACCGCCGAAGCGCACGTTGACGCCTCGCACCTCGAGCAGAGCCATGTCAGGTGGTTTCGCCCTCGGCGGCCGGATCCCTGCCCTCCAGCCCGGCCAGCAGCCGATCGGTCTGGGCCCGTCGCTCGTGGAGGTCGCGGACCAGCCAGAAGCGCAGGAACGACGCCAGCGCACCCTTCAGGTACAGCGCGCCACCGCTCACCGCCAGCGAGACGCCGATGAGCGCCACCACCAGGGCATCGCGCTGCTGGGCGGCCGGGTTGTTCGAGGGCGCACCGTAGGAGAGCGTGTAGGCGTAGACGCCGAGCAGGACGCCGATCACCATGGCCGCGATCCCCAGGCGCACCGCTCGCTGGTCGCGACCGGCCGAGGGGTCGGTGATGCGCAGCTCGGCGATGTCGGCCTTGAACTGCTCGATCCGATCGGGTTGTCCTTGCATCAGTGCTCCGTGGGTCGGTCGGCGGTGGTGCCGAGGTAGGCGGCGGCCAGGTCGGCCTCGATCTCGTGCGGGGCGCCGAGGGCCCCGATGCGGCCGTGGACGAGCACGGCGGCCAGGTCGGCCACGCCGAGCACCGCCCGGGCGAACTGCTCCACCACCACGATCGACACGCCGGTGGCGGCGATGGCGGCGACCTGGGCGTAGAGCTCCTCCACGATCAGCGGGGCCAGGCCCATCGACAGCTCGTCGAGGAGCAGGAGGGCCGGGTCGGTGGCCAGTCCCCGGGCCAGGGCCAGCATCTGCTGCTCCCCGCCCGACATCGTCCCGGCCAGCTGGCTGCGGCGCTCGGCCAACCGCGGGAACCGCTCGTAGGTCTCGGCCTCGATGTCGTCGAGGCGGCGGCCCGAGTGGCGGGCCATGCGGAGGTGCTCGGCCACGGTGAGGTTGGGGAAGATCCCCCGCCCCTCGGGGATCAGGCACAGCCCGGCCCGGGCCAGCGCGTCGGGGCGGGCGCCCTTCACCATCCGCCCGGCCAGGCGCACGGTGCCGCTGGTGGCGGGGTGCAGCCCGGCCAGCACGGACAGGAACGTGGTCTTCCCGGCACCGTTGGGTCCGAGGATGGCCACCACCGATCCGGCGGGGACGTCGAGGTCGATCCCGTGGAGCACCTCGATGGGTCCGTAGGCCGCCCGCACGCCCTGCACCGACAGCAGCGGGGCGCTCACGGTGCCGACCCCAGGTAGGCCGCCAGGACCTCCTGGTCGCGCTGCACCGCGGCGGGCGGGCCGCTGGCGATCACGCGGCCCAGGTCGAGCACGTGGATGTGGGCGCACACCTCCATCACCAGGTGGATGTCGTGCTCCACCAGCACCACGGCCACGCCCTCCGCGGCCACCTCCCCCAGCATGGCGCTGAAGGCGGCGGTCTCGTTCTCGTCCTGGCCGCTGGCCGGCTCGTCGAGCAGGAGGACGGCAGGGTCGGTGGCCAGCGCCCGAGCCAGCTCCACCAGGCGCGCCTGCCCCGTGGGGAGGCGGTCGGAGCGCTGGTGGGCCACCGCGCTGAGGCCCATCCGCTCGAGGAGCGCGTCGGCCACCGCATCGGGACCCGGTCGGCGGGCTACGTCGGCCGCCAGCCGGACGTTCTCCCGCACGGTGAGCAGGCCGAAGAGCTCGAGGCGCTGGAAGGTGCGGGCCAGGCCGCGGCGTGCTCGCTTGAACGGGGCCAGCCGGGTGACGTCGCCGCCCCCGATGCTGATGGTCCCTCGATTGGGTGTCTCGAGGCCGCAGATCACGTTGAACAACGTGGTCTTGCCCGCGCCGTTGGGACCGATGAGGCCGGTGACGGTGCCGGCCTCGGCGGTGATGCTCACATCGGTCAGGGCGGCTCGCCCGCCGAAGCTCACCGAGACCCCCTCCACGCTGAGGGCGCTCATCGGCGCGCCTCCTCGAGCCCGAGCACCTCGTCGAGCTCGCGGAGCTCGTCGGCGGTGAGCGGTCGGTCGATGCCGGCCCACTCCAGGGGCGACGGCCCGTCGTCAGTGGTCTCACGCCGACCGACGAGGGTGGTGGCCAGCTGGGGCCAGGCCACCAGCGCCAGCACCAGGGTGAAGGTGAGCCCCCACCCGGTGAGGGTGCCGGCGAGCGCCAGCGCGGTGGCGGTGGCCACGGTGGCCACCAGCCCGACGAGGGCCACCGGAGCCTGGGAGAGGATGCCGTAGCTGGAGGCGATGTCGCGCACGGCGCCGTTGGGGTTGCGCCCCAGCGCGATGCCCATCGTGCCGGGGAGCAGGCGGTTGAGGTTCTCGAGGAACGGCCACACCGCGATGGCGATGGGGAAGCCGCCGAGGATGACGCCCGTGAACAGCGGGCCCGCCGCCGTGCCGATGCCGCCCACCACGGTGATCAGCAGGAGGGGCAGGCTCTCGAACAGGTTGAAGCGCTCCGGGCTGACCGAGCCGAGCGTGCCGGCGTAGAGCGCTCCACCCACGCCGGCCATGGCCGCGGAGAGGGCGAAGACGGCCAGCTTCAGCCGGGTGAGGTCGAGGCCAAGGGTGGCGCAGGCAGCTTCGCTGTCCTTCATGGCCAGCAGGCGCTGACCGAAGCCGCTGCGACGGACCGCCACGACGAGCAGGTACAGCAGGGCGGCGATGCAGGCGAGCATGACCAGCTGGGTCTGGCGATCGGTGGTGTCGACCCCGGGGATGTCGAGGGGCGCCACCGCCACCACGCCGCCCTCGAAGATCTTGATGGTCCAGGGCCCGAGCTCGAAGGACTGGAAGATGAACACCCAGCGGTCGAGGAAGACGGCGAAGGCCGCGGTGGCCAGCGCCAGGTAGAGGCCGGACAACCGCAGGGCGGGCAGGGCCACGATGGCCCCCACCACCGCGCACACCACGGCCGCCAGCAGGAGGGCGGCCGGGTTGCCCCCCTGGCCGTGGTGGGCCATCACCAGCGCGCCGATGGCGGCGAAGCTCATCTGGCACAGCGACACCTGGCCGGCGAAGCCGGTGAGGGGCACCAGCGAGAGGGCGATGAGCGCCACGCCGAACACCCGCGCGGCACGCAGCGCATCGGCATCACCGAGGAGGCCGGCCAGCACGAAGCCCACCAGGACGACCACCCCCGCCGTGATGAGCGCGCCTCGCCACGACGGCAACGGGATCTCCTCGCGGGAGCTGCTGGCCGATCGCGTGCGCAGATGGGGGTTGGGCAGCACCACCAGCACGATGAACAGCACCACCACCGGGATGACGAACCGGAAGGTCGACAGGTAGGGGTTGCCGCTGGGGAGGTAGCCGATGGCGTAGGAGTCGGCCAGGCCCAGGAACACCGCCCCCGCGAACGTGAGCGGCAGGCTCCGCAGTCGGCCGATCATCGCCGCGGCGTAGGCGCTCACGATGAGCAGCGTGAGGTTGGTGTGCGACAGCTGCCCGCTGGCCGGGCCGATCAGGATCCCGGCCAGCGCGGCGAGCGAGCAGCCGATGGCCCAGGCGATGGCCGCAGAGCGGTTGGGGCGGGCCCCGTGGAGCATGGCCAGTGGACGGCTGTCGACGGTGGCCCGCATGTCGAGACCCACCTGGGTGCGGAAGAGCAGCAGACGGAGCCCGACGGCCACCGCGATGGCCACGAAGAAGGCGGTGAGGTCGTGGTAGGTGATGTTGACGTCGAAGAAGGTCGCTCGCTCCCCGGGGAACAGCAGAGGCACCCGGTAGACCGACTGCGCGGGCCAGATCCACGTGCCCAGCCCGAGGAGCGCCACGAGCAGGCTGACCGTGACCACGATCCGGATGGTCTCCGGCGTGTCGGTCAGGGCGCGCATGATGACCCGCTCGATCACCACCCCCAGGAGCGGGGCGGCCACCAGGAGCACGGCGGCCAGGGCCAACGGCACCGGCCAGCCCCAGTCGACGTGGAGCTGCCAGTAGGTGAACGCCCCCAGCATCCCGATGGCGCCGTGGGCGAAGTTGAAGATGCCGGTCGTGGTGTAGGTCAGCACCAGGCCGCTCGCCGCGAGGGCGAAGACGGCCGCGGTGCTGAGACCCAGGACCGTGTTGCTCAGGAGCTCTTCCATCGCGCCAGTCCCCCGGCGCCGATCAGGCCTCCGGCCTCGGCACGCCGTAGTCGCCGGTCATCTCGACCACGTTCTCGTCGGCGCAGTTGTAGATGCCCTCGTCGGGGGCGGTGGCCTGCTCGTTGTAGACGAAGCCCTCCGCCTCCAGCCCGAGGATCAGGAAGCACGGGCTGGGCTCGGTGTTGCCGGGGGTCTGGCGGGAGTGGAGCCCGCCGCCGGTCCAGTCGGTCTGGGTCTCGGCCTGCTCCAGCAGGCACTCGGCCGTAAGGTCGGAGGCGCACTCGGTGGCCGCCTCGGCGAAGAGGAGCCACGACGAGAGCCCCTGCATGCCGAGCAGGGCGATCTTGCCGTCGGGGTTGTACTGCTCCATCAGGTCGAGGTAGTCCTGCGTCGCCTTGTTGTCGGCTGCCTGCTCCAGGGGGTGGAAGACCGACTGGATGAAGAGGTTGGGCTCGGCGGTGGCACCCTGGCGGTAGAGGTCGTCGTAGAAGTTGGCGCTGAGCATGATGACGTCGGGGTACCAGCCGGCGATGTCCATCTGGTCGGTGAGCTCGATCAGGTTCTGCGGCTGGCCGATGAACTCCAGGATCTTCACGTCGGCCGCCTCCATCTCCCGCACGAAGTTGGCCCAGCCCGTCTCGCCCTGCGTCTGGTAGTCGTACTCGTAGACCAGCTCCATGCCGAAGGACTCAGCCGTCTCGATCGACTGCTGCTTCACGAGCAGCACCGACGGGATGGCAGAGGCCATCACCCCGTAGCGGTCGCCGCTCTCGGGGAACTCGCGCAGGGCGGCGGGGTAGCGACCCATCGCGATGTTGTAGATGGGGTTCGGGATCGGCTGCACCTGCAGCTCGGCGGTGCGACCCTCGGCCGACACCACGTAGCCGGCGATGTTGGGGAGGTCGCAGCCCACCCGCACGCCGTTGGGGTCCTCGTCGAACACCGCGCCGCCGCCCACCAGGGCGAAGTCGCGGCCGCAGGCGTCGGTGACGGCCGGCTCGTAGTCGAACAGCTTGGCGTCGACGTCGGAGAGGATCAGCTCCCGGCCGAGGATGCCACCCTGCTCGTTGCACCACTCGGTGAAGGCCACCGCGGTGTCGTACATCTCCTCGTTGAGCCCGGGGACGATGCTGCCCTTGTCGGTCATCGTGCCGACCGTGATCGAGGTGTCGGTGACGCCCGTGGCGGTGGCGCCCGAGGCGTCGCCGTCCTGGCACACGGCCTCCAGGTCGCCGAAGCCACCGTTGGCCAGCAGCGTGGCGTCCTCCCCGCCCTCACCGCCGTCGGACTCGGCCGCCGTGGTGGTGGTGCCGTCGCTCTCGGCGGCGGTGTCGCCGTCGTCGCGCGAGCAGGCTGCGGTGGCGACGAGCATGAGCGCCAGTGCGACAGCGCGGGCTCGGGTGATCTTCAAGTTGGTTCCCCCTGGGTGCTGATGTGAACGGTGGTGCGGATGCTTGTGCGGTGGTGGTCCGGCCGTGCGACGGCCGAGCGTACTCAGGCCCCCACGGGAGTGGCGGCCAGGTTGGCTCCGAGGCGGAGCAGCGAGGGCGTGGCGCCGCCGAGCGTGAGCTCGAGCACCTTGGCCCATCGGAAGTAGCGGTGGATCGGGTAGTCGAGGTCGACGCCGATCCCGCCGTGGAGGTGCTGGGCCGCGTGGACGACCCGCTGGGCTCCCTCGGCGGCCCAGAACTTGGCCGTCATGAGCTCGTTGGTCGCCTCGAGGCCCTCCGAGAGCCGCCACACAGCCTGGAGCGTGGTGAGGCGAATGGCCTCGGTGTCGATGTAGGCGTCGGCGACCCGCTGGCCCACGGCCTGGAACGTGCCCAGCTTGGTGCCGAACTGCTCACGCTCGGAGACGTAGCGGGCGGTGATGGCGAGGGCCTCCTCGCACACACCCGTCTGGGTGGCGCAGATGCAGGCGCCGAGTCGGTCGGTGATCCACTCGACGATCTCCCGGCCCTGGTGCTCGCCCCCCACCATGGCATCGGAGGCGACCGTGACGGCGTCGAGCCGCACGGTCCACTGAGGCTCTCCCGTGACCGCCACCTGCCGGGTGAGGGTGACGCCCGTGGCCGCCGGATCCACGAGGTACACCGCTGAGGACGCGTCGCCCGTTCGGGCCGGGATCAACAGCGCTCGGGTGCGGTCGGCCCCGACCACCAGGGCCTTCTCGCCGTCGATGCGCCAGCCGCCGTCGACGGCCGTGGCGGTGGTGGACGGCACCACGGGCACGGCGAGGTCGTCGGGCTCGTAGAGGGCGACCCCGAGGGTGCTCGAGCCGTCGATCACTCCGGGGAGCAACGACCGGCGCTGCTCTTCGGAGCCGAACTCGGCCAGCGGGAGGGCCGCGCCGACGATGCAGGAGAGGTACGGCACCGGGGCCACCGTGCGGCCGACCTGCTCGGCGATGAGGCTGGCGCCGATGAGGCCGTAGCCGCCACCGCCGTCGGCCTCCGGCAAGGCGATGCCGAGGAGGTCGGCCTTGGCCAGCTCCAGCCAGACGTCGTCGGCGAACCAGGTGTCGGTGTGCTCCAGCTCGCGCAGCCGCTCCGAAGGGAGCCGCTCGCTGAGGATCCGGGCGGCGAGGTCGCGGATGGCCTGCTGGTCGTCGGTGAGGGTGAAGTCCATGGTCAGTGCCTCGGGACCCTGGGCAGGCCGGCACCGAACAGGGCGATGAGGTCGCGCTGGACCTCGTTGACGCCGCCCCCGAAGGTGAGGATCAGGCAGCCCTGGAAGGCCCGCTCGAGGCGTCCGGCCAGCAGCGCGGCGCTCGAGCCCCGGGCCAGGTAGGCAGTGGGGCCGAGCACCTCCATCAGCAGGCGGTAGGCCTCGGTGTAGAACTCGGTGGCGTACACCTTGGTGGCGCTGGCATCCGCGGGGTTGGCGCCGCCGGCCGCGGCGACCTTCCAGTTGATGAGCTTCACGAACTCGAGCTTGGCGTGGACGCGGGCCAGGTTCACCTGCACCCACTCCTGGTCGATCACCCGCCGGCCGTCGGGGAGCTTGGTGTCCTGCGTCCAGGCCCGCACCTCGTCGTAGATCCGCTCGACCGTGCCAGGAGGTCCGAGCGAGACCCGCTCGTAGTTGAGCTGGTTGGTGATGAGGTTCCAGCCGCCGTGCAGTTCGCCGATGATGGCGTCGTCCCCGACCCGCACGTCGTCGTAGAAGGTGTTGAACGTCGACGCGTTGACCATGGTCTCGATCTTCGTGTAGCTGAACCCGGGGTCGGTGGCGGGAACCGCG
>JBPPMN010000037.1:0-4179 GCA_051306055.1 Acidimicrobiales bacterium
TCATCGGCACCGAGCTCGACTTCGCGCTCGAGGTCTGCGAGGCCGTCACGGACGTCTTCGAGCCGACGCCGCAGCGCCCCCTCGTCCTCAACCTGCCCGCGACGGTCGAGATGTCGACGCCCAACATCTACGCCGACACCATCGAGTGGTTCCTGCGGACCGTGCCCGATCGCGACTCCGTCGTGCTGTCACTCCACCCGCACAACGACCGCGGCTGCGCCGTCGCCGCCGCCGAGCTCGGCGTCATGGCGGGCTCCGACCGCGTGGAGGGCACGCTGTTCGGCAACGGCGAGCGCACCGGCAACGTCGATGTCGTCACCCTGGCCATGAACCTGTTCAGCCAGGGCGTGGACCCGGAGCTCGACATCACGGACATCGACGCGCTGCGTCGGGTGGCCGAGTACTGCAACCGCCTCCCCGTGCACCCTCGGCACCCCTATGCCGGCGACCTCGTCTACACGGCCTTCTCCGGCAGCCACCAGGACGCCATCAAGAAGGGCTTCGACGCCCTCGGCTACGGCGACTACGAGGAGTGGGGGGTCCCGTACCTGCCCATCGACCCGAAGCACGTCGGCCGCACCTACGAGGCGGTCATCCGGGTGAACAGCCAGAGCGGCAAGGGCGGCGTGGCCTACCTGATGAAGACCGAGCACGGCCTCGACCTGCCCCGGCGGCTGCAGATCGAGTTCTCGAAGACGATCCAGACGATCACCGAGGACACGGGCACCGAGATCCCCGCCGCCGAGGTGTGGCTGGCCTTCGAGGACACCTACCTGCACCCCGAGGCGGAGGTGCAGCTCCTGAGCCACGAGATCACCACCGGCGATGCCGGGTCCACGGTGACCGCCCAGGTCACGGTGATGGGTGAGCACCACACGCTGCACGGGTCGGGCACCGGGCCCTTGGCTGCCTTCGTGGCCGCGCTGCAGGCCGACCTCGGCATCGACCTCGAGGTTGTCGACTACAGCGAGCACGCCGTGAGCGCCGGCACCGACGCCACCGCCGCGGCCTACGTGGAGACCCAGGGCCCCGACGGCGAGGTGCGCTGGGGGGTGGGGCTCGACGAGAGCATCCTCACCGCCTCGCTCCGCGCCGTCCTCAGCGCCGTCAACCGCCACCGAGCCACCGAGCGGACGGTCGAGCGCCACGAGCCCTGAGCCCGCGGGCGTGTGCGGTCGCGGGAGTCGGGTCAGCCGGCCGCCGCGGCGTCGGCCAGGCGCTGGCACAGGCGCTTGAAGATGAGCGCGTGGAAGGGCACCAGGGCGTACCAGTAGAGGCGCCCGGGCAGGCCGCGCGGGTGGAAGAGGGCCCGCTGGTGCAGGACCGACCCGTTGCCCTCGGCATCGATGCGCCACTCGAGCCACGCATCGCCGGGGAGGCGCATCTCGGCCCGCAGGCGCAGGAGGTGGGGCGCGTCGGCCACCTCGACCCGCCAGAAGTCGAGGGCGTCGCCCTCCCGCAGGTCGTCGGGGTGCCGCCGGCCCCGACGCATGCCCACCCCGCCGATCAGCACGTCGATGGTGCCACGGATGCCCCACAACCAGTCCGTGACGTACCAGCCCCGGTCGCCGCCGATGCCCGAGACCACCCGATAGAGCGCCTCCGGGTCGGCGGCGGTGGTGGCCGACTGCTCGTCGGAGAGCAGGGTGCCGCCCGCCCAGTCGGGGTCGGTGGGCAGCGGGTCGGCCGGTGTGCGGCCCGGCAGCGTGGCGTCGGACCACCGTGACGGCACCGCCAGGTCCGACACCCGCCGCACGGCGAGCTCCACGGCCTCTCGGAAGGGGAGCGGGTCGTGCGGCATGGTCTGCTGGAGGGCGTCGTCGCGCACCACGACCTCGTTGACCAGGCTGTCGATGAGCGGCCGGGCCAGGCCGAGCGGCAGCGGCGTGACCAGCCCCACCCAGTGCGACGACAGGCGGGGGGTGAGCAGCGGCACCCGCAGCACCAGCCGCCGACGGAGGCCGGCCACCTCGGCGTAGGTGCGCATCATCTCCTCGTAGGTGACCACCTCGGGCCCGCCCACCTCGAGGACCCGACCCCTCGCCTCGGGGGTGCGCAGCGACGCCACCAGCCAGTGGAGGATGTCGCGGATGGCCACCGGCTGGCAGCGGGTCGACACCCAGCGGGGGGTCACCATCACCGGCAGAACGTCGGTGAGGTTGCGCAGCATCTCGAAGCTGGCGCTCCCGGAGCCGATGATGACCGCGGCCCGCAGCTCGGTGACCGGCACCGAGCCGGCGGCCAGCACTCGGCCGACCTCGTGGCGGCTGGTGAGGTGCGGTGACAGCTCGGCGTCGCTCTCGTCGCCCAGACCGCCGAGGTACACGATCTGCTGGAGGCCGGGCGTGGCATCGGCCGCCTCCCGGAACGTCTGGGCCACCTGGCGGTCGTGGGTGGCGAAGTCGGCCTTCCCGCCCATCGAGTGCACCAGGTAGTAGGTCGCCGAGCACCCCTCGAGGGCGCTGGCAACGACGTCGGCCTCGGTGAGCGATCCCTCGATCACCTCGACCCGGTCGAGCCACGGCTCGCCCGCCAGCTTGCCCGGCGACCGCACGAGGCAGCGCACCCGGTAGCCGGCCTCCAGCAGCTCCGGCACGAGGCGCCCGCCGATGTAGCCGGTGGCACCGGTGACGAGCACGAGATCGGAAGGCATGGCGCAGGTGTAGCCCAGATCGGGCGCTGCACCGGCGCGAGCGGTGGCGTCTGCCAGGCTGACGGGCGTGTCGCGCCGTCTCCTCGCTGCCGTGCTCGGCCTCCTCCTGCTGGTCGGCACGGCCGTGGCGCTCGTGCCCCGCCTGGGCGACGACGACAGCGTCACCCCCGCCCCCACGACGACCACCACGGCGGTGGAGCGCCTGTCGACCACCACGCTGGCGCCGGTCGTCGGCACGCCTGGCGAGGCCGGGGTGGGCGATCCGTACTTCCCCGGTCTTGGCAACACCGGCTACGACGTGGCGCACTACACGCTGGAGCTCACCTGGCTGGCCGACGCCGGCTCGTTGGAGGGCACCACCACCATCGAGGCCACCGCCGAGCAGGATCTCAGCCAGTTCAACCTCGATCTGGCCGGCCTCGAGGTGGCCTCGGTGGAGGTCGACGGCGAGCCGGCGGCGGTGCGCCACGAAGGCCGCGAGCTGGTCGTCTCACCCGCCGCGGGCATCGAGGAGGGGACCGCCTTCACCACGGTCGTGGACTACGGCGGCGTGCCCGAGCCCATCAGCGAGGGCACCACGCTGTTCGAGGTGGGGTGGCAGACCCACGGCCGCGAGGCCTTCGTGGTGTCGGAGCCGTCGGGGGCGGCCACCTTCTACCCGGTCAACGACCACCCCACCGACAAGGCCAGCTACACGATCGAGGTGACCGCGCCCGACGACCAGACCGTCGCGGCCAGCGGGCTCCTGGTGGCTGAAGAGCCAGCGGGCGACGGCACCCGCCGGTGGACCTACGAGGCCCGCGACGAGATGGCCAGCTACCTGCTGCAGATCGCCATCGGCGATCTCGAGCTGATCGACGCCGGCGCGGTGGGCGACGTCGTGGTGCGCCACGCCTTCCACCGCTCGCTGGTCGACGCCGCCACCGACACCACCGCACGCACGGCTGAGATGCTCGAGCTGATGCAGGACGTCTACGGGCCCTTCCCCTTCGAGGTCTACGGCGTGCTGGCCGTCGCTCCGCCCCTCGGCTTCGCCCTCGAGACGCAGACGCTCACCATCATCGGGTCCGACCTGGCCACGCGCGGCCGGGGGTCCGACCAGATCCTCCTCCACGAGCTGGCCCACCAGTGGGTGGGCAACGCGGTGAGCCCGGCGACGTGGAAGGACATCTGGCTCAACGAGGGCTTCGCCACCTACTCCGAGTGGCTGTGGCTGGAGCGCACGGGCGTGGCCGACGCGGCAGAGGTGGCCCGCAGCTACCAGGGCAGCCGCGGGCTCGACCGCCCCGCCGGCGACCCCGGCCCCGACGAGCTGTTCAGCGGCACGGTGTACGTGCGGGGCGCCATGGCGCTCCAGGCCCTGCGGGAGCAGATCGGCGACGAGGCCTTCTTCGCCGTGCTGCCGGCCTGGTTCGGGGCCCACGACGACGGCACCGCCTCCACCGAGGATCTGATCGCCCTGGCGGAAGAGATCAGCGGCCAGGAGCTCGACGCCCTCTTCCAGGACTGGCTCTACAGCAACCGCC